>NZ_CP015136.1:325000-650000 GCF_001618865.1 Luteitalea pratensis
TCCTGGCGGTGATCCGTGACTGGGGCAAGAAAGTCGTCATCGTGATCAACAAGGTGGATCTGCTGGAGACCGCGGCGGATCTGCAGAAGGTGCTCGATTTCGTCGCGGAGCACGCCCAGGTGGCACTCGGCAGTGCGCCCGACACGTTTCCGGTCAGCGCCAAGCTGGCGATGCGCGCCAAGCGTGGCCAGCCGGACCTGTGGGCCGCGAGCCGGTTCGAAGCCCTCGAGCGCTACATCCACGATCGTCTCGATCAGCGCGAGCGGCTGCGGCTCAAGCTGGCCAACCCGATCGGCATCGGCACCGCCCTCGCATCGCGTTACCTCGAGGTGACCAATGGCCGCCTCGGGCTCCTGCAGGACGACCTGCGGCTCCTGGACGACGTGGAGAAGCAGCATGCGGTGTACCGCACCGACATGGACCGGCAGTTCGAGCTCCGGATGGGCGAGATCGACAACGTGCTGTTGCAGATGGAGCAGCGCGGTCACGTCTACTTCGACGACATGCTGCGCATCGGCCGGGTGATGGACCTGCTGAACAAGGCGCGTGTGCAGGAGGGGTTCGTGCGCGACGTGGTCGCCGACGCACCGGTGCAGATCGAGCGGAAGGTGTCCGAGTTGATCGACTGGATGGTGAGCGCCGACCTGCGGCAGTGGCAGCAGGTCCATGGCCATCTCGCGGATCGACGACTCCAGTACCGCGATCGCATCGTCGGCGATCCAGAACTGGCGACGTTCCACCTCGAGCGCGGACGCCTGCTCGATTCGGTCGGCCGGGAGGCCCAGCGCGTCGTCGAGAGCTTCGACCGGCAGCGCGAGGCCGCGACGCTGGCCGAGGGCGCGCGCAACGCCGTGGCAGCGTCTGCGGCCGTGGGCGCCGGCGCCGTCGGGCTCGGCACCCTCGTGACGATCGCAGCATCCACCGCCGCGGCCGACGTGACCGGCATCCTGCTCGCCGGCGTGATCGCGACCGTCGGTCTCTTTATCGTGCCGGCCCGTCGTCGCAAGGCGAAGGAGGATCTGCGTCAGAAGGTCGCCGACCTGCGGGAGACGCTGTCGGGGGCGCTGCGGACGCAGTTCCAGCAGGAGGCGCACCGAAGCACAGAGCGCCTGAACGAGGGCGTTGCGCCCTACAGCCGCTTCGTTCGTGCCGAGCAGCAGGCGCTGACATCGGTGCGCGACGCGCTCGGCGACGTCCAGGCGACGATGACGTCGCTCAGGGCGCGCATTGACGCAGTCACGTGAACGCGCGCTCACGTCTCACGTCTCAGGTCTCAAGTCTCACGTCTCAGGTTTTGCCTGAGACCTAAGACCTAAGTCCTGAGACATGAGACCTGCGTCCGCTCGTGCTTACGGCCGTGGCGGGTTCGCGCGGGGTAGAAGCGACGACTCGACGGCAGCCCTTCGCGATCGGCTGACGGGCACCTCGGTGCCATCCGCGAGCACGAGCATCAGGCCGCCCGCGTCACGCACGGCGACCACCTTCTGGACATTGACGATGGCGCCGCGATGCACTCGCAGGAAGTCACGAGGATTCAGCCGTGCCTCGAGCGTGGCCAGTGGCGTTCGCACCAGGTGCCTGCCGCGTTGCGAGTGGATGCGAACGTAGTAGTCCTCGGCTTCGATCCAGTACACGTCGGAGATCGGGACCACAATCTGGCGATCGTTCTGCTTGAACGACAGCTGCTCCACATAGGCGCGTGCCTTCAGGACCGGCTCCGTCTCATCGTCGAGCCGGAGCTCGGACGACAGCGTGGCGAGTTGCTGCGCGAGTGCGCCGAGCCGCCGCTCCCGGACGCGCCGCTTCGGCCGCTGAAGGGCATCGGCGAAGCGCTGGTCGGAGAAGGGCTTGAGGACGTAGTCGCTGGCGCTCACTTCGAAGGCATCCGGCGTGTAGCGGTTGAACGCCGTCACGAACACCACGACCGGGCCGTCTTCACCGAGTTCCCGCGCCAGGTCCAGCCCGGTGACCTCGGGCATCTCGATGTCGAGAAACACGATGTCGGGACGCGTGGAGCGGATCAGTTCCTGCGCCGCCATCGCGTCGGCACATTCGAGCACGACATCCATCTCTCCGTCCTCGCGAAGGATGGCCGCCACCATGCCCCGCGAGAGTGGCTCGTCGTCCACGACCAGCGCGCGAAATCGGCTCATGCGGTGGCCCGCGCCTGCCATTCCGGACGCAGGGGAATGTGAATGGTGACGACAGTGCCCGATTGGTCGCCACGCCGGATCTCGAGCGCCGCCGACTGTCCGTAGAGGTGCAGGAGCCGATCGCGCACATTACGCAACCCGGTGCCTGCCTGGCGGTCCACGTCGAAGTCCGTCGGGATGCCCGCGCCGTTGTCGGCGATCGAAATCGTCAATGCGTCCGGTTGCCGGGCGGCATTCACCTCGAGGCGGCCTTTCTGCGCGTTTCTGGCCAGGCCATGCCTGAACGCATTCTCGACGACGGGCAGCAGCATGAGCGTCGGCATCATTTCCTGCCCCGACGATCCGGACCGGCGTTCCCCCGGCAACGCTTACTTCGACGCCGTGTTCGCCCGCGCCCGCGTGTGGCTCACAACCCCGATGTCGTCATCTGCCAGGCCAGCATCCGACCGAACGAATGCCCGTGATCGGGCATCGAGAGGTACGTCTGCGCCGCGATTGACACGGCCAGCACGGTCGCGATGGCACTACGTTCGGTGACCTTCGCGCGGACACGCCACCCGGAGCCAGGGGCGCGTAGCCCTTTCGAGTGGTCGATCGGATCGGCTCGAGGCTCTCGCCTCGCGACTGGCGGCATGAGCGCTGGCGCGCCTATAGTTGGGACGGAAAGGAGACTTCCCGATTCTGAGAGGCGGTCACGCATGCTGATCGACGTGCTCATCATCGGTGCCGGCCCGACAGGACTCATGCTGGCCAATCAACTGGCGCGCCGCGGCATCCGTCCGATCATCATCGACCGTCACAGTGGTCCCGCGCAGCAGTCGAGGGCGATGGCGGTGCACGCGAGGACGCTCGAGATCTACGCGAAACTCGGCATCGCCGCCCGAGCGGTGGAACTGGGCGAGCAGGGCAATGGCGCGAACATGTGGGTCGGCGGAAGGCTGAAGGCTCGCATCCCGCTCGAGGAGATGGGCAAGAACCTCAGTCCGTTCCCGTACGTGCTGATGCTCGGCCAGGATGAGAACGAACGCATCATGGGAGAACGCCTTCGGGACTGGGGCGTCGACGTCGAATGGAATACGGAGCTGGTCGCACTCGAGCAACACGCCGCCCACGTGACGGCGACCATCACGCAACCTGAGGGCAGTCATCGAACCATCGACGCGGCCTGGGTGGCTGGATGTGACGGCAGCCGCAGTGCCGTGCGTGAGATGAACGGCATCGGCTTCCCGGGCGCCGCATACGAACACTCGTTCTTCGTCGCGGACACGGAGGCGACGGGACCGATGGTGCCCAACGAACTGAATGTCTACTTGTGGGGCAAGGGGTTTCATCTGTACTTCCCGATGCGCGGCCAGAACCGCTGGCGAGTGATCGGGCTCCTGCCGGAAGGGCTGCGGTCGAAGCCCGATGTGACATTCGAGGAACTGATCCCGTCGCTGCAGCAGGAGAGCGCACAGGGACTCTCGTTCACGTCGTGCCTGTGGTTCTCGACGTATCGCATCCACCACCGGCGTACTGAGCGTTTCCGTGATCGGCGTTGTTTCCTGCTCGGCGACGCGGCGCACGTCCACAGCCCGATGGGCGGGCAGGGCATGAATACCGGGCTGCAGGATGCCTACAACCTGGCCTGGAAGCTGGCGCTCGTCACGTCAGGCCGCGCCGCTGACCCACTGCTCGACACGTATGAGGTCGAGCGCCTGCCCTTTGCCGACAAACTGCTTTCGACCACGGATCGTGCGTTCAGGTTCGTCGTGTCCGACAGCTGGCTTGGCGGCGTGTTGCGCACCCGCATTCTCCCGAACGTCGCCGCCATCGCCATGAAGCCGGCCTTCATGCGGAGAGCCGCGTTCCTGACGCTCTCGCAGATCGGCATCGAGTACCGTGCGAGCCCACTCTCGCGCACGCTCGCTGGCGGGGCGAAGGACGCACCCAGGGCCGGCGAACGCTTTCCGTGGCTGCAGCTCGCGTTCGCGGACGGCAGCGGGAGCGAGGATCTGTTCCAGCGACTCGACGACACGAGATTCAATCTGCTCGTCATCGGCCAGCCCGCGCCGTCGACCGAACGCCTCGGCCTGGGCGACCTGCTGGCTACCCACGTCGTGCCGTTCGAAGGCGAGAACATCCGCGCCCTGGCAGCCGTGGCGATCACTACGCCGGCGCATTACCTGCTGCGTCCGGACGGGCACATCGGCCTGGCCGGCAAGGGTGTCGAAGAGGGCGAGATCAGGCGCTGGTTCTCGTCGTGCCGGGTGCATCTCGGCGACGGGGAGCAGCGGAATCGTGACTGAACGTGACGCTCGGCCGTTCGCGGCTGGCGCGCCGCAGAGCTCTGCAGGCCGCGTATCGTGACGTTCGTCCGCCAGCCGCGAATCGACTGTGTCCGATTACCTTCGTTCGGGCGTTGATCGAAGAGAAGGCGCGGCCAATGCCGCGCGCTGGAGGTCTCCATGCCATTACTGCCGGCTGGACAGCTCTGCATTCGGCGGTTCGCCCGCACGTTCGACGGCGTCACCGAGAGCATCGCCGCCGCCCGCTACGAATGTCGTCCCTTCACGACGCAGCGACTGTCGACGTCGGTGACCTTGCGCATCACCGCCAAGGCCGAGTGCGACGATGTCGGACAACTGGTGCCGGTCACAGGACTTCGCGCCAAGGGAACGACGATTCGCCGCGCCGACGGCTTCGCGCACTTCGCGGGACGCGCGCAGATCGTCAACGCGAGCCCCGAACCGGATGTCATTCTCTTCAGCGGCACCCTGGAACTGATCGCCCGAATCGGCTCGCACGTGGGACTCGGCGAGCCGTGTGCCCCCGAGATGCACGTCGAAGGCTGGTTCACGGGTCGCGGCAACGGCGACTACGCCAACTTGTTGCTGAACGTGATCCTCGCGGGCGGCGGTGAACTGGCGACCGGCACCCACGCGTTTCCCAACGTCACCCAGAACCGCATCATCGGCACGCTTGTCACGGTGCCCTAGATCGCCGCGCGGGTACGGTGTCAGCCGCGCTTGCCGAACAGCATGTACAGCACGACGGCGGCCACGGCGATGAAGACGTACTCCCTCATGCCCAGGCCGCTGATGAACGCCTCGACGCGATAGAGGGCTGACTGGAATGCGGCCGACAAGCCGGACATGGCCCCGTACTCTCCGAGCGACTGGGCTATCAGCATGGCGCGAGATTACACGGATTGAGTTGGCCCCGGATCCGGCAGCACGTCCGGAAGGATGGCGCCGCCTGAACTATCTCAGGACGATCCGTTCCGTCACCCGTCCGTTCTCGATCGGCCGCACCGAGAAGGCCGGATTCGTCTGCATCATCGACGTGACCGACGGCTCGCCCGCGAAGACGATCTCGAACACATTCGGCGCGAGGCCTGGCGCCGACACTTCGAAGTGGATGTGCGCCGGGACCTGGCCGCCCGGGTACGCTCCTGGCTTGATGGTGTCGAACGACCACGCCCCCTGCGCATCGCTGCGGAGGAAGACCTTGAGCCTGGGATTGCGGTTGTCACTCGCCGGTTTCACGCCATAGTAGCCCTCGTGGTCGGTCTGGTAGACGTAGAGGGATGCGCCGGCGATCGGCTTCCCACCCGAGTCGACGACCAGCCCGCTGACGTGCAAAGCCTGCCCTGGTTCGCCTCGAGGCACCACGCGTCCTGTTGACGGTGCGGAGGGCGGGGCTTCGTGGATCGGCGACTGCGCCGCCGCCGAGCCGGCACACGCGCAGAGGATCACGAACGCGAGACGGATGCAGGTGCGGCGCACAAGGCCTCCTTGGCGCATGCTCTCACGAGCCTCCACCGGTCGTGCCGGCCCGCGCGTTCTTGCGGTGATGAGTGTGTGACGAGCCGCAGACGTTGACTATCGCGGTGGCGCCGTCAGCATCTGGTCGAGCGCTTCGTATCGTGCCCGGTTCGCCTCGGGAACGGCCCTGATGGTCGTGTCCAGCTCGATGAGCCGGGGCCCCATGTCCTGATTGGCGCCCGGAGCCGTCGCGGCGAGCACCGGCCAGGCCTGCAGGTCGATGCCATTGGGATTGCCCGTCCTGGCAAAGTTGGTCCAGTACTTCCCGATCGCCTCCGACAACGTGCGATCGGCCGGCGTCCAGGGCACGTTCTTGACCGTGTCCAGCGTGCCGAAGACGTACTCGATTTCGCCGGCATGGCGGGCGCCGACGTCCTCGGCGGTGACGGGGCGTCCATTGCGGACCTCACCCGGTGCCACTGGAATCTTGCGCGAGAACAGGTAGCGGTAGACAGGTGCACCGCCCGTGGCACGATGCGCCTCGATCCACTTCCAGGTGCTGTAGCTGATGAAGAGGTCGCTCGCCAGTGCCGCCGCCGATTCGAGTGCCACGGCGTCGCTGTCGGCCGGGTACACCTTCAACAGGGCATCGGCTGCGGGCCCGAACCGCTTGCGCGTCTGGTTCACGAACGACGTGGCCGTCGGCCGCTCGGTCGCGAGCAGCACGCCGCCGCGGGCCTCGTCGGCATTCCAGCCCGCGAGCAGCGGCACCTGCGCCTGCTTGCCGGCGGCAAAGGTCGCCGCGACTGGTTCGGTGAGGACGACGCCGTCGATGGCTGGCGAAAACCACGGCTGCCACTTGCTCGCGGCGGCGAGCACGTCCGCGGCAGGTTTGGCGCGCAGCGCCTCGGCCGTCGTGGCCTCGATGGACACCCCGAACTTCTCGCCATTGGCTTCGCTCGCCTCGCGCGTGGCGGCCGAGAGTGAGGGCCCGAAATGTGCGCCGCTCTCGCCGATGACCTTGTGGAACAGCCCACGGGCCTGCGGGACCACCATCAAGGCGTTGACGGCAAACGACCCTGCCGATTCGCCGAAGATGGTCACGTTGCCTGGATCGCCGCCGAACGCTGCCACGTTGTCGCGGACCCACGCCAGGGCCGCCACCATGTCGAGCAGCGCGTAGTTGCCTGAACTCCCGCGCCCGTCGTCCTTCGAGAGCGCGGGGTGCGCCAGGAAGCCGAAGACGCCGAGCCGATAGTTGATCGTGATCAAGACCACGCCGTTGCGAGCGAGTCGTACACCGTCGTGCCGCGGTTCATGTGACGCGCCAGCCTGGTAGCCACCGCCGTGGATCCACACCATCACCGGCAGCTTGGCCGACGCATCCCTGGCCGGCGTCCAGAGGTTCAGGTACAGGCAATCCTCGCTGGCCAGCCGATCGAACACGATGTCGGCAAACACCTGCGGTTGCATGCACTGCGCGCCGGACGCGTCGGCCTTGCGCACGCCGGTCCAGGGTGCGAGTGGCGCGGGCGCCTTCCAGCGCAGCGCGCCGACCGGTGGAGCGGCGTACGGCAGTCCCTTGAAGACGCGGACACGGCCCTCATCGGCCGTGACGCCCTCCACCAGGCCTGCCGTGGTCTTCACCTGCGCACCAGCTGTCCCCACGCCCATCGCGAGCATCAACCCGCACGCCGCCAGAAGCTTCACGAGGCCATTCCCTTCCACGTCGCGAGGCACTTCTCGATGGTCTCGAACGGCGTGAAGCGGCTGCCCTCCTGTTCGATCAGGTAGGTCTCGACACCGCCTACCGACTCGGCGGCTGCGCGAATCTCCTTCCACGGCACGACGCCTTCGCCAGTCAGCACCTTGTAGCCCTTGTCGGGCCCTTCGCCCGGTGCCCAGTCCTTGCAGTGGATGCTCTTGATCCGTCCCGGATTGGCCTTGATCCACGCGACCGGGTCCTGGCCGGCCTCGACGCACGTGCCGACGTCGAACTGCAGCACGAAGTCCTGCGGCGTGTGCTTCGCGATCACGTCAATCGGACGCGTCCCCTCGACGGCCTTGAACTCGGACTGGTGGTTGTGGAAGCCAGCGCGCATGCCGAGCGGCCGCAGTGTCTCGGACGCAGCGGTGAGGCGCTCCGCGACGCGCTTCCAGTCGTCGATCGTCGCTGCTTTGCCCGCACTCGCCATCACGATCAGGTTCGACCCCAGCACGACGTTCAGGTCGATCGCCTTTTTCAGGCCCTCGGGCGTGAACACGTTGGCGCTGTTGTGCGTCGACGGTGCCTTCAGGCCGACCTCGTCCAGCAACTGTCGGACCTGCTTGGCGTAGGCGGGTTCCCACTCGTAGTACGGGGAAAAGAACTCGACGCCTTCATAGCCGGTCTTGGCGACCCGGCGAACGGTGCCGAACAGGTCGGCGGCGAGTTCCTGGCGGACGGAGAACAACTCCACGCCGACCATGGGCCGGCTGGCGGCCGAGACGGCCGCGACAAACGGAGTGGCAACGGTGGCCGCAAGGAAGCGGCGACGCGACAGCGACGACTGGTCGAGCAGGGACATGGGACCTCCGGGTCGTCGCGAGTCTGACACATCGGCTTCGCGGCGAAAACGGGGTCCGGTGTCCCTGCTCGGGCCGGGCTAGCCGACGTTGGCGCCGTGGATCTCGGCGCCCGTGATCGGGACACCGAGGCGGGCCGACATCCGGTACAGGGTGCGGCGATCGATGCCGAGGGCCGCGGCCGTCCGGGTGCGGTTGCCCGCGAACCGCTGCAGGGCATACACGAGATATCGCCGCTCGAGTTCGTCGAGCGTCGGCATGTCCGAGAACGGGTGCGTCCCGGGCGAGGTGGATGCGCCGGCGTCGAGGACGATGTCGGCGGCCTCGATGACGGGGTGACGAGCGGAGGCGACGAGTCGTTCGATCACGTTTTCCAGCTCCCGGACATTGCCTGGCCAGTCCAGCTGGCGCAGGCGCGCGATGGCACCGTTCGAGATGGTCACCATCCGGCCGGCGCGCGCGCTCGCGGCGCCGGAGAAGTGCTCGACGAGCAGGGGGATGTCCTGACGGCGCTCGCGCAGCGGCGGCACGCGAATCAGGAAGACGGCCAGTCGAAAGAACAGATCCAGGCGGAACCCGTGCGCCGTGACGTCGGCCTCGGCATCGCCACAGGCGGCGGCGAGCACGCGGACGTCGACGCCCACTGCCTCTTGACCGCCCATGGGGCGCACTTCGCGCTCCTGCAGGACGCGCAAGAGCTGCGCCTGCATGGCCGCGGACATCTCGGTGATGTTGTCGAGAAACAGCGTTCCGGTCCGCGCCGCTTCGAACAGGCCGACGCGATCGTTGACCGCGGTCGGGAACGCGCCACGGACGTGGCCGAAGAGCGCCGACTCGAGGTGGAGGTCGGTCATTCCGGCGCAATTGAGGGAGAGGAAGGGCCGATCGACCCTCGGGCCATGCGCGTGGAGGGCTCGTGCGACGAGTTCCTTGCCGGTGCCGCTCTCGCCGAGGATCAGCACCGGCGCGGATCCGGGCGCGGCCTGCGACACCTGCTTGTACAGCTGCAACATGCTCGGCGATCGCCCGATCATGGTCGGCGCCCTCGTCGGCCCGTGCGCAGGCGTCGGCCTGCTCGTCGGCGGCCGCAGTGCGCGCTCCACCGTCGCCCTGAGCGTGTCGACGTCGCCCGACTTGGCAAGGTAGTCGAACGCGCCCGCCCGCAGCGCGTCGACTGCGTCGTCCAGCGAGCCGTTGCCGCTCACCACCAGCACACGCGTGACCGGCACAGCCGCCTTGCAGGCGCGCACGATGTCGAGCCCGGATACGCCCGACGCGAACACCGCCTCGGTGATCACCAGGTCCACCGGAGACACCGCGGCCTGCGCCACGACATCCTCCGCACTCGTGAGGACCCTCACCTCACGGTTGGGGGCCGCCAGCGCATGGCTGATGACAAGCGCAGCTTCGCGATCGTCGTCGACGATGAGGACGGTTTGAGTGGACACTGCTCAGCAGGGTACAGAGCGGATGGGGCAGGGTGATCACTGTCCTTGGTCTAGCTGACCAAGGTCTGAGGGTCACGGTTGGCGCTGGCCCGGGAAAACCAGTTCGAACGTGGTGCCGGCGTCACTCGAGGCTCGCACCCGGACCGAACCGCCGTGCCAGGTGGCGATGGCCCGGCTGAGTGCGAGACCGAGGCCCGCGCCGCCGGTGCGGCGGGACCGCGACGGCTCCCGCCTGTAGAAGCGGTCGAACACGCGCTCCCAATCCTCCGGCGGGATCCCGTGACCGGTGTCGGTCACCTCGAGCCGCACCCGGCCAGCCTCCCACGCATCGCCCGGCGCCGGCTCGTCGAAGCCCGTGACTCGCACGGCGCCGCCCTCCCGGTTGTACTGCACGGCATTGACGAGAACGTTCTCGATCACGCGAGCGAGCAGCCCGGGCTGGGCGTACGCGACCAGCTTTTCGAGACCTTCGTGCGCGACGGAGATGCCGCGCGCCGCCGCGTGCGGACCGACCCGTGTGCAGGCCGCATCCACCAGGTCGCAGATTGACACCTCCTGTGCGGCAAGTTCGCCGGACTGCTCTTCAGCGCGCGCAAGCAGCATCAGGTGCCCGGCGACGGTGGTCAGGCCCTCGATCTGGTCGCGCAGCCGCTGCAACGTTTCCCGGTATTCCGCCGGATCCCGCTCGCGCTTGAGCGCGACGTCGATCTCCCCGGCCATCGCGGTGAGCGGGGTCCGCAGTTCGTGCGAGGCGTCGGCGGCGAACCGGCGCGAGCCGTCGATCACCCGATGCAGACGATCCAGCATCTCGTTGAGCAGGCGCGTCATCCGGCCGATCTCGTCGTCACTGCGCGGCGGATCGAGCCGCATGTCGATGTCGCCGGTCGCGATGCGCGCGGCGCGGGTGGTGATGCGATCGATCGGCTCGAGCGCGCTCGACGCGAGCAAGAGGCCGATCCAGGCCGTGGCAGCGAGGCCCACGATCCAGACGCCGACGAGGACCCACGCCAGCCGTGCCAGCAGCGCATCCAGCTGATCCGTGAAGATGCCGATCGCGGCGACGTAGGGGGCGCTGGCGTCCCTGATCTGCGCCGTGATCACGCGGCCGCGGCGGCCGGCGATGCTGACGGTGGACATCCGGTGATCGCCTCGCAGTGTCCGTGCCAGGTGTTCCTGGTCCAGCACGCGCTCGCCGCGCAGCAGCGGCGACTCGAACACGATGCCGCCGTCGGGGGTGTAGTACTGGACGAACTTGCCCGTGAAGTCCCCGCCACCGAGTTGCTCCATCGGCAACTCGTGCAGGTGCAGGACGCCGCCGGCGTCGGTCGACGACGCGATCTCGGTCGCTGCCAGCGTGCGGAGATTCGCGTCCAGGTCGCGTTGCGCGTAGACCCGCACGCCCATGTAGACCGCCGTGTTGGCACAGGCCAGCAGCAGGCCGAACGCGATCGTCCAGCGGAGCGTCAGCCGGGCGCGGAACGACAACGGCCTGCGCATCATGCCTCGACGCGATCGAGCATGTACCCGAGGCCCCGAATCGTCCGGATCTGGTCGGCGGCGGCCGTACCGGCGAGCTTCTTGCGAAGGTAGCCGACGTACACGTCCGCGACGTTGGAGCACGGGTCGTAGTCCCCGCCCCAGACGTGCTCGGCGAGCTGGTCGCGCGACACGATGGTGCCGGCGCGTCGCATCAGGTACTCGAGCAGGCGGTACTCCGTCGCCGTGAGCGGCACCGGCGTGCCTGCCACGCGGGCCTGGTGTGCCTCCTGATCGAGCGAGAGCGCCCCGGCGGTGAGGATGGCCGACAGGCTGCGGGTGCGACCGCGCCGGGTCAATGCGCGCAGCCGCGCCACGACCTCGTCGAACGCAAAGGGCTTGACCAGGTAGTCGTCGGCGCCGGTGTCCAGGCCGTGCACGCGATCGCCGACGGCGTCGCGCGCCGTGACCATCAGGATGGGCGTGTCGACGCCCTGGGCACGCAGCCGGCGGCACACGGTGAAGCCGTCCTGGGCCGGCAGCATGACGTCCAGCAGGATGGCGTCGTAGTCGCCCGAGAGGGCCGACGCTTCGGCGGCGTCGCCGTCCTCGGCCAGGTCGACCAGGTGCTGGTCCTCGCGCAGCCCCTTCACCAGGAAGCGGCTGATGGTGGGGTCATCCTCGACGACGAGCAGTCGCATGGAAGGCCTCCTCGATCATTTCATACACAACAGGTAGCACGATCAGGGTGAGCAGGGTCGAGGTGATGACACCGCCGATCACCACCGAGGCGAGCGGCCGCTGGACCTCGGCGCCGGCGCCATGCGACACCGCCATCGGCACGAAGCCCAGGGCAGCGACGAGCGCCGTCATCAGCACGGCCTTCAGGCGGGCGCTGGCCCCCCGCAGGATCGCGTCGTGCAAGCCGTGTCCCGACGCACGCAACTGGTTCACCGCCGTGATCAGCACGACGCCGTTGAGGACGGCGACGCCGAACAGCGCGATGAACCCGATCGATGCCGAGAGGTTCAGGTTCAGCCCGCGCATCCACAGCGCGGTGATGCCGCCGACGAGGGCAAACGGCACGTTCAGGATGATCAGCGCGGCCTGGCGGACGTTTCGGAAGGTGACATACAGCAACGAGAAGATGATGGCGAGCGACAGCGGGATCACCAGCGCGAGCCGCGCCATCGCCCGTGACTGGTTCTCGAACTGCCCGCCCCAGCGCAGGTAGTACCCGGCCGGCATCTTGACGACGCCCATGCGCTGCTGCGCCTCGGCGACGAAGCTGCCGATGTCGCGGCCGCGGACGTTGCACTGCACCACGAGACGCCGCTGGCTGCCCTCGTGACTGATCGCCTCCGGCGTCTGCGACCGCGTGATCGCCGCCACGCGCCCGAGTGGCACCTTCTCGCCGCCCGGCGCCGTGATCGTCAGGCTGGCGAGCGCCTCCTCGTGAGCACGCAGGCCTTCGGGGAACTTCACCACCACGGGAATGCGTTTCGGTCCGTCGAGGACGTCGGTCGCCGCGGTGCCGCCAATCGCTGCCTCGACTACGCGTTGGACTGCCGCCACATCCAGGCCGTACCGCGCGAGCGTCTGGCGGTCGATCGCCATCTGCAACTGCGACGCGCCCGAGAAGACCTCGACCTGCAGGTCGGCGACGCCCCGCACGCGGGCGAGCACCGACTCCACGTCCGAGGCGAGGCGCTCCAGCACGGCGCTGTCCTCGCCGAACACCTTCACCGCCACGTCGGCCTTGACGCCCGACACGACTTCGTCGAGACGCATCGCCATCGGCTGCGTGAAGTTCACCGCCACGCCCGGCATCTCGCCGAGTGCGGCGGCCAGCGCCTCGATCAATCCGTCCTTGTTCCGGCCTGTCGTCCACGCGGCCTCCGGGTGGAGGTTCACGTACACGTCGCCCTGGTAGATACCCATCGCCTCGGTGGCCAGTTCCGGCCGGCCGAGCTTGGTCACCACCTGCGAGACCTCCGGAAAGCGCCGGACCAGCTGCTCGACCCGGGTCGAGATGGCCACCGATTCCTCGAGCGAGATCGACGGGAGCTTGCGGGTCTCGATCAGAATCGCGCCTTCGTCGAGGCGTGGCATGAACTCGGTGCCGATGAACCGGAGCGAGCCGATGGCGATGCCGACGACCGTCACCGCGACGGCAATCGTGCGCAACCGGTGACGCATGGCGTCAGCCAGGTGGCGCAGGTAGCGCTCGCGCAGGCGCTCGAACCACCGATCCTCGTGGTGCGTGCCGCCCATCCGCAACAGGAGCGACGAGGCCGCGGGCACGGCGGTCAGCGACAGCAGCAGCGCCCCGAAGATGGCCGAGCAGACGGTGATCGCCATCGGCCGGAACATCTTTCCTTCGAGTCCTTCGAGCGTGAAGATCGGCAGGTAGACGGCGATGATGATCAGCACGCCGAACAGGATCGGCCGGGCGACCTCCATCGCCGCCGGAGTGAAGAGGGCCAGCCGGATCCGCGAGCGCTCGGCGCGATCCCCGGGCAGGGTCGCATCGGCCTCCGCGCGCCGCCTCACGAAGTTCTCCATCATGACCACCGCGCCGTCGACGATCAGCCCGAAGTCGATGGCACCGAGCGACATCAGGTTCGCCGACACGCCGAACAGGCGCATGCCGATGAACCCGCACAGCATCGACAGCGGGATCACCGAAGCGACGATCAGCGAAGCTCGGACATCACGCAGGAAGAAGAACAGCACGGCGACGACGAGAATCGAGCCCTCGATCAGATTGCGGCGTACTGTCGCCGAGGTGCGATCGATCACGTCGGTCTGATCGTAGAAGGGCACCAGAGTCACGCCTGCCGGCAGCGATCGCTGGATCTCCTCGATGCGCAACTTCGCCCGCGCACCGACGTCGCGTCCATTCTCGCCCTTGAGCATGATCACCATGCCGGCGACGGTTTCGCCGCGTCCGTCTCGCGTCACTGCGCCCTGGCGCGGCATCGGCCCGGTGCGCACCTCGGCGACGTCGCGCACGAGCACGGGCACACCGTCCAGCGCCGTGATGACAACGGCTTCGATGTCGGCGGGGCCGGTGAGCAGGCCCACGCCGCGGACGGTCGTGCGCTCCGAACGGCGCTCGAGGAAGCCGCCGCTGAACGAGAGATTGTTGCCGGCCAGGGCGTCAATCACCTGTGCCAGGCCGACACCGTACCGCTCGAGGCGCTGCGGGTCGACGATCACGTGGAACTGCTCGGTGAGTCCGCCCCACGTGTTGATCTCGCTGACACCCGGGACGGCCCGCAGCCGGTTGCGGACCGACCAGTCGTGCAACGTCTTGCGGGTCATCACCGAGGCATCGTCGCCCTCCACCAGGTACTGGTAGATTTCGCCAAAGGCCGTCGCGACGGGTCCCAGCGTCGGCTCCGCTCCCGGCGGGATGCGGCTGCGCGCCTCGTTCACCCGCTCGGTGACGAGTTGACGCGCGAGGTACACCGGCACCGCGTCGGCGAAGACCACGGTGACCATGGAGAGCCCGAACTTCGAGATCGAGCGCACCTCTTCCGCGCCCGGTGTGCCCATCAGGGCGGTCTCGATCGGGTACGTGATGCGTTGCTCGATCTCGGGCGCTGCGAGGCCGCTCGACTGCGTCACGACGACGACCTGGTTGTTCGTGAGGTCGGGAAAGGCCTCTACCGGCAGGTCGCGCAAGGCGTACACGCCGGTAAGGGCGAGCACGGCGACGCCGCCGAGCACGAACGCACGATGTCGAAGGGCCGCTGCCGTGAAGCGTTCGACGAGGCCCAGGCTCACGATTCGCCTTCCGGGGAGGCCAGCAGCTGGGACTTGAGCAGGAATGCGCCCCGGACTACCACCCGATCCCCCACCGCCACGCCGCGGCGGATCTCGACCCGGCCGGCGCGCTCCGCGCCCGTCTCGACATCACGGGCCACGTACCGGCCATCTGCGGACGGGACGAACACGATGCGTCGTTCGCCGATGTCCTGCACGGCATCCACCGGCAGATGGATCGTCGGCGCCGCCGCCGCGCCCTCGAGCTGGACGCGCGCAAACATCCCGGGCTTCAGGCGGCCGTCGCTGTTGCCCACCTGGCACCGGACGACCACGCGCCGACTGGCCGGGTTGATGGTGTCGGAGATCTGCGTGACTGCCGCCGGGAAGCGCTCGGTCGGGTATGCCGACACCATCATCTGGACCGGCGCCCCGATCTTCACCTGCGCAAGCGCCGCCTCGTCGATCTCGGCCAGCACCCACAACGATGACGTGTCGCTGACGACGAAAAGCGGTGTCCCAGGGGTCACGGCGGTGCCGGTCGTGACCAGCTTCTCGAGCACGACGCCGCCCTGCGGCGTCCGAACCGGAATGATCTCGGCAGGACGGCCCTCGGTCGTCGATCCGGTGGGGATGCCGAGGTGCTCCAGCGACTCGCGGGCGCGTTGCACCTCGGCGTTGGCGACAGCGAGTTGCTCCACGGCACCGGCCCTCATCGAGCGGGCACGTTCGACTTCGAGCACCGATGCCGCCTTGTCGGCGAGGAGTCGTTCGGTTCGCGCGACAGTCTCGGAGGCGAAGGCGAGTTCCTGTTCGACGCGCCGGCGATCGGCGACGGCCTTCCGGTAGTCGCCCCAGCCGTCGTGCACCGCGTGGCTGTGGAGCCCGGCCAGCAGCGCCCCCGCGCGAACGCGGTCGCCGACATTGACGCGCGTGGCGTCCACGACGCCCTCCACCAGCGCGCCCACGCGCGCGGTGCGCGTGTCGTCGAGTGCGACGGTGCCGACGGCCTCGAGCGCGGCGGCCACGGGTTCTGCCTTCGCGACCTCCACCTCGATACCGGCGAGTTGCTGTGAAGACCTGGACAGCACGACCGCGTCGCGTGGCGCCGCTGGCGTCGGCGGCTCTTGCTGTGGCGCGCGCGAGCACGCCGCGCTTGCGGCCAGTGCGCACAGGGCGAGGCGCCGTCGCCAGCGGGTGTAGGCGACAGTCATGGAACGGGATCCTCTCCGAGCGCGAGGCGCGCGCGAATGCTCGCAGCCGCTGCGTCGAGTTGCAGCGCGAGTGCCTCACGCCGCGTGTCCAGGTGCACGCGGTCGGCATCGACCACGGCCAGGGCGTCACCCGTGCCCTCGCGAAATGCCGCCCGCGCCGCTCGCTGTGCGATCTCGGCTGGCGTCACGAGATCGTCGGTGACCCGTGCGGCCTGCGTCGTCAGCACGCGGGCTGCGAGCAGCGCCTGCTCGATGTCGAGGCGTGCCAGCGCGCGTGCCTGCTCGAGACCCAGGGTTGCCGCCTCGATGTCGGCTTCGGCGCGGAGGCGGGCTGGCGCGTTGCGAAGGCCGATCGGCAGGTCGATCGATACACCCGCGGTGCCGGTGTTGAAGCCGGCCGTGCGCTTGTAGCCGCCCATGGCCGCGATCGCGGTGGACCCGAGCGCACGTTCCGCAGCCGCAGCGGTGCGCCGCTCGTCCACGCGCGCGGCTGCGGCGAGGACGTCGGCGCGCCGCTCGACTGCCGCCTCGATGTCGGCGACCACCACGGGCGGCGCCGGAGGCATCCGTACGCGCTCTCCGATCGAGCCATCGGTCAGTCCGGTCAGGAAACCGAGCTTCAGCGCGTGCTGGTGTTGGTCCAGTTCGAGCCGCACGCGCGCGATCCGCGTCCGGCCGCGTTCGGCCTCCAGCTTGCGCAAGTCGCCCTCGGCGGCCACGCCTTCGCCGACGCGCCGTTCGACCAGGCGCACGACTTCGTCGAGGGCGCGCTCGTGTGCCGCCAGGAGCTCGGAGGCCTGGCGCGCCCGGACGACACCGAGGTACGTGTCGACGAGGTCGAGATCGACGACACGGCGCTCGGCATCGACCTGCCTGGCGAGGAAGTCACGCGACGACCGTGCGGCCGCGATGCGCGTCGAGCGTCGCGCACCGATGTCGAGAGGCTGCGTGAACCACACGAACCCGTCATGGTCCAGATCCTGGGGCCCGAGGTTCTCCACCGAGAGATCCACGGTCGGACTCCGCCAGGCGCGCGACGCATCGGCCACGCCCGCTTCGGCCGTCGCCCGTGTCGTTGCGGCACGGATCGCCGGCGCATGTCGTCGGGCCAACGCCAGCGCAGCATCCAGGGGCAGCGGCGGGAGGGCCGGGCTGGCGGCGTCGGGTGCGGCCGTCGGCGTGGCAGGCACCACCTGTGCGACTGCCGCAACCGGCAGGCACAGGCTCGCGCCCAGCACGGCGGGTGCCATGAGGGAGACCATCACGGCCCCCACTCTTGCAGATCGCGGTGAGACGCGTATGAGAACTGGTGAAGAATGCAACGATGCGTCCACTGTTCGGAGCCGCGTGGCTGGCGATGCTGCCGCTGGCCGTGTGGCCCGGGCTCGAACGCCCCTTCTCGCTCCCGAAGCTGATCTGGCTGGTGATCGCCACGATCGCATTGCTTCCACTGCGGTCGGTGCGCGGATCGGCATCGGCGGGCTGGCTGGCGGCCACGTGGATGCTCGGCTTCGTCGTCGCAAGCCTGGCGGCCCCACTGCCGTCGCTCGAGGCGCTGGCGCTGGGCTTGGCGGCGCCGCTGTTCGCGCTGGCCCTGACGCGGACCAGCGAGGCTCCCGTGACGCTGCTCGCCGGCCAGGTCGTGGGAGCCACGACGAGCGCCGCCGTGGCACTGGCGCAATGGGCAGGCGCCGATCCGTTCGTGGTCGCCGGCTGGCAGCCGCCCATCGACGGCGCGAGCGTCCGGATGCGCGTCTACGGCACCCTCGGCAATCCGAACTTCGTCGGCGTCCTGATGGCGATGACGCTGCCGCTGACGATCGCGGTGCTGGCGAGCACGACCTCGGCCGGTCGCCGCCGCAGTGCCTGGGCAGCGTTGGCGTTGCAGGCGGGCGCCCTGATCGCCACGGGATCGCGCGGCGCGGTGCTGGGGTTGGCCGCTGCCGTCGCGGTGTACGCCGCCCTCCGCTGGTCGCGTCGCGTACGCATCGGCCTGGCTGCCGTCGCCCTCTTTGCCGGCCTGGCGATCGTCATCTCGCCGGCGCGTCCGATCGACACGACCGCGGCCGGCCGGCTGCACCTGTGGCGCATCGTGTTGCCACGCGTGCGACAGGCCCCGTTGGTGGGGCAGGGGCCTGGTGCCGTGACGCTTCGCTTCCCGGAGTGGCAGCGCAGTGCCGCCCGCGAAGGCGTGCGCGACCGGCGGTTCGCCGGCCTGACCGACCACGTGCACAACGACTACCTGGAGACCCTGGTGGAGCGCGGGCTCCTCGGCCTGGCGTCCCTGCTGGCGCCACTCGTGGTTTTGGCGGTGCTGACCGTCAGGATGCCGCGACCCATCGCGCCGGTGCACGCCGGCGCCATCGCCGCGGTGGCCGCGGGCGCCGCGTGCGCGCTCGTCGACTTCCCGCTCGCGCGCCCGACCGAACTGGCATGGTGGTGGGTGGCGATCGCGATCGGGCTGCAGACGACGTCGAATGCCGGGTCCTCGATCGCACCGCACGCGTCACGTTTGCACGACGCCTGACCACCCTTTCCATGTGTCGATGATTCGCGCCGATGTCCGGCACGACGGCACGCAGGTCCAGGGGAGGGCAGATGGGGACGCGACGAGGCAGCCGCGCGCATGGCGCGCTGATGGTGATGGTGGCGATCGCGACGACCGGCGCCCTGGTGCGGGCCGCGGGGCTCACGACGAAGTACGACGCCGAACTGCAGCGCCTGAGTGCCGAGTGGAAGACCGCGCGGCAGGCCGAGGGCCTCGATTCCGTGCGCGGCGCGAAGGCTCTCTACGCGGCCTACCCGACGCCGGAACTGAAGCTGTGCAAGGCGGCGGTCGTCACTCCCGGCACCGCAGCGCCGATCACGTGCACGGGCACGTTCGGCACGCGAACGACGTTCCTCGTCGAACACGACCAGATCTCGCTCACGCCCGCTTCGAACACGGCTACGTCGTATGCCGCGACCGCGAGCGTGGCGGCCGACGCGATGCCGGCCTTCGTGCGCCTCTCCGCCCATGCGCCGGTGAGCGGCGCGTGGAGCCGGCGCGGCGTCCTGGTCATCGGTGCGGCTCCGAGCTTCACGTTGACCGCGAGCAACGGCTGGACGGTGGCCCTGACGCCCGAGACGCGCAAATGGACGGTCGACGACGACTCGGCGTCGCTGACCTATCGTGCCGAGTATTCGAAGCCCGGTACGCCCGCGCCCTTCGAGACGATGTCGGGGGCGTTGACGGTGTCGGCCGACGATCGCCCGGCCAACAGCTTCACCTTCAGCCTGCAGCCGGGCGGGACCGGATCGGCGATGCAGGAGTACCAGGCACTCGTGTCGAAGATGGCCGATCCTGCCGCCTTCGCGAAGATGTCCGACAAGGAGCGCGCTGCCTTCGAGAAGAAGATGGAGGACGTCGGCGACCGCATGACCAAGGAGATGGAAGCGATGACCGCCAATCCCGCGGCGATGATGGAGAAGCAGGCGCAGTTCGGGTGCGGTGCGATCACGCTGACGATCGACGGCACTCAGGCCTCCGGCAGCGTGTCATGCGGACAGAAGGTCGGCTCGCTCACGCTCGAGGGCAAACGCAAGTAACCGAAGTTAGGATGCCCACGGAAGCGCGGCAATTGGGCGCATTAAGTCTGCCTGTAGCGTAACCAAGTAACACCTCTCAAGTGATATCCGGAACAAGCCGAGACCGGGTGCAATTTTCTTGCACCAAGCTCGGCTTTTTGCGTTATGACACAGCATCATCGTCGTCACACCGCCGAACCTTCGTGTGAGCGATGCCATGCGCTGCATGCACTGCGGAGTGGTGGTGTCCCGGCCACCGTCTCACAGATCGCTCGAGTGCCAGCGCGCAGGGAGGGAGCCACTACCGTGTCCGTTTTACCGAGAGTGCCCATCGTCCTGAGTGAGTACCAGCGCGAGCAGTTGATTCGCTGGGTGTCCGCGCCCGGGACGCCCGCACGCGTCGTCCGACGCAGCCGGATCATCCTGCAGCTCGCGTCCGGGTACTCGGTGCATCGCGCATCGCAAGTGCTGTCGATCAGTGAGCCGACGATCAGGTTGTGGCGTGACCGGTTCCGGTTCGGCGGCCTCGACGCCCTCACCACGGACGCGCCGCGTCCAGGTCGTCCTCGGCGGGCCCGCGGCGAGGCCAGCACGAAGGTGAGCGAATGCCTGGCCGCCATGCCGCAGGGGACCCATCTCAGCGTCCGGGCGCTGGCTCGTGAGACCGGCCTCGGCAGACACCTGGTGCAACAGATCCTGATCGACATGGAACTGCTGCCCAGGGCCGTTCGCTCGAGACCGTCCCCGTCCGCCACGCCTGCGTCCGCCCCGCGGTCCGATCACTCCTGAGGCGTCGCCACTCGCCCGCTTGGGGGTGGGCACCAGAACCAGTAGCGGCTCGCATTGAGGGCGCGAGCAAGACGGCATCCCTCTCACTCGTAAGCCGGCGACGACTGTTTCGGCAGGCCCGTCCGGGTGCGCTCGATCCGGTCGTGACGTCCCGCCGGGGCGCTCGCCAGCCGGGCGTTTGACCTGCAGCACGCGATGCCCGATCGTGGCGCATGGTCACTTCCGTGATGCGAGTTGGTGAAACGGTGGCGATTACCCTGGACGAGCTGCTGCTCGAACTGTCGGGGCTCAAGGTCGGCGATGCGGTGCGCGTCCAATGGAGCGAGGACGGCACGCTCGTGGTGACCCCGCTCGGTCGACCGGCCACGAAGCAGGAACTCGCCGCGAGCATCCGGCGCGTGTCGAGCAGCGTCGACGACCCCACGCACTGATGACCTGAGCGCCGCATCGTGCGCCCGATAGCCACGGACTCCAATGACTCTCGTAGGCGCCGGACTCCAACGATATTCGCGCCTACGGCCTAGGGCCTACAGCCTACCTGGAGCGGATATTGTGACTACCAGTGGCGCAGGCGCCATGGATCACTTGTCCGGCGCGCTGCCCGCGGGACGACTTGTCCGCTGTAGCCTCGGCGACGTGTCCGCCGTAGCCTTGGGCGAAGGCGGAAGTCCCGCGGCTACACCCCACCGATTCGCGCCGGCCAATCCGAATCTCGGCAGCATGACCCCGCCGACGCTGTGAATGCATTTCCAGCATGCTCGGCATTGCGGCATTCCGGCATTTCCCCAACGGCCTGTCGCTTGCAGCGTTGATCGCGGGTGCCGCGTGCGGGTGGGCCGCATCCCGAGCGCCCGTGGAGCAGACCCATGCACACGTACGCGCAGGCGCGCCCTTCGCACGAGCGACTGGCCGCCGGCCTCGGTTGGTTCAGCCTGGCCCTCGGCACCGCGGAACTCGCCGCCCCTCGGGCGATGGCGCGGCTCATCGGCATTCCTGACGACCCTCGCCTGGTGAACGTCGTGCGGGCCTTCGGGGCCCGCGAGCTCGCCAGCGGGCTCGGCCTGCTGGCGCAGCCCGATCACGCGGAGTGGGCATGGTCACGCGTTGGCGGCGACGCCGTCGACCTCGCCTTCCTCGGATCGGCCGCCAACGAGGACTCGGCGAACCGCCAGCGGGTGGCCCTTGCCGCCGCGGCCGTCGCCGCCGTCATCGCCCTCGATGTCATCTGCGCGCGCGGCTTGCAGGAGGAGCGCGCCGGGCGCCGCGCCGCCGGCGGGCACATCGAGGACGAGGTCAGCATCGAGCGGGCGATCACCGTCACGCGGCCGATCGAGGAGGTGTTTGCCTTCTGGCGGGGCTACGCGAACCTGCCGCGATTCATGCGTCACCTGACGTCGGTCGAGACACTCGGCGAGAACCGCACGCGCTGGACCGCAACCGGCCCGGCGGGAGTGGCGGTGTCATGGGACGCCGAGACGACAGTCGAGCGCGAAAACGAATGGATCGCCTGGCGCTCGCTCGAGAACGCCGACGTCTGCCATCACGGCTCGGTGCGTTTCCGGCAGGCGCCTGGGCAACGAGGCACCGAGGTGCACGTGCACCTGCAGTATCGGCCGCCGGCCGGCCGGCTCGGCCGTGGCATTGCGTGGCTGTTCGGAGAGGAGCCGGGGCAGCAGATCAAGGAGGATCTGCGCCGGTTCAAGCAACTGCTCGAGACGGGGGAAATACCACTTGCCGCAGCGGGAGGCGTCTCACCCGAGCTGGTCGGAGCGGGCGCGCGCCGCGACGGAGGTGACGCATGAGAGCCGCCTGCTGGCACGGACGCCAGGACATCCACGTCGACCGGGTTCCGGATCCCACGATCCTGAACCCGCGCGACGCGATCATCCGCATCACGCGGACAGCGATTTGCGGATCCGACCTCCACCTCTACAACGGCTTCATTCCATCGATGAAGAAGGGCGACATCGTCGGCCACGAGTTCATGGGGGAAGTCGTCGAGACCGGCGCGAGCGTGTCGAACCTGCGCAAGGGCGACCGCGTGGTCGTGCCGTTTCCCATCGCCTGCGGCCATTGCGAGCCGTGCAGCCGCGAGCTGTATTCGCTCTGCGAGAACTCCAACCCGAACGCGTGGATGGGCGAGCAGATGTTTGGCTACACACCCTGCGGCATCTTCGGGTACTCACACATCATGGGCGGATATCCGGGCGGACAGGCCGAGTACGCGCGGGTGCCATTTGCCGACGTCGGCCCGCTCAAGGTGCCTGACCAACTCAGCGACGAGCAGGTGCTGTTCCTCTCCGACATCTTCCCCACGGGCTTCATGGCCGCGGAGGCCTGCGGCATCCGTCACGGCGACGTCGTCGCGGTCTGGGGCTGTGGCCCGGTCGGGCAGTTCGCCATCAAGAGTGCGTACATGCTCGGCGCGGCGAAGGTGATCGCGATCGATCGATTTCCCTATCGCCTCCGGATCGCCGCGTCACAAGGGGGCGCCGAGACGATCAATTACGAGCAGGTCTCGGTGTCGGAGGCGCTGCGGGAGATGACCGCGGGACGCGGACCCGACCACTGTATCGACGCTGTCGGTCTCGAAGGGCACGCCCCTGGACTCAAGGGCGCCTACGACAAGGCCAAGACGCTCATGATGCTCGAGAGCGACCGGCCGGTGGCGCTCCGGGAGGCCATCATGAACTGCCGCAGCGGCGGCACCATCTCGGTCGCGGGCGTCTACGGCGGATTCATCGACAAGTTCCCCATGGGCGCGGTCGTGAACCGGGCCCTCACCATCAGGTCCGGCCAGACTCACGTGCATCGCTACATGCGCCCATTGCTCGAACGCATCAGGTCCGGGGAGATCGATCCCTCGTTCATCATCACGCATCGTCTGTCGCTCGACGACGTGTCCGAGGGGTACAGCACGTTCTCGCTCAAGGAAGACGAGTGCCTGAAGGTGGTGATGACACCCTGAGCCTCGGCCGTCGGGATGCAAAACGTCGTGTCTCGAAAACGAACAGCAGAGCCGGGATTACGCGAGCGTTGGCGGATTTCGCGGCCTGAACTGACTCGGAGCGGCAGCTGCGCCGTTGGCAAAGAAGCTGCAGAGCATGGGATCGATGAAGCGGCGCGCCTACCTGCGGACCGTGAGTCTGGCCGTTCCCGGTTTTCTCCTGACGGGCTGGGCACCGGCGCGTCCATCCGTGCGTGCCATTCACCTGGTGATCCACGACGGCGCGGACGGCGCCGACGCCGAGTCGTTGCGGGCCGGTGTCGACATGGGCCTCGACGAAGTGGCGCAGAACGCACGGCTGCTGGACGTCCCCTTGTTCGTGCAGCGCGCCGGCGAGGACACGCGCGTCGTGCCCTGCAGTGACCACGCCGTGCACCTTGTCGCCGTCACCGAGGACGACCGCCATCCAGCCGACGGGGCGACGCCCTGCGGGCCGCGCATCTACACCAGCCCGCTGCGCGAGTGGCGCCCGGACGCCTGGTCGGTGGCATCCCCCCTGCCTTCGTTGCGGCGGCCCCAGGAGATTCGCCTCGACTGGCACCCGACGCTGGACACGCCCGCGGCGGCGCAGCTCAACGGGCGATTCCTCCGGCGCACCGGCCGGCCGATGGATGCGGCTGCGTGGCGGGGCTGGATGGCAGCGAAAGTGGCGTTCGAGGTGGCGCTGCGGTTCGAGGCAGGCGAGGACGATCTGCTGGCGTTGCAATTCGACGGACACAAGGGCCAACCGCTCCGGTTTTCCGAGGACGGTCACCTCGTGCAGCCCACCTGTCGCATGGTGGGCGGACGCGCCGCGCTGGCGGCTCCCGTCGACCACGATCTGCTCATGGACGCCGACTGACCGGGGTCGACCCTTACCTGCACTACACTGACCTTCTTCGGGACAGCGATAGCAGGCACCCGCCTGCCTTCGGAGGATGGTCATGCGGCACACATCTGTGGCAGTGGCTCTGGGACTCGGCATCGCCATCGGGGCTGCGGGTGCGACGGTGGCGCGCGGCGTCGACGACGACGTGATGGGTTCGCGGGCGGTGGACTGGAAGGACATGACCGTGCGGCCGACGAAGGTCGGCGAGTCCCGCCAGGTCTTCCAGAACCGGACCGCCACCCTCGACGAGCTCGAACTGCACATCACGACGCTGCAACCCGGACAGACACCGCACCCGCCGCACCAGCATCCGGACGAGGAAGTGCTGATCGTTCGCGAAGGTACGGTCGAGACCTTCCTTGGTGACCGCACGCAGGTGGTCGGGCCGGGCTCGGTCATTTTCCAGGCCGCCAACCAGTTGCACTCCATCCGCAATGTCGGGACCGTGCCCGCCACCTACCACGTGATCAAGTGGAATTCGCCAGGCATGAAGCCGAAGAAGTAATGCCTCATGCGTCATGCCTGATGCCTGATGCCCAAGGCCTCATGTCGGATGTGAAGGAGCCTCGACCCATGAGCGACACTCGTACCCCCCAACCATCGGGACTGCCGCGCCGTGACTTCGTACGCAGCGTCAGCCTCGCCGCGGCCGGCTTCACCATCGTCCCGCGCCACGTGCTCGGCAAGGGCCAGACCGCGCCGAGCGACCTGGTCAACGTCGCCGGCATCGGCGTCGGGGGCATGGGCAGATCGAACATGACCGCGCTTGCCAGTCAGAACATCGTCGCGTTGTGCGACGTGGACTGGAGCTACGCGTCGAAGGGTTTCGATGGCATTCCGCAGCAGGTCACGGCGGCGGAGAAGCGCCTGGCCGAAGCGAGTCCCGCGCCGACGCCGGAGCAGCGGATGCGTGCCCAGAACCAGATCGCCAGCATGAAGATGCTCGGCGAGAAGGTCGGCAAGGCGACGCGGTTCGTCGACTACCGCGAGATGCTCGAGAAGCAGAAGGACATCGACGCCGTGGTGATCGCGACGCCCGATCACACGCACGCGATGATTGCGACTGCGGCCATGAGCCTCGGCAAGCACGTGTACGTGCAGAAGCCGCTCGCGTGGTCGGTGGAGGAATGCCGCGCCCTCGCGAAGAAGGCCGCGGACAACCCCAAGATCGTCACGCAGATGGGCAACCAGGGCCACTCGACCGACGATGCGCGGCTGGTGAACGAGTACATCCAGTCGGGCACGATCGGCGACGTGCGAGAGGTGCACATCTGGACCAATCGCCCATACGCGTACTGGCCACAGGGGATCCCGAGACCGGCTCCTGCCAAGTCCTCGAGCGAGCCGCAGCGGTGGAACCTCGGCGGCGTGATGGACATTCTGGCCGCGGGGATGGAGGCGACACCGCATCCGATGCCCGACAAGCTGGCGTGGGATCTGTTCCTCGGCCCGGCGCCGCTCATCGACTATCACCCGGTGTATCACCCGTTCAACTGGCGCGGCTGGACGGACTGGGGCGTCGGCGCGATCGGCGACATGGGCGCCCACCTCATCGACCACGCGTACTGGTCGCTGGAGCTCGGTTATCCCACCACGATCGAGACGCTGTCCACGCCGTACAACCGCGCGAGCTACCCGGCGGCCACGACGACCTACTACGACTTCCCGGCGCGGGGAGCCAAGCCGGGCGTCAAGCTGACGTGGTACGACGGTGGACTGCTACCGGCCAAGCCCGATGAACTGGGCGCCGAGGAAGTGGACAAGGGCGGTGGCGTGCTCTACGTCGGCAGCAAGGGCAAGCTGATTCACGAGACATACGGCGCGAAGCCGCGCCTGCTCGGCGCTGCCGCCAACGCCCCGAAGCCGCCGCAGACGTTCAAGCGGATCCCGACGTCGCACGAAATGAACTGGATCGACACGATTCGCGGCCGCCAGGAGGCCTCCTCGCCGTTCTCCTACGCCGCCAGGTTGACCGAGGTGATGGTGCTCGGCGTCGTCGCGCTCAATGCCGGCAAGAAGATCCAGTACGACGCGGCGAACCTGAAGATCGTCAATGCTCCCGAGGCGGAACAGTACCTGCACCGGCAGTGGCGGCAGGGCTGGTCATTGTCGTAAGGGCCGCGACGAACGTTGAACGCTGAACGCCGAACGCCTCAGGCGCTTAACGCTTGACGCTTGACGCTTGACCCGTCGGGATGTCGAGAGCATGGTTCTCGACAATTTGGCATAGCGGGTAGGGCCGGCTCTCCGAGCCCGGCCCGGCTTCGACATGCCGGTCCTAGGCGGCCTTGCGTGTCGCAGCGGGCTTGCGCGCGCGCCAGGCGCGGAGGCGGCGCCACGTGAGTGCAAGGCCCGTGTAGGCCAGCACCACCGAGCCGGCGGTGACGAGGCACGCGATCGTCTGCCCGATCAGGCCGTAGTACTCGCCCGTGTGCGCAAAGCGCATCCACGAGCGCCACTGGCGGCCCTTGCTCTGGGCCTCGAACGGCTCCCACTTCTTGGTCTCACCCGTGGCGCGATCGAGTTGCAGGGTGCCCTTCTTCTGTGGCTGTGCGCCGGTGCCGGTGTCCACGGTGACCTGGAACACGCCGTCGTGCGGCGCCGGCAGGCGCGCGGTCAGGATCGTCCACTCGGTTGACTGTGCCGCCGCACGATCGAGCAGCGTCGTCAGCGGGAGGTACGTGCGCGACTCGCCTGGCTGACGATCGGCGGATCCAGCAGGGCGCTCACCAGGCGCTCGAGCGGCACCTGGCGCCAGTCCCTGCGCCGAACGCTCTCCCGGGCCCCGCGCAGATGGCTCGCCTGCCCGGGCCGGTCCACCTTGTCCGGCACGGGGAGGCGGTGCTTCGCCTGCCATCCGGAACGTCAGGTCGCTCGCCCAGGGGTAGCCGATGACGGCGCCCGACCAGACGATGACGGCCAGCGGCACGAGACTCCAGTAGCCGATGACGTGGTGCCAATTGAAGTCACGTGCCTTGCTCGGCAGCCCACGGCGGAACCACAGCACCTGCCGGAACTGCGTCCACGTCCACGCGCGCGGCCACCAGAGATAGAAGCCGCTCAGGACGATGAACAGGAAGATGAGGTTGCTGGCGCCGGTGATCGCCTTGCCGGTGGCGCGCCTCGCATCCTCGAGCGCGATCCAGCGGTGCCATCCCATCACCGCCCGGAAGAAGGCGCGCGTGCGCGCCGACCCGGTCCCGAGGACCTCGCCCGTGTACGCATGCACGAAGACCGTGCCCTTCGGGCCGAAGGTGATCTCGACCGGAGCATCGGCCTGGCGGCGCAGCGTGATCGCGCCCGCGGTCAGGCCGGGATTGACGGCACTGGCGCGAGCAACCAGGTCGTCAATGGGCAGGCGTGCCTGCCCTGGCGCTGCCGGCGGCCCCGACACGCCATCGGCCCAACGGGTGATCTGCTTCTCGTAGGCGAGGATCACGCCGGTGACCGACATGACCAGGATCACGAGGCCGGCCGAGACGCCGGCAACAAGGTGCATCCAGAACACGAATCGACGCAGTGGCAAGGTCATCGTTCTCCACCATACGAACGGGCGTGGCCCGTCGGCGACGCGATCGACACGTGCCGCAGTCTTTTCACGCGGAGGTCACAGTTTGCTCACGAGGCGGCCTGGCAGGGCTCAGGTGAGGCAGGCGAACACGCACGCCAGCGGAAGCGGGCAGGTCCGATGCATTTCGACCGGGCAGAACAACTGGAGCTCCAGAACCTGTGAAGGGGGAAATGAGATCGCGTCGCGATTCTTGCGACGAGGGCGACTGTAATATCCGACCTTGAAGGTCGTCAATCAAATAATGAGAACGGTCTCACAATGGCGGCGTCCTGGCGTGGTTCGCTGGCCAGGACGTGCACCCTCAGGCGCTGTTGGCCTCGTACAGTCTGAGTTGAGATGCGCGCGCGTCAACTGGGCCTCACGCCGTTCCTGCTCCTCGCCACCCTGCTGGTGATCCCGGTGCCGAGGGTGGCAGCGCAGTCGCCGCCTGCGGCGGTCACCACGTCCCCGTCCACCGACCTGGATGCCCTCATGGCCCGGGTGCTGGCCAACCGCGACCAGACGTGGCGCTCGCTGCAGGAGTACCTGCTTGCGGAACGCGAGACGTTCAAGCTCGTCGGCCCCGACGGGGCGCCGATGTTCGGGCTCCAGAAGGAATTCATGTGGGTGGCCCGCGAGGGCCGCGCTGTACGCAGCCCGGTCCGTGTGAACGGCGTGGCCATCGGCGAAGAGACCCGGCGGCGGGAAGAGGCCGAGTGGCAGGCCGACGAAGACCGGCGGGCGGAGCGCGCGTCGGAGAAGGCGCAATCGGAGACCGCAACGACCGCCGAAGTCGAGCAGGCGATGCGGCGCGGTGAGCCGCGCTTCATCTCCGAGGTCCAGTTTCTCCGCTTCCGCTTCGAACCGGGCAACTACTACTTCGTGGGCAGGGAGACGCTCGCCGGTCGCGAGGTACTGCGGATGGAGTACTACCCGCGACGCCTCTTCGCCGATGACCGCGAGGAAAGGCGCGCCGAGCGCGAACGCGCGAAAAAGGACGAGGCCGCCGGCGGCCGCAAGGGCAGGACGGTGGACCTCGACGAGGACGATCGCCTCGAGCGCGCGATCAACAAGGTGTCGCTCGTCACCCTGTGGGTTGACGCCACGGTCTCGCAGATCGTCCGCTACACGTTCGACAACGTCGACTTCAACTTCCTCCCAGGGCGATCCCTGGTGCGCGTCGACACCGCGACGGCGACGATGACGATGGGGCAGCCGTTCCCCGGCATCTGGCTGCCCGAGTCGCTCACGGTGGAGGGCGCACTGACGTTGGCCACCGGCACCTACCGCGCCGAATACGCGCGCCGGTTCAGCGACTACCGGCAGGGCGACGTGCAGATGCGCTTCCGCGTCAAGGACGAGCCGAAGTGATCGGACGCGTGCTCGGTCGTGGTGCCTTCGTGTTGTGCGCGTGGCTGTCGCTCGCCGGTTGGGTCCATGCGCAGGCATCGCTCGTCATCGAGGACGTCCGCGTCCACGGCAACCACTCGACCCCCGACGAGGAAGTGCTGCGCATCGCGGCAATCGCCGTCGGCGTGCCGCTCAAGCCCGGTGCCGTCGAGGCCGCGCGGCGCCGTCTCGTGGACAGCGGGCGTTTTTCGAGCGTCGAGATACGCCAGCGCAGCCGCTCGATCGAGGATCCGACGCGGATCGCGCTGATCATCCTCGTCGCCGAACACGCCGCGATGCGTCCGATTCCTGACCTCGACGTCCCGCCGATCCCGGGCGTCCTCGGTCGTCTGCGCAGCCAGACGATGTTCCTGCCGATCTTCAGCGTGGACGACGGCTACGGGCTGACTTATGGACTGAGGACGTCGTTTGTCGGGGGGCGCGGGTCGACGACGCGGCTGTCGGTGCCGGCATCCTGGGGCGGGACACGGCAACTCGCGGTCGAAGCCGAACGGACGTTCACGACGCACCGGCCAGGCATCGGCGCCCCGGTTGGGGCCACCGGCGGGACCACTCCGCCGCCCGCGCGCGCGGGTCTGGTCAGTGGCGGGCTGACACGTCTTCGGGGGAGTGCCGGTCTCTGGCGGCAGGAGCACCCGTATTTCGAGCAGGGCCAGTTTCGCCAGTACGTGGATGGCGAGATCAGCTACCGTCCGCGTCCCGTCTTCGGCGTCGGCGTCTCGGCAGGACTCGCCGACGTGTCGTTTGGCGATGTGGACGACCGCATGAGCAACGCGGGTGTCTTTGCCGAGGTCGACACGCGACGCGACCCTCTGTTCCCGCGCCATGCCGTCTATGCCCGCACGTCGTGGAGCCGGCTGTCGTTTGCCGAGCCCGAGGCGTCCGGTGTCCCCGACGGCGGCAGGTCGCGATGGCAGCACGACATGCGCGGTTACCTGGGCGTGATCGGGCAGGTCGTGCTCGCGGCCCGTGTGCAGATGGATTTCGCCGACGGTCCGCTGCCGGCATATGCCAAGCCAATCCTCGGCGGCGCGGACACCCTGCGCGGCATCGGCGCCGGCTTTGCGGTGGGCGACAACCTGTGGGCGGGCACGATCGAGGCACGCGCGCCGTTCACCTCGGTGCTGCGCTCGACGAGACTCGGCGTGCTCGCCTTCTACGACACCGGCGCGACATGGGACTACGGCCAGCGGTGGCGTGATGCCGGGCGCGAGGAAGGTGTTGGCGGCGGGGTCTTCCTCGTGAATCCGTTCTTCCAGTTCCAACTCAGCGTCGCCCGGGGCCTCGGCCGCAGCACGCGGGTACACGCGAGCACCGGCGTCAGCTTCTAGGATTCTGCAGCGTGGCAATGCTGGGAGGCTGAAATGCTGAAATGTCGAGATCTCACGCCTGCGCGGCGGGGCGTCGACTTGCGGAGAGGTTCGACATTGCGGTCCCCCGCAGGCCGCCCGAAAAATGCCGTTCACAAGTCGAGAAAACGTGAAATTCTGAAGTCATGACGGCTGCGGAACTGAAGGCGTCGAGCTCGCGACCATCCGGACTTCGTGCCGAGGCCATCGCGATGTGGCTGGAAGCGCAAGGCGACTGGGCGGCCGCGCACGCGACCGTCCAGGACCTCGAGACACCAGCCGCCGCCTGGGTCCACGCCTACCTCCATCGTCGCGAGGGCGATCAGTCGAACGCCCGGTACTGGTACACGCGTGCGGACAGGCCGGTGGCGAAAGGATCGTTCGAGGAGGAGTGGCTCGCGATCGTCACCGAGTTGCTCGCCGCCTGAGGGGCGTCGGGCCGCGCTCGGAGAGCGGGCCCTACCGTCGCAACCTCGCGACCCTGAGTCCTGAGACTTGAGCCCAGAGCATGCGCCCGTCGGCGTGAGACCTGAGCCTTGAGACTTGAAGCTTGAAGCTTGAAGCTTGAAGCTTGAGGCTTGAGACTTGAGCCCTGCGAGACGCGTGAGCAGTCCCCTCGGCTCCGTATACTGCTCGGGCGTGATCGGAGTAACGACATCCCGGGCTGTTCGACTGTGCACGTTCGCGATCGCGGCCGTGTGCGCACCATGGCTGGCCGCGTCACACCCGCAACAGACCGCCGGGACCGACCCACCAGGGCGCGTCGTGCTCGTCAGCCTCGATGGCATGGGCACGCGCCTGTTCCTCGACGACCCGGTCAGCCGAGAACTGCGATCGTTGCAGGCATTGCGGGCGCGCGGGGTGATGGCCGACGGGCTCGTGCCGCACATGCCGAGCACCACCGCCAACACGCACGCCGCGCTGTGGACGGGCGCGTGGGGCGACGTCAACGGCATCACGTCCAACGAGATGCCGCTGCCGCCCCGTGGTGAGCGGCGGGCGAGCGACCGCGTCTCGGGCTACCGCTCCGAGGGCCTGCGCGCCGAGCCGATCTGGGTTGCTGCCGCCCGGCAGGGCGTGCGGACGGTGACCCAGCAGGCGACGCAGGTTTACCCGCTGCGAGAACGGGTCACGGGCGGTGACCTGACGCTGCCGCCAACGCTGCTGCACGGGTACCAGGCGCCCGTGATCGCTCCCGCCCGCTGGCTGCGCCGAAGCGATCTCACCGCCGTGCCCTGCACCGACACCGATGCCCGTGCCGTGACGTGCGTCACGTGGCCCGCGGGCAGGGTCGTCTTCCGCGCCGCGCTGTCGAGTGGTGCCGATGGACGCAGGTTCCTGCGCGTGCGGGTCGACGGCACCGCCCGCAGCGTGGACGTACCGCTCGCCGCGACCGAACACGACCCGCCGCGCGGCCGCGAACTCGCGCGCCATTTCAGCGACGGGTTGCTCGTCGATCTCCCGGGTCTCGCGCCGGCGATGGCCTATTTCCGCCTCTTCGAGGCGTCGCCGGATGGTCGATCGCTGGTGTTGTTCCAGTCCGTGCTCCACGAGTTCGTGCTGTACACCGGCCACGAGGCGACGCGCGCCGAGGCCATCGCGTTCCTGCAGGAGGCAGGCGGCTTCATCGGCAACGGCGACGACGAGCCCTGGGAAGTCGAGGGCATCGGCGGCGTGTCGCTCGCGCAGGGCGGCGATGGCGCGCGCGAGCGGCGCTACCTCGAGACGCTCGAACTCGGCATCCGCCAGACGATCCGCCACGCGCACTACCTGTGGCGGACCCACACGCCGCGGCTGATGCTCGCCTACGTCAGCATGCCCGACGAGATGGAGCATGCGTGGCTGGGGCAGGCTCACCAGGATGCCCGATACGAGCCGCTGCGCCGGTGGGGATACCAGCTCGTGGATCGCGCCGTGGAGACCTACGTCGGATTTGCTTCCGCGAACGACCACGTCGTGTTCGTGAGCGATCACGGGATGACGACGGTGACGCATGAAGTGCGAATGAACATCGCGTTGCGGAACGCAGGCCTCGTCGCCGTCGACGCCCGTGGCCAGGTCGACGCGGCACGCTCGAAAGTGCTCTACGGGCGCAACTGCCTGCTCGTACACACGGTCGATTGGAAGGGTGGGGTGGTGCCACTGGCCGAGGCCGATGCCGTCCTGGGGCAAGCCATCGCCGTGCTGCGTGCCGTTCGCGCCCAAGACGGGCAGCCGGTGATCACCGGCGCCTTCTCGTCGCCGGCCGATCGAGAACGCCTGGGGTTCGGCGGCCCCAACGGCTTCGACGCGTGCTTCGACGCACGCGCAGGCTACATGCTGAGTGCGGGGCTGGGTGACGGCCCGGTCGTGCGCCGGCGCCAGCGGTCGACCGGCGAGCATGGCTTCCTGCCCACGCGTCCGGACATGCAGGGGATCCTGATCGCCGCCGGGCCGCGGATCCCGAAGGGCGGCCGGTGGCCCCGCCGCAGGGCCATCGACGTGGCGCCCCTGGTCAGCGATCTCCTCGGTATCGACCCACCGCGCGACTCGCGCGGGCAATCACCGGTCGGAGGCGAAAAGTAGAAAGGGCGAAAAGGGCTAAAAGACAGAATCGAAGGAAGGAAGACCTTCAAGGTTGAAGGGCCTCCTTGAACCTTCAAGACTGAAGGCCCTTTGACCGTTCCCCTTCGATTCTGCCTTTTGCTCGTTTCGCCCTTTGGCCCTTTTTATCTTTCTCAGCTCGCCGGCCGAAGTGCGGCCCTGGCCGTGGCGGTATCGTAGGACTCCACGACCGACGAGTAGATCAGCTGTCGGAGCGTGGCATGCGCGTCGGAGCCAGTCGAGGGCAGCAGCTGCGTCATGAACACGACCACCAGCTTCTCGACCGGATCCACCCAGAACTTCGTGTGGTACGCGCCGCCCCAGCCGTACTCACCGACCGATCCCGGACGGCCCGAGCGACCGACGTGCTCGGTGATCTCGAAGCCAAGCCCGAAGCCGAAGTTGCCGTTGGAATAGAGCGGTCCGACGTGGTTGGACGTCATCAGCTCGACGGTCTTGGGGCTCAGCAGGCGCACGCCGTCGAGGGCGCCGCCGTTGAGCAGCATCTGCAGGAACCGGGCGTAGTCGGATGCCGTGGACACGAGGCCCGCGCCGCCCGAAAACGACTGGCGCGGACCGACGACGTAGTTGCCCTGCCCGGTGCCTGGTGCCGGCGCTTTCGTGATGGTGGCGCCTGCCGAGGCGACGCTGTAGACCGTCGCGAGCCGATCGGCTTCTGCGGGATCGACGTAGAACCCCGTGCTGGTCATCTTGAGCGGCGTGAAGATGCGCGCCTTCATGAAATCGGCAAGCGACTGGCCACTGGCCTTCTCGACCACGACGCCGAGGATGTCGGTGTTGAATCCGTACACATACTTGTCGCCAGGCTGCGAATCCATCGGCAGCGTCGCCAGGCGATCGATGGTGGTGGCGATGGGCTCGTTCTTGTCGGCGAAGTACCAGCCGATGACATTCGCGGCCCGGTAGTCGGCCTCGAACGGGTTGCCGCTGCCGTACGAGATGCCGGACGTGTGCGTGAGCAGGTGGCGAATCGTGATCGGGCGGACCGCGGGTGCCGAACCGGCGCTCACGGCCGTCTGCGAGGTGGACGTTCCCGCCGGTGGCGGCACCACAACCGTGGTTTTTGCAAACGACGGGATGAACCGCGAGACCGGATCATCGAGGTGCACACGGCCCTCCTCGACGAGCATCATGATCGAGACGCTCGTGATCGCCTTGCTCATCGAGGCGATGCGGAACAGCGTGTCGGTCGTCATCGGCACGTTCTTCTCGATGTCGCGGCGGCCCGCGGCCTCGTGGTACACGACCTTGCCGTTGCGGGCGACGAGCGTGACCGTGCCCGCCACACGGCCCTGATCCACGAGGTCCTTCATCATGGCCGTGATGCGCGCGAGGCGCTCCGGTGCCATGCCCGCTACTGCCGGTGTGCCGACCGGCAGGCCCTGGCCGAAGGCAGCGCCGGCGGCGGCCACCCACACTGCGAACGCAACAACCGTCCTGCGAACCATCACCGTCTCCTGTCCAGGGCCGATTCGAGCGCCGTCAACCGCTCGCGGAACGCCTGCAGCACGTACGTGTTGTCGCAGCGTTCGAGCAGCGGCGCGAACTCGCGCCGGGTCTTCTTGAGGTACTTCTCGGCGAAATCGCGACGTGCCGCGACGATGCGCACGAGATCCTGCAGGTTGTCGGTGCGGTCCAGCAACTTCAACAGCGTCGCGTCCCGATCGGCGAGGATGCGGGCATAGTACGTCGCCTTGTCGCGCTCGTTGTCGTCGTCTCCCGACTCCCACCACTTCGTGAGCAGCCTCGCCAGCGCGATCGCACGTTCGGTGAAGCCGGCCAGGCGCAGGTCGTCCCACGTGAGCGTCGTGTCCTCGACGACGTCGTGCAGCAGCGCGGCGACGACGGCGTCCTCGCCGAGTTCGGCCTGCGCCGCCAGGTGGGCGACCCGCAGCGGATGGTTGATGTAAGGGTCGGGCAGCCCCTTGCGGGTCTGGCCTACGTGCGCCGAGGCAGCAAACGTCGCGGCGCGAAGGATCGCGAGCATGGTCGCCATTCTAGGACGCGGGGGGCGTGCGACACTACGCCGCGTCACGTTCGGCGCCGCGGCGCCCACTCAACAGATGACCATGCGCACATTGCTTCTGACTCTCTGCCTGTCGTCGATCGCTCTTCCATCCCTGGCGCAGGACGGCGCCCGCGAGTACAGGGTGCTGGCCACGTCCAAGACGTCGACCATGGAGAAGGAGATGAACGCCGCGGCAGAGGCGGGGTACGCTTTCGCGGCCGTGATGGGTGGCGAGACGGCATTCGGCGGCAACGAGACCGTCGTCGTGATGCAGAAGGACCCCAAACCGTCGGCGATGGGCTACAGGCTGCTCGCGGCCAGCAAGACGGGCACCATCCAGAAGGAGATCCGGACGGCCGCCGATCAGGGCTTCCACTACGCGGGGCAGACGCTCTTCTCGTCGGCGTTCGGTGGCTCCGAGGTCGTCGTGATCATGGAGCGGGACAAGGACAATCCCACACCGACCGAGGACTACCTCGTCATCGCGACGAGCAAGACGTCGACGCTCGAGAAGGAAATGAACGGGAGCGGCGCGAAAGGTTATCAGGCCGTCGCGATGACGGTCGGCACCACGGCCCTGGGCGGGAAGGAACTCGTCGTCCTCGCGAGGCGCGACCGCAAGTAGCGCCTCAGCGCATCGCCGAGACCAGGACCTTGGCGGTCCTGCGCTGGATGGACCAGAACCGTGTCGGATCCGAGGGGTCGAGCGCGATGCCCTGCCCCTCGCTCTCGACTGGCACGATCGCCTCGAGGACGAGGGTGGCGCCTGCCGCGGGCAACCGCAGGACGTGCAGTTCTGGCGCGTGATGCCCCGCGGTGAGGAGTCGGCCATCGGGAGTCCACACGCCTCCCGAACTGCTCATGCCGTCCCAGCGCGCCACCACCGTCTTGGGAAATGCCCACGCTCCGGTTTCGCGCCACTCGGGGTCGTAGCGGACCAGCACCGAGTACTCGGGACCCTTGCCGGGCTCGCCGTTCGGCGCGGGATAGTGCGCGTACATCACCCACCACGCATTGTCACGGCGGTCGATCCATGTCGCCGAGCCGCGGCCGGTGCCAACGGGAATGCTCTGCACGTGCCGGAGCGTGCCTGTGTCCCACACCTCGATCGAGCTGACCATCGGGACGCCCGGATAGTTGGAATGGGCACAGTACAGACGGCCGTCGATCGCCACGCCGCTGTTCAGGTGGATGAACGGGCCGCCTTCGGGGCCCTGCCATGCGCCGACCTTCGTGCCGGACGCCTTCTCGTACTTGCCGATGCGGCGATTGTCGATCGCGTAGAAATGTGTCGCGTCGACGGCGACGGCCTGCCGCGCTTCAGGAGCGGCGTAACGGCGGACCACTGCCCAGGCATCCCTGATCGGGAGTGGCGGCGCGTCCGTCGTCTTTTGCGCGATTCCGGCCGGTGTCCCGATGGCGAGCGCGAGGAACAGGCCAGCCAGCGAGGAGCGACGCCACGCCACGCTCAGGACTTGAGCACCTGTTCGAACACGTCGCATGCGCGCTGCATCTCCTCGGCGGTGCCGATGGAAATGCGCGAATGTGTGTTCAGCGGCGGGAACGGCCGCCCGACCGCGACCCCACGGGCACGGCATGCGGCCGCGAACGCTACCGTGTCCCGACCGATGTCGGCCATGACGAAGTTGGCGTGCGAGACCGGTACCCTGGTGCCAAGGGCCTCGAGTCGCTTGACCGTGAATGCGCGGGCTTCGGCGTTGCGGGCACGCTCGCGTGCTTCGAGGTCCTTGACGCGGAGGGCGGCGATGGCGCCATGCAGGCCGATCGTGTTGACGCTCATCGGCAGGCTCCACGCGGCGAGGCGTTCGAGCACTGCCGGCTGACCCATCGCGTAGCCGACCCGCAAGCCGGCCATGCCGTACATCTTCGAGAACGTGCGGCTGACGACGACGCGCGGCGACGAGAGGGCAATCGGCAGCGCCGTGGCGACGCCGGCCCCGTCCGCATACTCGATGTAGGCCTCGTCGAGCAGGACGACGATGTCGGGCGATCGCTTCAGGGCGTCGGCCACAAAGGCCCGTACCTGGTCGAGCGGCAATGCCACGCTGGTCGGGTTGTTCGGGTTGCAGAGAAAGATCAGTCCCGCATCCGGCACGTGGCGGGCCATCGCATCGAGGTCCACCTGCAGGTCCGCACGCACCGGCACGTCGTAGACGGGCCGCTGCAACTGCCGCGCCCGGCGTGCCGGCTCCTCGAACGTCGGCACCGGAGCGAGCAAGCCGCGACGCGCGTCGGTGAACGCCAGCACCGCGTTGAGCAGGATCTCGGACGACCCGCACCCGACGAGCACGTTCTCGGGCGTGACGCCTTGGTGTTTGGCGATCGCCGAGGCGAGCATACCCTCGAACCGGAAGGGGTAGACGTGAGACTGCTTCATGGCCCCGCCGATGGCCCAGCGCGCCTCGACACACGGTCCCGCCGCGTTCTCGTTGCTGTCCAGCCGTATCGGCGGCACGCCGCCGGGCCACGCGGCTGCGTCAAATGGCATGGCCCCCGCCTCGCGACCGCGGGCGACCACCAGGCCGGATGCGGCTGCTGCCGTCGACTGCATGAACTGACGCCGGGACCACGCCATGCCTGCCTCCTGGGAAGATGCGGTGCCGCCATTGTACGGCGGGGCGGCACCTTTTCGCCTCGCCTACGGCCTGCCGCCTGCGGCCTGCAGCCGTACGTCTCAGGTCTCAGGTCTCAGGTCTCAGGTCTCAGGCATGAGGCATGAGGCATCACGTGAGGCGTTAAGCGCTAAGCGTTAGGCGTTACTTCCCAGGCCATCGTTCCGACGGTGTCCGCGCGGTGGCGAAGAAGGCCTCGAACTGCTTCACGATCGTCGGTTGGGTTGTGGCGAGATCGTGTGTCTCGCCGACGTCGCTGTCGAGATCGTAGAGCTCGATGGGCTGCGCCGGGTCGAGCCAGACGGCCTTCCACTTGCCGCGGCGCGCGGCGCGCTTGTAGCCGCCCTCGTGGAACTCCCAGTACAGCGTCCGCTCTGGACCGGCCGCCGTCGTCGTGGACAGCAGCGCCTCGCGCATCGACACGCCATCGAGTCCCGGCGGCGTATTGGCGCCGACCAGCGCGGCCAGCGTGGGCAGCATGTCCCAATGCGCCCACACCGTGTCATTGACGCGCCCGGCGGGTACCGTGCCCGGCCAGCGCACCAGCATCGGGACCCGGATGCCGCCCTCGTAGAGGTCACGCTTGATGCCGCGGAGCGGGCCGTTGCTGTCGAAGAAGTCGGGATCGGCGCCGCCTTCCCTGTGCGGCCCGTTGTCGCTCGTGAAGATGACGATGGTGTTCCGATCGAGCCCGCGCTGACCGAGCGCGTCGAGCACGCGTCCGACGCCCTGGTCCATGCGCGTGACCATGCCGGCAAAGGCCGCGTGCGGCGTGGGCTGCGATCGGTAGCCGCCACTCGTTGTGTACGGCGGCACTGGCATGGTGGCGTCGGCCTTGGCATTGACGTACGGCGTCTCCGGAAAGCGGCCCCGGAACGGCGCGATGGCGTCCTCGGGTGGGCGCAATTCGGCGTGGGGCAGCGGGTACGCGAGATACAGCAAGAACGGTGCGTTCGCGGTGCGGTCGATGAAGTCGACCGCGGCCTGCGTGAACAGGTCGCTCGTGAAATCGCGAGTCGGGGAGACCTCGATCCACGCGCCATTCTTCCAGAGCCGATCGGTGTACTGGCGATGGGGCTGCTGATGGGTGAGATAGCCGAACGTCTCGTCGAAGCCCTGTCGCTCCGGCAATCCCGGCGTGCCCTCGAATCCGAGCCCCCACTTGCCGACGAGTGCCGTGCGATAACCACGTGCCCGAAAGACCTCGGCCATCGTGACGTCGCTGTCTTCGAGAGGCAGTTCGCCATTGCCCCGGATCCGGCCGTGCCCCGTGTGCATGCCGGTCATCAAGGCAGCCCGCGACGGCGCACAGACGGTGCTTCCGGAGTAGTACTGCGTGAACCGCGTGCCCTCCGCGGCCAGGCGATCGATGTTGGGCGTGCGGAACTTCTGCTGCCCGTAGGAGGAGAGGTCACCCCAGCCGAGATCGTCGGCGTGGATGAGGATCACGTTGGGGGGGCGCGCGGCGGCGGTCGTTGCCTGCCGGGCCGGCGTACGCTGCGCGAAGGGCAGCGCCACGAGGCCGGTCACGAGGACGGCGTAAGCGACGAGGACGCGCATGGCCCGGATGGTGCCACATCGCAGGATCACAGGACCACAGGAACACAGGACCACAAGGGCAGGACCGCGGATCGCGGATCGGGAAATCGCGGATCGGAATCGGGAAGGTAGGGCCGGCTCTCCGAGCCCGGCCCATCCGGACGGCGTCAATTTCAAATTTCAAATTACGGTGACGCCGACAACGCTGCGCTTCTGATTACTTCTTGTCGTAGGTGCTCGAATAGGGCAGCGGCTTGCCGTCGGGGCCAGGCCGGTTGCCCTTGACGACAAGCACCTTGCCGTCTGCCGAGACTTCGGTGTTGCTCTCCATCACCGGCTTTCCGCCCTTGCTGTAGATGGTCTTCCCGGTGCGTCCGGTGAGCGTGCTGGTCGCGGTATCGAGGGCGGCCCAGCCCGTTACCGGCACCGGCTTGCCATCGCCCTTGGTCGTGAATTCCCACTTGGTCGCGGTGCCATCGGCCGCGACCTCGTCAATGGCAACGGTGACGTCGGCGCCCTTTTGCGTGATCGCGAGATCGCGCTTTTTCGGCAGCGGCGCCCCCGAGGTCGATTTGGCGGCGTTGAACGTCCAGTTCCCGACCATCGGGCTCTGGGCTTGGGCCTGGGCCGTCGATGCCGTACCGATCGTCAGCGCAAAGGCACCGGCGATGGCGAGGATGGAAAATCCTGCGCGAGCAAACATGCACACACTCCTTGGTTGGATGTGCGCACGTTACGCTTGAGCTACGCTTTCGTCCAGCCAAGGGACTTCCGGGCCAGGGCCGCGCGCTTACTCGGCCCTACCTCTCTGGAAGCGGGCCTGACCTGTTTGGGCGGTGCGCAGGCGTGGGGCCGGTCGCGTCGTCGGCCCACGCGCAGATGATGGCGCGCCGGACGTCGGGCTCATCGTTGGTCGTCGAGGCCGGCATCGACATGCAGAGCGAGAGGGCCGCGAACAACACGGCGAACGGAGTCATGCCCGGTAGTGGCCGGCCGTCAGCCCAACGTGACAGTGACCCTCGTGACCGACGCCGGTGGGAAGCGGTGCGTCAGGGTGCCCCCGCTGCCAGCTGTCAGCGCCGCCGAGGCGCCGGGTACGACCTCCGACGGACGATCGAAGGTGTTGTGCGCATGGATGTTCGTGGCCCTCAGCGTGACGGCCTGCGCGGCGGTGGCGCGCCCGCCACGCACGGCAATCGTCGCGTCGCACGCCTCGGTGACGTGCGTGTTGACGACCGTGAGCGTGAGTGTCCGGTCGCTCACCGATGCCGACCCGGCCAGCCCGAGGACGGTGGCCTTTTCCCGCACGCGGTCGTAGGTGACCGACGGAGCCCCGAACTGGGTGCGCACGGCCTGCGCGCCAGCGTGCGGCGCGTACATCTCGAAGATGTGGTACGTGGGCGTGGTGATGAACTTGTCGCCGTCTGTGAGGAACAGCGACTGCAGGCAGTTCACGAGCTGCGCGATGTTGGCCATCGCCACCTTGTCGGCATGGCGATGGAACGTATCGAGCGTGAGGCCGGCGACCAGCGCGTCGCGGATGCTGGACTGCTGGCCGAGGTGGTGGGAGGGATGCACCTCGGATCCGGGCTTGTGCCACGTGCCCCACTCGTCCACCACCAGCTTGACGCGATGACGACGGTCGATCTCGCCCATGACGGCCCAATGTCCGGTGATGAGCGATTCCATCTGGTTGGCCTGCGCCAGCATCTCGTACCATTCGTCGGCTGTGTAGACGAGCGCGTCGCCCTTGCCGGCGTCCCAGTCGGTAGTGGCGCCGCGGCTGACGTTCCACGAGTAGTGGTGCAGCCCCCAACCCCACATGCTGGCGAGCGCGCCCTCACCCTTGGCCGTCAGGTTGGAGAAGAAGCCACGCGTCCAGCCCAGGTCGCCGCCGTTGGGGCCGGATCCGATGAACGACAGCTCCTGTCCGAAGCGGGGCACCCACGCCGTGAACTTGCGGTACTCCACCGCATACTCTTCGGCTGTCAGGTTGCCGCCGCACCCCCAGCTTTCGTTGCCGACGCCCCAGAACCGCACCCGCAGGGGCTCGGCGCTGCCGCCCTTGCCGCGCAGGTCGGCAAGCGTCGTCGATCCGGCGGGCGAGTTGCAGTACTCGACCCACTGGTAGAAGTCGCGCGCGGGCAGGCTGCGCAGGTTCGCCGCGAGGTAGGGATTGGCCTCGCACAGGCGCACGAACCGCACGAATTCGTTCGTGCCGAACTGGTTGGTGTCGTACTTCCACGGACCGTCCGGACGCTGACCCATGCCGTCGGCCCAGAAGTTGGTCCGCCGTGGCCGTGCCTCGCGCGGACCGACGCCGTCGCGCCAGTCGTAGCTGTCGGCGAAGCAGCCTCCGGGCCACCGGATCACACCCTTCGGCAGCCGCCGCATGCGATCCACGAGCGCCTGCCGGATGCCGGCGGTGTTGGCGATGCGCGACTGCTCGCCGACCCAGATGCCGTCGTAGACCACGCCACCGAGGTGTTCGACGAAGTGGCCGTACACGTTGGGATCGATGCGGGCGATGGGCTCGTCGAGCAGGACGTCGATGCGTGCATCGGCCGCCTGTGTCGCCCGCGGCGCCAGCGTCATGCCCGCGCTTGCCAGCATCGTCGTTCGCAGGAAGTCACGTCGGTCCACGGTCCACACCTCTTGTGACGGGGTAGAAGTCGGCGCCACTCTATACTGAACCGCTCATCCGTGACCTCATCCGCTCCTGACCCGCTCGATCGCGCCGCGACGCCTGCGCACATCGACTTCGTGCTCGACGCGATTGGCGTCCCGGATGCCGCGCGCGGCCAGGTGAGGGCGATGGCATCGCGCACGCCGAGCAAGGCCGAATGGCGGGGTTTCCTGGCTTCCGCGCTGCTGCTGCTCGGCGCAGGCCTGGTGCTCTCCGGTGTGATCTCGTTCTTCGCGTTCAACTGGGCCACGCTCGGGCGCTTCGCCAAGATGGGCCTCGCGGCGGCGATGAGCGCATGCGCAGCGGCCGCATTGCGGCGGCCGGAGACGCTGCTGTCGCGCGTGCTGCTGTCGGCCGCGGCGGTGCTCCTCGGTGCCCTCCTTGCCGTGTACGGGCAGACCTACCAGACAGGTGCGGACCCCTGGGGCCTGTTTGCGACGTGGGCGCTGCTGATCCTGCCGTGGGCCGTCGCCGCCTGTTTCACGCCGCTCTGGCTCCTGGTCGTCGGCCTGATCGATACCGCCCATGTCCTGTACCTGGCGCAGGTCCGTCAGGGTGGCCACTGGGAGCTGACGCTCGTCCTCGGCGTGGTCGCGGTGCACGTGCTCGGCGTGATGGCTTGGGAAGCACAGTTTCTGCGTCATGAGCCCTGGCTCCGTGACCAGTGGGGGGCTCGCGTGCTGCTGGTCACGGCGCTCGCCCTGCTGCTCGGGCCCAGCCTCGCCATCGTCATCTCGCCTGACTGGCGCAGCCCGCTCGGTCCCGTGTCCGTCGTGGCGCTCACGTTCGTCGTCGTGGCCACCGGCCTGTTCTATCGTCTCGTGCGGCCCGACACCTTCATGCTGACCGCCGCCGCCGGTACCGTGATGACGCTGCTCACGACGGTCATGGGACGCCTGTTCATCGTCCGGCTCGACCTCGGCATCCTGGGCATGTTCATGATGACCGGCGTGATCATCCTGGAAGTGACGCTCGTGGTCTCGTGGCTGCGGCAGCGTGGTCGGGAGGACACGGCATGATGCCTGTCGTCTCGATTCGCAGCGTACTGGCCGAAGCCATCGACAAGGACCTGGTGCCAGCCGACGCACACGAACGCGCGAGCGCAGCGCTCCATGGTGCAGCGCAGGACCATTTGCCGTGGTACCTGCGCGTGCTCATCGGGGGAGGGGCCTGGGTTGGTGCGTGGTTCCTGCTGGGCACCGTGCTCGGACTCGTGGGGCTTGCGATCGGGCAGCGCATCGATGCCGTCGCGCTGTTGCTGGGCCTGGCACTGATGCCTGCCGGCGTTGCGCTTCGCACCGCCGCGCGAAGCGAACTGCAGCGGCAGTCGGCGCTCGTGAGCGTGCTCACGGGTCAGTTGCTCCTGGTCGGCGGCCTGGGCGCGCTCTCCGAATCGATGACGCTGGCGGCGGCGGCGACCATTATCTCTTCGGCGGTACTCATCGCTCTCTTCGACGACGGCGTCTACAGGTTCGGCGCGACGCTCGCCATCGTCACCGCGATCCTGATCGTGGCCTTCGACAAGCGGCTACCCTACGCGATGGGGCTGGTGACCGCGACGACGGCGTGCATGCCGGTGCTGATCTGGCGCACCTCACCGGACCTGCAGGCACTCCATCGCCATCTCGATCCGGTGGCGTGGGCCTGTGCCACGGCTGCTTGCGGGCTGCTCGCGCTGCAGGCCATCATCGACGCGGTGACCGGCTCGGCCGGCATCTCACCGGCATTCATCCAGTTGCTGCTGCCCAGGGCGTGGCCATTGACGTTCGTGTTCGTGATGCTGCTGGTGTGGCTGGCGGTGCAGGTCGCACGTGATCATGGTGCGGCACCGACCGATCCAGCAGCTGCGGTGGCCATCGGTGGAGCCATTGCCATCGGTGGGCTCACGCTGTCGACGCCAGCGGTATCGGGCGCGCTTCTCCTCGTCATGCTCGGCTTCGATCGCCGGCGCAGCGGGCTTGTTGGCCTCGCCGCGCTGTTCCTGGGCGGGTTCCTCGGGATCTACTACTACAGCCTGGCCCTGTCGCTCCTGCAGAAGTCGGCCGTGCTCGTCGCCAGCGGCGCCGTCTGCCTGGCGGCCGCCGCGTTCTTCCGGGCTCGCGCCGCCGAGGTTTCCGCGTGATCCGGCGAGTCCTGATCGTCGTCGGCCTGATCGCATCGATTGGGCTCATCGCATGGGAGGTGTCGAAGAAGGAACGCCTCCTCGCGTCCGGCGAGACGTTGCTGCTCGAGCTCGCGCCGGTGGATCCGCGGTCCCTGGTACAGGGCGACTACATGCGCCTCGACTACGCCATCGCACGCCAGTGGCCGCACGACGGCTCGTGGCCCAGCGACGGTTCGCTGATCGTCGCCACCGATGACGAAGGTGTCGCGCAATTTCGCCGCCGCGATCTGGGCGAGCCACTCACGACTGGTGAGCACAGGCTGACCTATCGGATTCGCAAGGGCCGCCTGCAGGTCGGTGTCGATGCCTTCTACTTCCAGGAGGGGCTCGCCGCCACGTACCAGCCAGCGCGGTACGGCGAGATGCGTGCGGCCACCGACGGCACGTCGCTGCTGGTGGGACTCAGAGACGCCGAACGCAGGCCGCTCGGCATCACGCGCGGCCAGTAATCCGAAATGCCGGAATGCTGGGGAATGTCGAAGGCCGAGGGCCGAATGACGCAGGCCGAACGACCAATGACCAACCACGAATGACCAATGACCGTTGATCGCCGCTCGTTCACGATGGCCGTCCTGTCCGCTGCCGGAGCCACGTACTTCGGCAAGGCAGATGCCGTGGGTGCGCAGACGCCTGCGACGCCAGCGGCGGGGGCCCCACCACTACCGGCCACACCCGCGCCCGCTCCGCTCGCGCTCGGCAATGGCGAGCCACTCGCGAGCCAGTTCCAGCCGTGGCCCGGTGGAACCGGCGCACTGCTCGAACGTTTGGTGCGTGAGCGCGGCGTTGCCGCCTTCGCACGCGCACCGCACGTGCCGCCCGCGTGGAGCGGAACGATGCCGGCCGAGGACGAGGACCTCGCGTTTCTTCCTGCGCATCGCCTCTCCGCACTGCTGCGCGCGCGCAAGCTCACCTCCACACGGCTCACGGAGATCTACCTCGCGCGCCTGCAACGCCTCAACCCGACGCTGAACTGCGTCGTGACGCTGCTCGAGACGCAGGCGCTCGCCGAGGCACGCAAGGCCGATACGGAGATCGCCGCCGGCCGCTATCGAGGGCCACTGCACGGCGTGCCGTACGGCCTCAAGGACCTCTTCTCGACCCGGGGCATTCGCACCACCTGGGGCGTGCCCGACTTCAAGGATCGGGTCATCGACGAGGACGCGGAGATCGTCGTGCGCCTTCGGGACGCCGGCGCGGTCCTGGTCGCGAAGCTGTCGACAGGCATCTTCGCGCAGAACGATCAATGGTTCGGCGGCCGCACCAACAATCCGTGGAACCTGTCGCAAGGGTCGAGCGGGTCGTCAGCGGGACCGTCTTCGGCGGTCGCCGCCGGCTGTGTCGCGTTCGCGATTGGCACGGAGACGCAAGGATCGATCGTGTCACCGGCGATCCGCTGCGGCATCACTGCGCTGCGGCCGACGTTTGGCCGTGTCAGTCGATTCGGCGGCATGGTGCTGGCCTGGTCGCACGACCGCGTCGGGCCGATGTGCCGCACTGCCGAGGACTGCGCGATGGTCTTCAGTGTGCTGCACGGCGTCGACGAGAAAGACCCGTCGACGGTGACGACGCCGTTCCGCTTCGACCGCCGCGTCGATCTCACGCGGCTCCGCGTCGGCGTCGATCCGGATGCGCCGAAGGAACTGGTGGAGAAGTTGCGTGCGCTCGGCCTGGCGCCGCGCGAGATCGGCCCACGCCCGTCGGTGCCCGGCGTTGGCGGCGGCAATCTCGGCGTCGAGTCCGCTGCGGCCATGGACGCCTACGTGCAGCGCAAGGCGAAGGAGACCGGCCTCGACCTGGCAGCGCTGCCACCGACGCCGGTGCCGACACCGCAGGCGTCGGCCGACAACCCGATGGCTCCCGCGGACTGGAACCCGCGCTTCGTGAACGGCAGGGTGCCGAGGGCGTTCGACGTCCTGCAGGTCCAGCGCCGCCGCCAGGTGCTCGTGCGCCAGTGGGGGGACTTCATGCGCGACCTGGACATGTTCATCGGCGGGCCATCGGCCGACGTGTCCGCCAATGCGCAGACCGGACACCCCTGTGTGGTGTTCCCGTACGCCTTTGGTGTGCCGCCGTCACGGCCGTCCGGGGCGCGCGTGCCGAACGATCCGCCACCGCCAGTGCTCCAGCCCCAGCCCGTCTGCGCGACGATCGTCGGCGGCCTCTACAACGACGACCTGATTCTCGCCGTCGCGCACCGGTTCCAGGAAGCCACGGATTTCCACGCCCGCCGGCCGGCGCTGTGACCACGGCCTCAGGGCTCAGGGCTCAGGTCTCAGGCTCAGGTCTCAAGTCCGGTCTCAAGTCTCAAGTCTCAAGTCTCAGGATGTAGCCGTCGACCTTCAGGTCGACCGACGACGGCTGCTTGGAGCGTGGGACCGAAGGTCGCGTCTTGAGTCGCATCCCGTTGGGCCGCGCAGGGCCACCCTCGCGCTCCGCGCGTCGGCGAACCAAGGAGAAGCGGGCTTACCTGACCTCGCGGCCCAGGCGCATCCTCGTAGATGTGTAGGCGTCGAGCTTGCTCGACGCTCCCCGCCTGCTGCGGCGACGGTCGACCAAGGTCGACCGCTACGTCAACCGGAATCCCGAGTTCCCAGTCCCGAGATCCCGAAGGCCCACGGCCGAACGTCGAAGCCACTTGACGAAGGCCGTCAGCGAGGGCGGCTCCCGGCTCGACGCGCATGGACAGGCCCTCAGGCGAACTCGACGACCAGCGGCGCGTGGTCGCTCGTGCCGAACTCGCGCTGGCACTCGGCGCGCGTCGCGGTGGCCCCGAGCGACGCGGTGGCGAGCACGTAGTCGATGCGCCAGCCGACGTTGCGCTGGCGAAGGTTGCGCCAGGGCGCCCACCAGGTGAACAGCCCTTCCTCGCCGGGATGCAGCGTCCGCTGCACGTCGGTGAGTCCGAGGTCGATCACACGCTGCAGCAGCGCGCGCTCGTCCGGCCGCTGCCCGATCGCGTTGGCCTTGCGTTCCTTCGGATGCAGGTCGAGGTCGGTCAACGCCACGTTCAGGTCGCCGCACACCAGGAGCCGCCGGCCATCGCGGTGCGCCTCGGCCACGTGGTTGCCGAGCGCCTCGAGGAACTGCATCTTCCCTGGCAGGTCCTTGCCGCCATTGGGCACATACACGGTCAGGACTTCGAGATCGCCCCGCGTCACGCTGGCCACCCGGTACTCGAAGTCGAATGCCGGGTGCGCGGCGGCACACTCGGCGCCGGCGAGATCGCGATGGACCAGCAGCGCCACGCCAGAGTACCCACCCGATCCGTGCCAGCAGGTCCAGTAGTCGTCACGCGCCGCCAGCGTCATCGGCACCTGTTCGTGCGATGCCTTGATCTCCTGCAGGCACATCACGTCCGGCCGCTCGGCGTCGAGCCATTGCTCGACCTGCCCGCCGCGGGCGCGGATACCGTTGACATTCCAGGTCGCGACCTTCATGAGGACCTGTGACGAACGCCGACGGGCGAACACGGCTGACGAACGCCGAACACCGAACCCTGAACGCCGGGGACTGGGAGCGCGCGTCGAAGGCCGAAGGCCGATTGCCGAAGGCCGATGGTCATTTCACGATCGTGTCGATCGTCTGGGTCGACACGGCGTGGTAGGAACTGCGCGCGGCGGCATACACACGCCGAGCGATGGGCTGGCCCCACGGAGTCTGCATGAGGTCTTCGTACAGGGGGCGCAGGAACTTGCGACGCCCCTGCGCGGTGAGGAAGCGCTCGAGCGCGGGCACGGCAGGGGCGTACTGGCGCGCCACGGCTACCCTGAGCCAGGCAAACAGGATCTCGCTGTTGCCGGACGCGCTGAGGCGGAACGTGGCGTCGAGATCGCGCAATTGCGCCGGTGTGAGGGTCACCGTGCGCAACTGTTCGAGCAGGTGCTGCCATTGCTGCGGCGTCCATCCCGACACCACGAGCGAGGATGCGGTGGCGCCCTGGGCGAAGCGCCGCGCCTCGCCCTCGACCGGCGCGAACGCCGGCGACTGCACGGGCGCTGCGTTGGGTGGCAGTCCGGGCTGATCGAGCCACGCCGGCAGGTTCAACGCATCGCGCAGGGACGTGTCTCCTCGAATCAGTTCCTGCTGCAGGTCGGCAACGAACTCCTGCGTCGTGATCGACGTGAACGCGTGCCGGTTGAAGTACCCGCGCAACCATGGGTCGAAACGATCCCGGCCCACCGCCTGCTCGATCGTCCGGACGAGCGCCGCCCCCTTCTCGTACGCCACCGCGTTCATGCCGATGTCCGGGTCGCGTCCTTTCAGGTCGAGCGAGAGCTTCGTGTCTGCGGGCGGCAGGTCCGCCATCTCGCGCATCAGCTCGTTGCGCCCGAGTGACGCGAGCATGAGGGCGCGGTCCTTGCCGTACAGCGCCTCCATGATCCGATTCTCGAAGTAGGTCGTGAAGCCCTCGTTCAGCCAGAAGTCACCCCACGTGGCGTTGGTGACGAGGTTGCCCGACCACGAATGCGCGAGTTCGTGCGCCAGCAGCGAGACGAGCGACTTGTCTCCGGCCAGAATCGTCGGCGTGGCAAACGTCAGCCGCGGGTTCTCCATTCCGCCGAACGGGAACGACGGCGGCAGCACGAGCACGTCGTAGCGTCCCCAGCGATAGGGACCGCCCAGCGTCTCGGCGGCCGCGACCATCTTCTCGAGGTCCTCGAGCTCATGCGCCGAGCGCTCGATCATCGTCGGCTCGGTGTAGACACCGGTGCGTGGACCGAGCGATTTGAAGGCGATGTCCCCGGCTGCGATCGCAATCAGGTAAGGCGGCACCGGCTGGTCCATCTTGAACTTGTAGGCACGCAGGCCGTTGCCGGCATCGGTGCCGTTCGGTGTCGTCATCTCCGCCGACATGACGACGGACAGTGGACGCGGAACGGTGATGGACGCCTCGTAGGTCTGCCGGATCGCCGGACTGTCCTGCGTCGGGATCCACGTGCGGGTCAGGATCGCCTCGCCCTGTGAATAGAGGTACGGATGAATGCGCCCGGCCGTCTGCGCCGGCGTCAGCCACTGCAGCGCGGCGGCCTCTGGGCTGGTGCGGTACTCCACCACGACGCGGTCGCCACTGGCTGGCAGTGCGATCACCAGCGCTTGCCCGAGGTGTTCGACGGGTGGTTCGAGCCGGAAGGTGAGGGGCTGCTGACGCTCGTCCTGCACCTGCCGGATCTCGAGGCCCCTCGTGTCGAGCACGAGTTGGCGCACATCGGGGCGACGGACGAAGGTCAACGTCGCCCGACCGCCGAGCCTGTGGGCCGTGAAGTCGGCCTGCAGCTCCAGCGCGACGTGCGTGACCCGCGCCTCCGCGGGCCTGGCAAAGGAGTGGACGTCTGGCGCGAGCGGGGCAGCGGTCATCGTGGCAGTCGTGGTCTCTCTCGCGCAGCCCAGGGCGACGCACAGCAAGAGGACGGGAAGCGCGGCGCGCGGCGTCAGGAGCATGGGCGATCAGGGATCACGAGACCGGCAGTCCGAGCGGCAACCGGTGATTGTGCCAATGGGCACGGCGATGGGCCGTCCAGGCGGCGAGGACGTGACAGACCCATCCGAACAGGCCGCCCGTGCCTATCCAGAACCCCGGCGTCACGATGAGCCAGAAGATCCCGCGCAGGAAGTCGCCGTTGTAGATCTGGCCCACCCCCGGTACGACCAGGCTGAGGACGGCGGCCAATCCGGGGTCCTTGCGCGTCGGGGCCATCCCTAACAGATAGCACACCGGCGGCCGTCATGGCTCAGTCGGCGGCATCCGGGGCCGCGTAGGCCGTTACTCCCCCAGCCGGTAGACCTTGCGCACCAGCCTCGCACTCAGATCGACCACGATCTCGTGCGCGTCGGCCTCGTCGAGGATATGACGGGTGACCAGTCGCGCCAGGAAGGTCGCGTCGACCCGCCTGGCCACGTCGTGTCGTGCCGGGATCGAGGGGAACGCACGCGTGTCGTCGTTGAACCCCGCCGTGTTGTAGAAGCCGGCGGTCTCGGTGGCCATGTGGCGGAACCGCAGCATGCCCTCGATGCTGTCGTGGAACCACCAGGGCGGGCCGAGGACGACGGCGGGGTAGTGACCGGCCAGGGGCGCCAGCTCACGGCTGTAGGTGGTCTCGTCCAGGGTGAACAGCACGAGCGTGAAGCCCGGCTCGTTGCCGTAGGCGTTGAGCAGCGGATGGAGGTTGCGCGTGTACTCGGTGGCGATCGGGATGTCGCAGCCCCGGTCGGCGCCGAAGCGGTCGAAGATCCGTGTGTTGTGGTTGCGGAAACTGCCCGGATGCAATTGCATCACGAGGCCGTCGTCCACGCTCATGCGCGCCAGCTCCATCAGCATGTGTGCGGCGAAGCGATCGGCGTCCTCGGCCGTGGCCGTCCCGGCCAGTGCCCGCGCATACGTCGCCGCGGCGTCAGCGTCGGCGAGCCGCTCGGTGCGGGGAACGAGCACGGCATGGTCGGTGGCCGTCGCGCCCATCGACTTGAAGAAGGCGCGCCTGGCCTCGAGCCCCCTGATGAACGAGGCGTAGGTCGCCATCGACTCCCCAGTGGCTGCGCCGATGCGGTCGATCTCGGCATGCCACGACGGGTGCGACAGCGTCACCGCCATGTCGGGCCGGAACGTCGGCCTGACGTTGCCCCAGCCCTCGGCCCGCATGGCCTGGTGGTGCTCCAGGGTGTCGCCGGCTGCGTCCGTGGTGCACAGCACCGCGATGTTGAACCGCTCGTACAGCGCCCGCGGCAGGAACTCCGGCCTGGCCAGGCAGGCTTCGAGGTGGTCGTAGATCGCCATCGCGTTGGCGCCAGACAGCCTCTCGGTGATGCCGAACACGCCTTCGAATTCGTCCTGCAGCCATGCGCCGGTCGGCGTGCCGCGATAGAGCGGGTAGTGGTCGGCGAAGAGCTGCCAGACCTTGCGTGGGTCGGTCTCGACGGGCGTGCCGTCACGTGAGGGTATGCCCAACTGCTCGAGCCGCACGCCCTGCGAGTAGAGCATCCGCGTCACGTAGTGATCGGGGATGACCAGCAGGGTCGCCGGATCGGGGAACGGCTCGTTGGTCGCGAGCATCTTCGGATCGACGTGGCCGTGCGGGCACACCAGCGGCAGCGACTCGACGCGGGCATAGAGGTCGGTGGCGATCGCGCGGGTGGCGGGATCCGGATCGAAGTACCGATGCGGGTGCATAGGGCGACAGAGTAACGCTTAACGCTTAACGCTTAATGCCTGATGCCTGATGCCGAGGGCCGAATGCCGATGGCCGGTCAACGCCTGGCGCTTGACGTGCGGCGACGCGGGGGCTTGCGTGGCGGGGCGGCCAGCGCCGCCTGCCACGCGAGGACGCAGGCTCCGCGTACTGCCGAGTCTTTCGCGGCGGGTAACTGGATCGCCGTCCAGCCCTGGCGGCCCCAGGCGCCGGCCGCTGGAGTGAACGTGACTGGCGCTTCGTCCACGAAGGCCGCCTGCTCCTCTGGCGCGAGCTTCACGTTGGCCCGTAAGCCGTCGGCCATCAGGCTTGCGAAGATGCGACCCTGCAGCCGGAAGTCCGGGTGGCCCATGTGGGCGCCTTCCACGACGCCCTCGAAGTCCAGAAGCAGGTCGCGGAAGTCATCCGCTGTCACTTCGGCAACTCGGCGTTGAACATCCAGTTGACGCCATACCGGTCGGTGAGTGTGCCGAACCGGGCGCCCCAGAAGGTGTTCTCGAGCGGCATCGTGACCTGTGCGCCTTCCGACATCGCGGCGAAATGCCGGTCGACGTCGTCGGTGCCGTCGTACTGGATGCAGACCTGGATCGCCGTGCCGCGTGAGGGAGCCGCCCCCGGCATGCTGTCGCTGATCATCAGGGTCCCGCTGCCCAGCGCCAGCGTCGCGTGCATCACGCGATTGGCGTCATCGCCCGTGAACGTGCTCCCTGGCATCTCGCCGAAGCGCTGCAGATACTGCACGTTGGCACCGAGCGCGCGCTCGTAGAGCGCGATGGCGTCCGACGCCGTACCATCGAAATTGAGGTAGGCATTCACGGTCTTGAGAGCCAACTGTCACCTCCTGAAGTCCTGACATTAGACGAGAGATCACGGCGGAAGTCATCGCTCGACTCGTAGGCGTCGACCTTCCACCTTCGCCAAGGCTACGGCGGACAAGTCAGGTCGACGCGCATGGGGGCCCGGCGGCAGTCATCGCCCGGGCGTGCAACAGCCGGGGTGGCAGCAGTGTCCCGTCAGACCGATGATTCCGCGCCCGTCCGCTGGTCTCATGGGCAGTACATCCCAGGAGACGCACATGAGCCAGATCACACCCGCCGGCACCCCCACGCTCTCGTCCTACATCCTCCGATCCGTCGCCGTCGCTGATGATGTCCTCGAACGTCGTCCTCGCGTGACGACGCGCGCCCGTCGCATCGGCGTGGTCGTCACGGCGTTGCCCGTGCTCTTCCTGCTCGTCGATGCCCTGGTGAAGGTGCTCGGCGTGGCGGCCGCGACTGAAGCTGCGGCACAGCTGGGCTGGTCGGAACCGCTGCTGTTGCCGCTCGGCGTCCTGGAACTGATGTGCCTCGCGCTGTACCTGGTGCCGCAGACCGCCGTGCTTGGGGCGATCCTCTGGACGGGATACCTCGGCGGCGCCGTGGCGACGCACGTGCGCATCGGCAATCCGATGCTCAGCCACGCGCTGTTTCCCGTCTACGTCGGGGCGCTGCTGTGGCTCGGACTCTGGCTGCGCGACGCGCGTCTGCGAGCGCTGCTGCCGTTTACGACGCGACGCTGAGGGGCATCGCTGGTCATCGCGTTGGTGGGTCTGTGCTGGACGGTCGAGCAGGTGTTGTCGTTGCAGGCGAGTTGACACGCTGCAGGGGACCGAGCCACACGCTCGCGACGATGCAGGCCGCCCCCAGCCATGTGCCTGGAGGCAGCCGCTCCCCGAGGATCACCGCCCCGAGGGATACGGCGATCGGCACTTCGGCCACGCCCATCATCAGCATCGCCGACGTGTCCATCCGCGCGAGCAGCCAGTAATTCAGCCAGAAGGCGACGACCGACCCGGCCCAGCCAAGATAAGCGAGTGCGCCGAGCGCGCTCGCACTCCAGCGCGCGTCGAGCGGGGATCCTTCGTGAATCAGTGCCAGGCCGGCGAGCACGATCAGGCCGCTGCCGCTCTGTAGCGTCGCCATCGACAATGGCGGCACACGGCCTGTACGTCCCTTCATCCAGACATAGGCGCCGGCCACGCAACACGTACTCGCGAGGACCGCGGCCGCGCCGTGCAGGCCGCCGGCACCCGGCGCCGTTGCCTCGGTGCCGACGATCGCCACCACACCCAGGAAGCCCAGGGACATGGCGGCGACCTTGCGCGCCGTGATCGTCTCCTTGCCGAGCACGGCCCCGAGGCCGAGCGCGACGATGGGCGTCGTGGCGAGCAGTATCGCCATCAATCCGGAAGGCACGTGGCGGGCGCCCCAGTAGACGAGCGCGTAGTTCGCGCCGAGGAGCAGCAGTCCGGCGCCCATCACTGCCCGCACGTCGTCGCGGGTCCACGCGACCCACTCGCGGCGCGCGACCACCAGCGGCCCGAGCACGAGCAGCGCGATAACCAGCCGTGCCGCAGCGAAGGTGAACGGGCCGACGTCGGACACACCGATGCGGATGAACAGGAAGGTCCCGCTCCACAACAGGCACGCCAGCATCCAGGCCACGCGAATACGCACGACATCGAGCCAGCGTTTCACGGCGAGAGATCCTGCGGCAGCCCGCGCATCGGCGACGCGGAGTCTACTCCTGTGGCTGCGTGATTCCTTCCTCCGCGTGGAAGGTGGACGACTCGTCAGCCGGAAGCGTGTCCACCCCCGGCCCCCGCAACGCGCGTCGGCGTGTAGTGCCGCATCTCGGCGATTGCCTTGACGTAAGGCTGGATGTGCGGCAGGAACGCCCTGAAGTGCTCGCTGCGACGAAAGCCCTCGAGGTGCCCCTTGCTCGAATCCCACTCGATGCGGAGCACGTACTGCGAAGGATCTTCGTCGCACGACGAGAGCTCGTAAGTCAGACAATGCTGCGACGCGGCCAGGGCACGGGCCGCACGCTCGTAGGCGTCGACGAACGCATCGCGTCCGTCCTCGGGGATGCTGTAGCGGATGTACTCGACGATCATGTGCCCTACGATACGGCGTGCCGGCGTCGGGCGGCTCACCTGATCGGCCGGGTCCAAGACCTGCAGCTGAGGCACGGTGCGCAACCATCCGCGCCGCCCGGCCGGGCTTACGAGAACCAGATCGTGAAACGGGTCGGGCCGCCCTCGGGGCCGTCCAGCGTGAAGGCGAAGCCATGACGCGTAAGAATCTCCTGAACCAGCGTCAGGCCGATGCCCTGTCCGGACTCCTTGGTGCTGAAGAAGGGCGTGAACAGGTGCGCGCGTACTTCCGGGGCGAGGCCCGGGCCGCTGTCCTCGATCTGCAGGAACGTCTGGCGGCCATCGCCACCCGTCCGGATCACCACCTGGCCGTCGTGATCCGCCGCCTCGATCGCGTTCTTGAGGACGTTGACGAGTGCCTGTTCCATCAGCGTCCGATCGAGCTGCACGATGGGCACCGGCACGAGTTCCAGGACGATGGCGACGTGGCGCCTCTCGGCCTCGGCCGCCATCAGCCGCGCCAGGTGGCTGACCAGGTCGCGCAGGTCGCACGGCCCAAGGCGCGGCTCGGGCAGTCGGACGACGTCGGCAAACGCCTTCATGAAGGCGCCCAACTGCGCGGTGCGGTTCATCACCACGTGCAGCGCCCCTTCCAGGTCGGCGCGGCTTTCGCCGGGCAGCTGCCCGGCGAAGACGAGGCATGACGTGAGCAGCGAATTGGACGCGGCCACGGAGTTGTTCACCTCGTGCGACAGCATGCGGATCAGCTTCTCGTAGGCGGCCTTCTCCGCCTGCCGCAGTTCCTCGGTCAGTTCCTCGATCAGCAGGAACGTGCGGCTGAAACCCCGGTCCATGAACGTGCCGCGACTGGCCTTGGCCCTGCGCCCGCCGGGCAAGGTGACCACCGCCGACGACGCGCGCGCGAGCGCGAGGATCACTTCACTGAGCGGCGTGTGCTGGCCTACCGCGGGCACACCAGGACGGACGTCGGGTCCGAGCAGCGCCGCCGCGGCGGGGTTGAGGAAGTCGACCCGTTCGTCGTGATCCAGGATGACGGCGCCCGACGGCGACACCTCCAGCAGGCTCTGGAGGAAGTGGTGCTGTTCGCGCACGCGGACCCGCTCGGCGCGCAGCGCGTCGGCCATGCGGTTGTAGATTTCGATGAGCCGATCGATCTCGGCCTGGCCGGTCGGCCGGAAGCGGGTCGTGTAGTCGCTCTCCTCGAGCAGCTGCGCACTCTCGCGGACGAGGGCATGGGCGCGCAGCAGGCGGTCGACCAGCCAGGCCCCGACCATCGTCGAGAGCACGAGCCCGCCCTCGATCGCGAGCAGCCCCCACGGTGATTGCCTGGCGAGGCGCCACGCCAGCACGCCCATCACGACGTGCAGCACGAGCAGGTAGGCGTAGAAGAGGCGCCGCAGCGTCACGTGGGAGGACTCCATGGTACCTGCCGCGCCGAAGCCCCGCGGGGGCGAAGGCGGGTCACACGGAGATTCCGTATTTCTCCAGTCGACGATACAGCGCAGCCCGGCTGAAGCCCAGTGAATCTGCGACGCGACTGACGTTGCCGCCGTGATGTCGCAGCGACTTCAGGATCATCGCGCGCTCGATCTCCTCCATCGTCATGGTGCCGACCGGCGGCAGCGGGTCGTGGGCGGTCCTCGGGCTGGCGCCTTCCATCTCGGACGTGGCGCGGAAGTCGTCGACGTCGAGCACCTGGCCCGGGGTCACGAGCGCGGCACGCTCAATCCACTGCTTCAGCTGACGGATGTTGCCTGGCCAGGGAAGGGCCTGCAGCCACTTGACGGCGGCCGGGCTGATCACGAGCGACTCGCGACCCTGGTGCTGCGCCAATGCCTGCACGAAGCGATGGGCGAGCAGCGGGATGTCGCCTGGCCGCTCGCGCAGTGCCGGCAGGTGCACGGTAATCAGGTTGATGCGGTACAGCAGGTCCTCGCGGAATTCCCCACGGCGCACCATGTCGGCCAGCGATCGGTTGGTCGCCGCGACCACGCGCACGTCGACGGTCCGCTGCTGGCTCGATCCGAGGACCTCGTATGTCCGATCCTGGAGCACGCGCAGCAACTTGACCTGCGATGACGCGTCGAGGTCGCCAATCTCGTCGAGAAAGATGGTGCCGCCGTCGGCCAGGTCGAATCGTCCCTGCCGGTCGTGCCTGGCATCGGTGAAGGCGCCGCGCACGTGACCGAACATCTCGCTCTCGAACAGGGACGCCGAGATGCCGCCGAGATTCACCTTGACGAACGGCTTCTTGCGCCGGTGGCTGTTGCGGTGCAGCGCGTCGGCGATGAGCTCCTTGCCGGTGCCGCTTTCCCCCGTGATCAACACCGATGCGTCGGTGGCGGCGACCCGGCCGACGAGCTGGAGCAGCTTGAGCATCCGCGCGTCGGCGCTGACGATCGCATCGAAGTCGTAACTCGCGTCGAGGTCCTCTCGCGTGATCGGCGCGACATCGTGTCCGTTGGCCGTGCCCGCCAGTCGCAGGGCGGTGTGCACCGCCTGCAGCAGCGCCGGGTTGGTCCAGGGTTTCGTGACGAAGTCAGCGGCGCCGAGGCGCATGCCAGCCACCGCCAGCGAAATCGATCCCCACGCCGTGATCAGGATCACCGGCAGCAGGGGATGGGTCTCCCGGATGCGTCGCAGCAGCTCGAGGCCTTCGTCGCCCGATGTCCGACGCGAGAAGTTCATGTCCTGCAGCACCAGCGCGCAGGGGTGCTGGGCCAGCCACTCGATCGCCGCATCGGGCGTGCCGACGGCGTGCGTGCGGTGGCCGGCCTGCTTCAGCAGCAGCGCCAGCGACGCGCGCACGGCATCGTCATCGTCCGCGATCAGGATCGGTGCGGTATCGGTTCGGACGGTGGAGCCCATGACTCACTCGTAGCGTAGCGCTTCGGCCGGCGGAATGCGCGTGGCAAGCAGGCTCGGGTACCAGCCGCAGAACGACGTCAGCAGGAACAGCATGACGCCAGAGAGCACCAGGCTGATGGCGTAGATTCCGGCAGGCACCGGGCCGAGCCAGCCGAGTACCGGCACCTGCGCAAGCAGGATCGCGCCGATCGTCATCGCGATGCCGGTCATGAGCGCGATCTCCATGAAGATCTGACGCTTGATGCGCGCCCGGTCCGCTCCCTTGGCGCGGCGCAGTCCGAGCTCCCGGATGCGCTGCGTCACGTTCTGCCAGAGCACCCCGCTCAGGCCGAGCGCCACCATCAGCAGCAGGAAGCCGGCCACCATGCCCATGATCGCCAGGGGCGTGAGGTAGTTGTTGCGCAGGTACTCCGCCCGCGTGTCTTCGGTGGGCTTCATGCTGAAGCTCCAGTCTGGCGCCATGGCCTGCAGGGTGTCGACGAGGTGCTCTTCGAACGCGGCGGTCACACCGGGGCGCGTCCGGATCACGATCGCGTTGGGCAGTCGGGCGTCCACCTTGTCGGCGTCGTTTCGTGCATCCGGCCTGGACGACGTTCCACCGGCGTTGGCAGCCGCCGCACCAGCTGCTGCGTCCGCTCCTGGGGCTGGCGCCAGCGACGCCGTGACGATGTCGTTGCGCACGATCATGTAGTTACCTGGCGTCGAGTACTCGCCGAACTGGCGGAAGTCCTGGATCACACCGACCACGCGCTGCTGTCGCGGCGGCGGCCCGTCGCTCGGGCGACGCGTGTTGTTGTCACGCGGCATCGTCTTGCCGGCCGCCTGCTCGGTGCCGAAGACCGTGCGCGCCATCGCCGCATTGATGACGATGGCTTCCCAGTTCTGCCCGGTGTCCTCGCGCGAGAACCACCGTCCGTCGACGATCGGGATGGAGAGCGTGGCGGCAAGTTCGTCGCCGCCCCTGTTGCTGTTGAAATCCACCCGGCGGCCGTCGGGCAGCTTGATGTCGCTGTTCCATTGCCAGTTGCGGAACGTGGGCAACTCGATGTGGCTGACCGCCTCGACCTCCGGCATCTGTCGGACGGCCTCGACGAGCCGTGCGAAGCGTGCGAGGCGCTCCCGGTCGACGTCGGGTGCCGGGTCGATGCCGCGCGGGACTCGGACGACCATGTCCCAGGTCCGTTCGTACGAGAAGCCGAGCGGCGCCTGGTAGTTGCGCCAGTAGTGGACGGCGATGGTCGTCACCGCCGCCAGAACGAGGAACGACAGCAGGATCTCCGTGACGATCAGGAAGTTGGCGCGCTTGCGGTTCCAGATCAATTTGAGCAGGTGCAGAGCCATGTCTACCTCGTTCCCTTCAACGCGACCACCGGGTGGACGCGAGACATGCGCCAGGCGGGATAGACGCCCGAGAGCAGGCCGAACACGACGGCCAGGGCAATGCCCCAGAGGAAGATGCGCATGTTCAGCGTCAGTTCCGCGTAAGGAATCAGGCCGCTCTGGTTGATCGACCGCAGCACGAAGCCGGCCAGCAGGAATCCGAGCAGTCCGCCGATGACCGTCAGGGCCAGGTTCTCGACGACGAACTGGACGACAAGCGTGCGGCTCGACGCGCCGAAGGCCTTGCGGACGCCGATCTCGGAGGCGCGCTCCATGATTCGGCTCACGTTGAGGTTGACCAGATTGATCGCCGGCAAGGCCATGAACATCAGCGCCGCGCCGGCGAGGATCATCGAGAGGAAGCCGCCGTACGTGCGGGTGAAGTCGGTGTCGCCCGGGTAGAGGTTGCGGCCCATGCTCTCGAATGGCGTCTCGAGTGTCGCCGACAGCGTCTTCCACTGCGGCTGCGGCGACTTCCATGTCGCCAGGCGCGAGTGCAACTCGGCGCGAACGTCTTCGGGGCGAGCATTGGCAGCCAGCAGGAAGGCCGGAGTGAAATCGCCGAGATATTCCTCCTCCCAGCCCTTCGACTTCTGCGTCGTCAGCGGGGCGTACAGATCGGCGGAGGGTGTGCGCATCGACGGCACGTCCTTGACCACGCCGATCACCTGAAACCGCTGGCCGTCGGCATCGATGTGGCGGCCCAGCGCCGACTGACCGTCGAAGAAGCGCTTGCGGCTGGTTTCGTTGATCACCAGCACCAGGCGGGCCGTCTCCAGGTCGGCCGCGCCGTACGGACTGCCCTCGAGGAACGCGAACTGGTAGACCCGCCAGAACTCGGCATCGGTGTGCTTGAGGGTGGACTCGATCTTGCGACCGCTGACAAACGACGTGGCCAGCGTGCCACTCGTCTGCACGGTCATCAACTCGACGCCGGGCAGCTTGCGCGCGTAGTCGTGGATCAATCGGTAGCCCGGGCTGCTCTGCCAGGTGTTGCCGTCGCCGCGCATCCTCGCCCGGCTCATCACCAGGGTGCGATCGAGATTGATCTCGGGCGCCATCGGCGACAGCGTGTGGTCGAACATCGCCACCGCCACCGTCAGCACGACCAGCGTGAAGCTGGTGCCGAAGAGGCTGATGGCCGTGAAGACCTTGCGCCGCTGCAGCACCTTCCAGGCCAGGGTCAGGTAGTTCTTGAGCATGATGTCTCTCTCTGTCGGCCTTCGTCAGTCGGCCTTCGGCCTTCGCGGGTCTGCCACCTGTCGAGCCGCACCCGGTACCCGGTACCCGGTACCCGATACCCGGTACCCGATACCCGATACCCGGTAGCTACTGAACCTGTCGCCCGTCGAAGAGGCGCACGGTGCGGTGTGTCTGCTCGGCCTTCTGCGGGTCGTGCGTCACCATGACGATCGTCGTCCCCTCTGAATTGAGCTTCTCGAGGATGCCCATGACGTCGTCACCCATCGCCGAATCGAGGTTGCCGGTCGGCTCGTCGGCGAGCAGCACGATCGGCTTGCCGACAATCGCCCGGGCGATGGCGACACGCTGCTGCTGACCGCCCGAGAGCTGCGAGGGGAAGTGGTTCACCCGCGAGCTCAGGCCGACACGGTCGAGGGCCTCGAGTGCGAGCTCGCGGCGCTGCCTGGCCGAGCCCGGGCGGTAGAGCAGCGGTAGCTCCACGTTGTCGACCACCTTCAGGTCCGGGATCAGGTGGAACGTCTGGAAGATGAAGCCGAGGTCACGATTGCGGATCTTCGCGAGATCGCGGTCACGATACGACTCAACATGCCGCTCGTTCAGTGTGATCTTGCCGTCGGTAGGCTCGTCGAGCAGGCCCATGAGGTTGAGCAGCGTGCTCTTGCCGCAGCCGGAGGGTCCCATGATCGAGACGAACTCGCCCTGATCGATGTGGAGATTGATGTCGGCCAGCGCCACCGTCTCGATGCGGTCGGTCCGGTACACCTTGTTGATCTGCTCTAGATGAATCACGGTTTCACTCCCGGCCTTCGTCGGTCGGCCGTCGCCATTGGTCATTGGTCATTGGTCATTGGTCATTCGGCATCAGGCATGTCGAATGACCAATGACGAATGACGAATGACGCTATTTCACTCTCAGCTCCGGCGCCGACTCGTAGTCGCGCATGTCGGAGGCGATGATTTCGTCGCCCTCGGCCAGACCCTCCACGACCTCGAACCAGTCGAAGTTGGAGACGCCGAGGCGAACCGGTGTGCGATAGGCGCGGTTGCTGCGCAGTACGAACACCTGCTGCGCGCCGCCGCCCTGGGCGAACGGACCGCGGGCGACGCGCAGCACGCGCGCCTTGCGGTCGGTGATCACCTGCACATCGACGCGCAGGTTCGAGCGCAGCCAGGTGGCGTCGGGCTGGTCCAGCGAGACCAGGAACTTCAGCGCGCCGTTCTGCATCTGCGGCTCCACGACGCTGACGTGCCCCGCGGTCACGAGATCGTCGAGGCGCACGCTGACCGGCTGGCCGACGCTGATGCGCGAGGCGTTGACGTCCGACGTGGTGGCCTCGACGCGGAATGCGGTCAGGTCGGCGACGCGGGCCACGACGTCTCCCCTGCGGACGAGCGCGCCCTCCTCGTCCTGCACGAACGTCAGTACGCCGTTGCGGTCGCTCTGGGTGGTGGTGAGTTCGAGGAGCCGCCGCTGCTGGGCGTCCTCTGCGTGCAGGGAACGCATCTCGAGCGAGAGCCCTTCGAGCTGGGTGCGGTTGGTCGCTTCGGCGTTGACACGGCTCTGTTTGAGCCGACCCAGATCGACATCGGCCTGGGCGGCCTTCAGCTCGGATTCACGCAAGGCCTCCTTCGACACGAGGCCTTCCTTCGCGAGTGCCTGGTTGCTCGCGAGGGCGGCCGTCAATGCCTGCAATTCGAGGTCCTTGGACTTGATCTGGCCGTCCAGTTCGATCAGCTGCGACTCCAGCGTCAGCCGGGTGCGCGCCTGCTCGTTGCCCTTCAGCGCGATGTTCTGGCGAAGCTTCTCCGCGTCGAGCTCCGAGTCGCTGGTGTCGAGCCGGACGATCGGGTCGCCGGCCTTCAGGTGGTCGCCGACGCGCCGCAGCACGGCGAGCACGCGCGCGTCGATCGGGCTGGAGATCACGTGCTCGATGGCCGGGACCACGGTGCCCGACGCGGTCAGCGATGCCTCAAGCGGGCCGCTCTGGACGCGGGCCGTGCGGACGCGATCGCGACGCACCGACGGCCGCAGCAGGTCCGCGCCCCAGACCAACGCCGTCATCAGCACGACGATCACTGATGTGACGGGCAGCCAGCGCCTCACTTGGGCACGCCGGCGAACGGAGGTTTCGATTGGCCGATCCACGGCCGGGGAGAGAGCAACCGCCGTGCCCGAAGATCGGCGGATTTTGCGCGAGATCGCCAGCCCGGCCGTTCACGGGCGGACGAAGGGGTGTTCGGAAGCGGACAGTTGGCGGCTTCGCTGACGAACGCCGAACGCCGAACGCTTACAGCCTGCAGCCTGCGGGCTACGGCCCACGGCCGACGTCTTACGGATGACGCTGCGGCTGCTCCGGGCTGGGGCTGATGGCATGACCGGAGGCCTTGTGTAGCTGCCGGACTCTGTCCGGCAATCAGGGGCAGCCTCGAGGCATCGCTGACCGTCGAACACAGGCCGACGGCGACGTTTCGTCTCCCTTGTTGCTTTCGGGTACCTTCTCCCTCGTTCCTTGAACCCCCTGTGCCTTCTTCGTTGTCCCTTGTCCCTTGATCGCGTACGAGCCAAGGCCCAAGGCCCAAGGCCGATGGCCGAACGCCGTATCCTCTGTCACATGGCCCCCGGACGGCACCCTCTCCTGCTGCGCGCGGTGTTTGCCGCGCTACTTGCCGGGGCCGTCCCCTGCGCTGCGCAGGACGCCGCCCCGCCGCCGCAGGACGACTGGTTCCGCGACCACGTCCGGCTGTCGGGCGAGGCGACTGCCTCGATGTCGACCAAGAGCGCCGAGGAGGAGGGCTGGTTCAATTACTCCGACTACGAGTACAGCACCGTACGCTCGCTGCGCCTGTCGCTCGTCGGCGAAGTCACTCTTGGGCAGCGCCTCGCGGTGATCACCGAGATCCGTACGCTGCAGTTCGACGTGCCCGAGGCGTATGCGCTGTACGTCCGCATCCGGCCATGGCTGTCGCATGCGCTCGACATCCACGCCGGCCGCATCCCGCCGACCTTTGGCGCCTTTCCGCGGCGGCTCTACGCCGCCGACAACCCGTTGATCGGGATGCCGCTCGCGTTCCAGTACCTGACCTCCAACCGGGCCGATGCGCTGCCCGCCACGGCCGATGAACTCGCGCGCATGCGCGGGCGTGGATGGCTCACCAACTACACGGTGGGCGACACCAGCGCGGCTCCCGGCCTTCCCGTCGCCAACGCCCTGCGCTGGGACACCGGCGTCCAGGTGCGCTGGCAGCACGATCCCGTGACGATGTACGGTGCGGTCACGCAGGGGACCATCGGCGATCCGCGGCTTTCCGACGACAACGGCGGTCCGCAACTGGCGGCGCGCGTGGTGTTCACGCCGCACCCCGTCCTGGCCATCGGCGGCTCGGTCGCCGCCGGACCCTACCTCGCGCGCTCGCTCACGGAGGAACTGCCGGGCCCCGCCGGGCTTCGCAGCCACCGCCAGGAGGCGTATGGCGCCGACGTGGAGCTCTCGCGCGATCGCTGGCTCGTTCGCAGCGAGCTGGTGTGGAACCGGTGGGGGCAGCCAGCCTACGAAGCCGATCCGAAACGCGACCTCGACGTAATGGCAGCGATGGCGGAGGCACGCTACAAGCTCTGGCCAGGGCTGTACGTCGCCGGCCGCGTCGACCATCTGGGTTTCTCGCGTATCCAGACAGACACCGTGGGTGTCGTGACGTGGGATGCCAACGTCACGCGCCTCGAGTTCGGCGGCGGTTGGAGCGTGCATCGCCACGTGCTCCTGAAGGCGGTCTGGCAGCGCAACCGGCGCGACGGCGGTCGCCCGCGCGGCAGCGACCTCGGCGCCATCCAGGTGGCCGCGTGGTTCTGAGCCGCAAGGTCGCAGTGACGGTCGTGGCCATGGCGAGCCTGTTGGTATGGACGCATGTCCCGGTCCGTTCGCAGTCCACCCTCGGCATCGTGCGCGGGCGCTTTGCGCTGCCAGCGAGCGGGCTCGACGATCGCCGCCCCGCGCTGACCGATCCGCGTACGCGCCCGATTGTCCGCCAGCCCCGTGTGGGGGTGGTGTACCTGGAGGTCGCGCCCTCGGCGGCGTTCGAGGAACCGGTGCGCATGCACGAGCGGATGGACCAGCGCAACGAGACGTTCGTGCCTCACGTCCTCGCCGTCCGCACCGGCACCATCGTCGACTTCCCGAACAGCGACCGCATCTATCACAACGTGTTCTCGCTCTCGCCGACGCGGCGCTTCGACCTCGGCCGCTATGCCGTCGGCCACTCGAAATCGATCCGCTTCGATCGGCCCGGCGTGGTGCGGGTGTTCTGCGACATCCACTCGCACATGAGCGCGTTCATCCTCGTCTTTTCGCACCGCTACTTTGCGGTGACGCAGCCCGACGGCACCTTCCAGTTGCCCGCGGTGCCTGCCGGCACGTACATGCTGGCCGCCTGGTTCGAGGGCGAGGTCAAGGCCAACCGCCAGATCGTCGTGCGGGCCGGCGAAACGTCAATCGCGGATCTGCCGGTGTCGTGATGCGTGTGCTCCGCTCGCTGTCGAACCGCCTGTTCCTGGTCGGTGTGCTGCTGTCGATCGCCTCGATCGGCGGCGCCATGCTCTTTGTCAGCGCCAGGCTGACCCGCGAGCACGACCACGCGATGGCGCAACGCCTCGACGAGACGATCACGCTGGTGGAACGCCAGCGACGCGCGCTGCTCGACACCTCCACGCGTCTCGCGCGCCTCGTGGCGGACCTGCCGAAGCTGAAAGCGGCGCTCTCCACAGGAGACGCACCGACCGTGTCGCCGATCGTCGCGAGCTATCGCGACGAGATTGGCGCCGACGTGCTCATCATCAGCGATGCCACCGGGGCGCCCGTCTTCACCGCCGGCGATGCCCGTGGCGACGTGGCGACGCGACGCCTGGCGATAGACCGCACGGCGCCGCGTCCCACGGCCACGCTCGCAACGATGGCGCATCCGCGCGGCATTCTGCAGTTGGTCAGCGTGCCCGTCGTGATCGGCGTCGATCCGGTGGAAAACCTCGGGCTGCTGAGCGTCGGCATGCTGCTCGACGACAGGCAGGCGCGTGACCTGCGGGCATCGACAGGCAGCGAACTCGCCTTCGCGATGGGATCGAACGTGCTCGCGTCGTCCATCGGCCCGGCAGCGGCGTCGGCGCTGGCGCCCGTGCTCGATCGCGACGCCGGGACCATACAAATCGGGCGGACCCGCTACGCCTGGCACCGGTACGCGCTCCAGCCCATGGCCGGTGAGCTCGCCGACGGTCGCGGCGAGCCGCGCCTGGTGGTGCTGCACTCGACCGACGAGGCCGACGCCACGCTCCGCAGCGTGCGGATCGCGCTCGCGGTGATTGCGCTACTGACCGCGTTGACCGCCAGCGTCGCAAGCTACGCGGTCGCCCGCACCATCACGAGGCCGCTCTCCGCGCTCACGTCCTCGATGCGCGAGATGGCCCGCACCGGCATGCTGACGCAGCAACCGCCGCGCCCGCTGACCCGCGTCTGGGACGACGAGGATGTGCGTACGCTGGCAGGAACCTTCGACGCGATGACCCAGGCCATCGCCCGCTTCCAGCAACAGGCGGCCGACCGCGATCGACTCACCGCTCTCGGGCGGCTCTCCACCGTGATCGCCCACGAGATTCGCAACCCGCTGATGATCGTGCGCGGAGCCTTGCGCGGCCTGCGCCAGCAGGTGGATCCGACGGTCGCCGACGCCGCCGTGGATATCGAGGAACAGGTCCAGCGCCTCGACCGCGTGGTGAACGAGGTGCTCGATTTCGCGCGGCCCGTGCACCTCGAGGTCGCACCAGCATCGTTGCACGCCGTCTGCCGGCAAGCCGTGGCTGCATGCGTGGCGGCCGAGACCGAGCCACCGGTGACGCTCACGCTCGACGATGCCGCAGATGCGGTCCAGACCGACGCCGATCGTCTCCGCACGGTGCTCGTGAACCTGATCGCGAACGCCCGCGAGGCCGTGCGCGCGGCGGCGCGTCCGCCCGGCGACGGCCTGGTCACCGTCGGCACGCGACGTGCATCGGGAGCCGTCATGATCGAGGTCGCAGACACAGGCACGGGCATCGAGGCGGCCATGGCGGGCCAGGTCTTCGAGCCCTACTTCACGACCCGCCGGAAGGGCACCGGCCTCGGGCTCGCCATCGCCCGCAACATCATCGAGGGGCTCGGCGGCACGATCGTGCTGACGAGCACGCCCGGCACTGGCACCGTCGTCCGCATCACGCTGCCACAGGAGAACGCGCACCGATGACACACGGCACCGTGCTGCTCGTGGACGACGAGGAGAAGATCCTCAAGACGCTGGGCCGAGCCCTGCGGGAGGACGAACACGAGGTCACCACCACCTCGTCACCACAGGAGGCGCTGCGGCTCCTCGGCGCGCGACAGTTCGACGTCCTGATCGTCGACTACCTCATGCCAGGACTCACCGGCATGGACGTCGTGCGGGAACTGCAGGCGGCGCTGCCCGAGCCCGAACGCCCTGGCGTGCTGATGATGACCGCGCATGGCACCGTCCGCAACGCCGTCGAGGCGATGAAACTCGGCGTGCGGGACTACCTGCAGAAGCCCTTCGACATCGACGAGCTGCTCGTGAGCGTGCGTCGCACCGTCGAGGAGCAGCAGGCCCGCAACGGCCTGCGGTACCTGCTGTCGGAGCAGAAGAACCAGTTCGGGCAGTACGGCATCGTCGGACGAAGCCGTGCGGTGCAGGATGTGATCGCCCGCGTCGAGCTCGTGGCGCGGAGCCGCAGCACCGTGCTGATCACCGGCGAGACCGGGACCGGCAAGGAACTCGTCGCGCGCGCGATTCACGATCGCAGTGCGGAACGGGCGCACCCGCTCATTCGCGTCAACTGTGCGGCGTTGCCCGAAGGCCTGCTGGAATCGGAGCTGTTCGGGCACGTCCGGGGCGCGTTCACGGGTGCGATCAACGCGCGCAAGGGCCGGTTCGCCCTCGCCGACGGCGGTTCGATCTTCCTCGACGAGATCTCCACCATCAGCGGCAACGTGCAGGCCAAGTTGCTGCGCGTGCTCCAGGAGCGCGAGTTCGAACCGCTCGGCGCAGAGCGCACGCAACGCGTCGACGTGCGCGTGATCGCCGCCACGAATCGCGACCTGCAGGTGCTCGCCTCCGAAGGCAAGTTCCAGAACGACCTCTATTATCGGCTCAACGTCATCCCGATCCGCATTCCGCCGCTGCGCGAACGTCGCGAGGACATCCCGATCCTCGTCGAGCATTTCACCCGGCGCATCGCCGCGTCGCTCGGCAAGCCGGACCTGCGCCTCGACGATGGCGCACTCGATGCGCTCGTGAACTACTCGTGGCCCGGCAACGTCCGCGAGCTCGAGAACACCATGGAACGCGCGGTCGTCCTCGCGACCGGAACCACGATCGGGCGCGACCTCGTGCTGCTGATGCCTGGCGCATCGGGCGAGGGCACGGGCCTCCCCTCGGGCCGCCTGCACGACAACGTGTCGTGGGCCGAGCGCGAGTCGATCGTGAAGGCGCTGCGCGCCGCCGGCGGCATCAAGAAGGACGCGGCCGAGGCGCTCGGGATCAGCCAGCGCGCGCTCTCGCACTATCTCAACAAGCACGGCATCGACTAGAACGCCGAACGCCGAACGCCGAGAGGCGCAGCCTCGACACAGCTCCAACTTTACGCAATCCGTAAATCGTTTCGCGGTTCGTCTGCGCGATTCGCCGCGGCCTCGTGTGTTTCCTCCGAATCGCGGACTTCGCATGCGGCACGCCGCTTGCCCCTCCCTCCCGGCATGGAGGGGTTTCCATTGTTCAAGACAGAGTGGCGGCGCAGTGCGCTGGCCATGCCGTTCGTGGCGCTGGGCCTGGTCGTATCGCTCGCGGCACAGCAGGCGCCGCGCGTGATCGAGGTCAAGGCGAAGAAGTACGACTTCGAGCCGTCGACCATCGAAGTGCAGCAAGGAGAGCGGGTGGTGCTGCGCGTGACGTCCACCGATCGCCTGCACGGCATCGGCATCAAGAAGTTCGGCGTCAGCAAGGAAGTCCCGAAGGGGGAAACCGTGGACGTGGAGTTCGTCGCGTCGAGCGCAGGCACCTACCAGGTGCTCTGCACGGAGGACTGCGGCAAGGGGCATGACGACATGGTCGGCACACTGGTGGTGAAAGCGGTGGCGCAGTGACGCGCCGGCTTCTCGCACCGTCCGCGCTTGCGCTGTGCCTCTGCGTCCTCGGCTTCGCCGCCGGCTGCGACGAGAAGCTCTCCGACGTCGCGGGCCCGACGCCCGGCCTCGATCCGACGTTCTCGAGCATCCAGGAAAACATCTTCGAGAGCAGCGATTCGTCGGGCCGCGCCGCGTGCATTCAGTGCCACACGCGCCAGGGGGGCCGCAACCCGCCGCTCGGACTGTCGCTTGACCATGACGTGGCATACCAGAGCCTCGTGGGCGTGCCGAGTGTCGGCAAGCCTGGCGCCGTTCGCGTCATCCCGAGCGACGCCGAGAACAGCTACATGGTGCACAAGCTCGAGGGCCGCAGCGACATCGTCGGCCAGCGCATGCCGCGTACGGCGGGCCCGTTCCTCACCGAAGGCCAGATCCGCATCATCCGCCGCTGGATCGACCAGGGCGCGCAGAACAACTGAGGCGCACATGAAAACGACCATCATTGCCACTGCGCTCACGTTGATCGCCATCGGGACGTTGCCGGCGACGGCGCAGACCGGCCGCACCGACACCGCTACACCCGTGAAGGCGAACGGCAGCGGCGCGTCGTCTGCGGCGCCTACCGACCCGAAGGCCACCCCGACTCCCAAGGCAACCGCCGACGATCCGAAGGCGACGCCCGATGATCCGAAGGTGGTGGCAGCAGAGCCCGCGACTGTTGCCGACGACCCGAAGGCGGCCGACGGCGAGGCCGCGGCGGCCGCTCAGGATGACGAAGACGATCCGGATCTCGACGTCAATCTCGCGCAGCCCGACTACACGATCGTCGCGCTGCCCACCACGCTGCGGCTGCCCAAGGGCAAGTTCGCGTTCCGCGTGACGCACCGCTTCGGACGCCCCCTCGACGACGGCAACTTCGGCGATCTCGCCGCCGATGCGTTCGGTTTCGACTCCGGCGGGCTGATCGGCCTCGAGGTGCGTTACGGCGTGCTGCGCGGCACGCAGGTCGGCGTGTTGCGCACCAGCGATCGCACCATCCAGATGTTTGCGCAGCAGCAGATCGTCGGACAGGAGAAGTTCCCGCTGGGCATGGCGCTGCATCTCACCATGGACGGCACGAACAACTTCCAGGACAGCTACTCGCCCGGGATCGGGCTGGTGGTGTCACGCGAGATCGGCAAGACCGCCGCGGTGTACTTCGAACCGACCTGGGTCAACAACACCAACACCCTGCCCAGCGAACTCGCCGACGACAACAGCGCGTTCCTGATCGGGCTCGGCGGACGCGTCCGTGTGAGCCGTCGCGCGTATCTCGTGGGCGAGCTCGCGCCGCGCGTGAGCGGATTCGACCCCGGCTCGACGCACGCGAGTGTCGGCGTGGAAATGCGGGCCGGCGGGCACGCGTTTCAGATCAACTTCTCGCGCGGGCTCGGCACGACGATGGGGCAGGTGGCCCGGGGCGGGACGGAGGACGACTGGTTCATCGGGTTCAACATCTCGCGCAAGTTCTGGTGAGGTGCAGGTTGGAGTCGAGGTGGTGACACGCGGCCCGTCGGGTGGGCGCCTGGCGCTGCGGTGCGCCGCCATCGATTCCTGCTGCAGCCGGAAGGGCCCGTGGCGTCCCCGCGTCACGGTGCCCTTCCGTCCTGCATTTCGACGGCCGCGACGCCCGCTGTTCGGCGGGGGGCGTGCCGGGTGGCACTTACGGTGCGCGTAACCCCCTTACGGGCGCCGTAAGGATCTGGCAACCCGCGACCAGCGAATACACGCGGGCTGCACGCGTTTGCGCGGCATGGGGTTTGCTCTGAAAAGCGACAGGTCAAGGAGTCGACGGGAAGGCCAATGGCGGTGGGTTGGGCAGCCGGCAGCCACGCCGAAACGTCGCGCTCCTTGTTTGGAAGGCGGGAGGCGCCGGGGATATGCCCCGGTGCTTCTCGCTCCTCCCACTGACTCGTCGCACCTGTCCCGTACAAGTCCGACGGCTACGCGAGCTCCCCGATCTTCAGACGTCAGCTGTTGGACGCGACCGCCACGGTCGCCGGGCGCAGCACGTCATCGCCAATCCGGTACCCAGGCGCGGCCACGCCGGCCACGATGCCTTCGCCATACTGGTCGGTGACGGGCACCACCGTGACGGCCTCGTGCATTTCGGGGTCGAACGGTTCGCCGAGCGGCTCGAGACGCCTGATGCCATAGCCGGCGAGCTTGTGGAGGAATTGCTGGCGCACGAGCTCGACGCCCTGCGCGAGGTGATCCGCGCCACCGCCGGCACGAGCCGCCGCGAGCGCGCGATCGAGGTTGTCGATCACTTCGAGCAGGTCGGCAAACACCGAGCGGCGTGACATCTCGGCGTCGCGGGCGGCGTCCTTGCGCACGCGCAAGCGCATCGCGTCGAACTCGCGCTGTGCTTCGTGCACCAGCGTCACGTACTCCTGCAACTGCGCGTCCTTCTCGGCCAGCTTCTGCTCGAGTTCCTGGACGTAGGACGGCTTGTCGAACACCAGCGGCTCACTGTCGCTGGCCGGCGTGTCCTCGGTGCGCGCCCACCAGCGGCGATCGACGACCTTCACGGGCTCTTGTTCGCTCATCGAAATTTCGGAGTTGCAGAAGTTCAGAATTTCAGCATCACCGCCAACCTTCGAAGCCTTACTGAAGGTGGTGCAATTCTGAAATTCTGAAATTGTGAAATTACGCGTTCCTCTACGCGTCGACCGTGTCCTTGCTCGCGGGCGCCGGTGTGCTGACGATGTCGAATGTCAGCGCGCCGTCCGCGAGGCCGATGTTCACCGTGCCGCCGTGTTCCAGGCGACCGAACAGGATCTCGTCGGTGAGCGGATCGCGCACCTCGGCCTGGATGACACGCGCCAGCGGCCGGGCGCCGAAGACCGGGTCGTAGCCCTTCGCGGCCAGCCACGCGCGTGCTTCCGGCTCGAGCGTGATCGCGACGCGGCGCTCGGCCAGCTGCGACTCGAGCTGCAGGATGAACTTCTCGACAATGGTCTCCACCACGGCCGGTGTGAGCGCCCCGAAGGTGACGGTGGCATCGAGACGGTTCCGGAACTCGGGACTGAAGATCCGTTCGAGCGCCTGCTTTGCGCGTCCGGCGGCGCCCTTGCTGCTCATGGGCTCACCGAAACCGACCAGCGCCTGACTCATCTCGCGTGACCCCGCGTTGGACGTCATGATCAGGATCACCTGCCGGAAGTCTGCCTTGCGGCCGGTGTTGTCGGTCAGCGTGGCGTGATCCATCACCTGCAGCAGGATGTTGAAGATGTCGGGATGCGCCTTCTCGATCTCGTCGAGCAGCAGCACCGCGTACGGATCCTTCCGGATCGCGTCGACCAGCAGCCCACCCTGTTCGAAGCCGACGTATCCCGGAGGGGCGCCGATGAGGCGGGCGACGGCGTGCTTCTCCATGTACTCGGACATGTCGAAGCGTACGAACTGGTTGCCGAGGTGAATCGCGAGCTGCTTGGCGAGCTCCGTCTTGCCGACGCCCGTGGGGCCGGTGAACAGGAAGCACCCGGCCGGCTTCTCGGGTTGGCCGAGTCCCGCCCGTGCCCGCTTGATGGCGCGCGCCACCGCCTTGACCGCATCGTCCTGGCCGAACACCACGCGCATCAGCTGCTCTTCGAGCGTCCGCAGCCGTTCCTTGTCGGAGGCGTGCGCCTGCTTGTCGGGGATGCGCGCCATGCGGGCGATGACGCGCTCGATCTCGGGCACGTCCACCGTCTGCCTTGGTGCCGTCTCGGCGACGACCTCGGGCCGTCCGCCCTTGACCGGGTCGGCCGGGCCCGGGGAGCCGGCCTTACCCGCGGAGGACGAGGTGGACTTGGGAGCGCCCGGCTGTCCCAGCCGGGCGTCGTCTCCGGCCGCAGCTGTCGCGTCCGCTGCCACGGGAGGCGCGGGTGGCGCCTGCTGTAGCCGCAACATCGCCCCGGCCTCGTCGAGCACGTCGATCGCGCTATCAGGCAGGCGGTAATCGCGCAGGTGGCGACCGGCCAGCTTGGCCGCCGTCTCGATCGCCTGGTCCGTGTAGTTGACGTTGTGGTGATCCTCGTAGCGGCTGCGCAGGCCCTTGAGGATCGTGACCGTCTCCTCGACCGACGGTTCCTCGATCACCACCTTCTGCAGCCGGCGCGCGAGGGCGCGGTCCTTCTCGACCTGTTTGAACTCCTCGAAGGTCGTCGCACCGATCACGCGGATGTCGCCCGCGCTCAGCACCGGCTTGATCAGGGTGGCGAGATCCATCGTGCCGCCGGTGGTCGCCCCGGCGCCGACGGTACTGTGCATCTCGTCGATGAACAGGATCGGCTTGGGGCGCTTGGCGAGCGCATTCACGACGGCCTTGAAGCGCTCCTCGAAGTCACCGCGGAACCGCGTCCCGGCGAGCAGGGCCGTGGCGTCGAGCGAAAAGACCTCGGCGTCCTTCAGGACCGACGGCACGTCGTCCTGCAGCAGGCGCTGCGCGAGACCCTCGGCAAGCGCGGTCTTGCCGACACCTGGTTCACCGACGAACATCGGGTTGTTCTTGCGCCGCCGGCAGAGGATCTCCATCGTCCGCTGCACCTCGGTGGCGCGGCCGACCAGCGGGTCGAGGACGCCGTTGCGGGCTTTCTGCGTCAGGTTGACGGTGTAGGCGTCGAGCGGCGTCCGCGAGGTCGACGAGCCTTCGTCCCCCTGCCCGGCGGCGGCTGGCCGGTCGTCGGACCCGGCGTCGTCGGGGGCGGGCACCTTCGAGATGCCGTGGCTGATGTAGTTCAGCACGTCGAGGCGGGTGACGCCCTGGCCCTCGAGGAGCTGCGCCGCATAGGAGCGGTTCTGCTGAAGCAGCGCGGCGAGCAGGTCGCCGGCCTGGACCTCGCTCTTGCCGGCGCTCTGCACGTGCAGCACGGCCGTCTGCAGGGCGCGGCGGAACGCGAGCGTTTGTTCGGGCTCCTTCTGTGCACCGCGGGGGAACTGCTCGATGTTCTGCTGGAGGAACTTGTCGAGCTCGGAGCGCAGGCGCGGCAGGTCGGCCCCGCAGGCGGCGAGGATGCGCTCGGCCTCCGTGTCGTGCGCCAGCACGTACAGGAGATGTTCGAGCGTCAGGTGCGTGTGACGTCGGGATGTCGCTTCCCGGTACGCCACGCCCAGCAGCAGCTCGACGGATGCACTGAACATGCTGACTTACTCCTCTTCCAGGCTCGCCCGCAGTGGGAAGCCGTTCTCCCGCGCGAGTTCGTGCACTGCCTCGACCTTCGTCTCGGCGACTTCGAACGTGTACACGCCGCACAACCCTTTGCCCTGCGTATGCACCTGCATCATGATGCGGAATGCCTCGGCAGGGGTCCTGTGGAACACGGTTTCGAGGACCTCGACCACGAAGTCCATTGTGGTGTAGTCGTCGTTGATCAGCAGCACCTTGAAGCGCGCCGGCTCCTTGGTCTGCTTCTCGGTACGTTCGAGGACGAGATCGCCCGTCTGCTGTGAAGTGTCGGTCATCGACGTGCTGAACCGGTCCACGGGCATGGCCCTGGCCGGGTTCGCGGCCTGCTGATCTCCCCTACCAGTATACGGACCCTGTGCCCCGCCCGCCGGGCGAACGGGCGGGCGGGCGGAATGCCGCCATGCCGGGAATGCCGGAATGTCGAGGGCTTCGGCACGTCGAGACCGGGGCCGCCTGGCCATGTGCTCTCGACATTCCAGCATTTCAGCATTCCAGCATTGCCATAGTGCGGAAACGGGGGCAGCGGCCGGAACAGCCGCCATGCCGGGAATGCCGGAATGTCGAGGGCTCGGCACGTCGAGACCGGCACCGCCTGGCCATGTGCTCTCGACATTCCAGCATTTCGGCATTCCAGCATTGCCATAATGCAGAAATGCAGGTGCTTGCCCACAAGCTTCGCTACGCCGACGGGCAGTTCCGCGGCACATCCGGGGTGATCGCGACAGCCGTCCTCGAGGGGCCCTCTGGCATCGCCTTGGTCGATCCCGGTCCGACCAGCGATCTCTCGTCGCTCGAAGCCGACCTCGCTTCAGGTGGACTCTCCCTTGACGACGTGGAGGCGTTGCTTCTGACGCACATCCACCTCGACCATGCCGGCGCCACGGGCACGATCGTGCGGCGCCGGCCGGGGTGCCGGGTCTACGTGCACGAGCGTGGAGCGCGCCACATGGCGTCGCCGGAGAAGCTCATCGCCAGTGCGACGCAGATATATGGCGACCAGATGGGTCCGCTCTGGGGCGAGTTCGCGGCAGTGCCCGAAACGAACCTTCATGTGCTGCGTGGCGGCGAGCAGATCCAGGCGGCCGGGCATGACCTGGAGGTCGCCTACACACCCGGACACGCCCAGCATCACGTCAGCTACTTCCACCGTGCGTCGCGAACCGCCTTCGTGGGCGACACCGGGGGGTGCCGCACCGCGGTGATGCGAACAGTGATGCCGCCGACCCCGCCGCCCGACATCGACGTCGCCGCCTGGCACGCCAGCGTCGCGCGGATCCTCGAATGGCAGCCCGAGGCACTGTTCATGACGCATTTCGGCCCCGTGACGGCCGTTGCCGCGCACCTGGGCGAACTGCTGGACCGCCTGGAGGTGATGCAGCAGCTCGCGAGGCGGCTCCTGGCCGACCAGGGCTTGTCCGAGGAGGAGCGGGAGAGCGGCTTCGTCGAGCAACTCCGCGGCATCTTCCGGCAGCAACTGTCTGAGGTGGAGCTGCGGCGCCTCGAACTCGGTGTCCCGTTTGGCATGTGCTGGGGCGGGCTCGCGCGCGCGCTGCGAAAAGCGTGAGCGCGCGCAATGCTGCAATGCCGGAGTGTCGAAAGCCGAGCTCGCCGGAACGTTGACCGCCGACCTGAAGGTCGGCGGCTACAGTCCTCGGCGGAGCCGTCGACCTTGGTCCGCACGTCGCGGCTGCACGATGACGCCCTGCAATGGCGACTCACGAGGGCGTCGCGAGCGCTCCGCGCCTGTTCGTAGGCGTCGACCTTCAGGTCGACGCAAGACTTCGCTCTCCCAGATCGCGTAGATTGCCGCCACCGATGCGCCATCTCGCCTTCCTGCCGGCCGCTGCCTGCGCGCTGGCCGTCCTGACATCCGCGCGGCCGGCCGCTGCGCAACCGGCCGATTCCCGAGTTGCACAGCTCTTTACCGACCGCTGCGCGCCCTGCCACGGCGGTGACGGGCGAGGCGCGGAGCGCGGCCCGGACATCGTGACGACCCCGGCCGCGGGCCGCCGGTCAGCCGCCGACGTCGCACGGGTGATTCGCGAGGGCATTCCCGGCGGTGGCATGCCGCCGGTCGCGCTGGCCACCGGCGACATCGACGTAGTCGCTGGGCACGTCCGCGCACTCGTGGATCAGGCAAAGACGCCGCCGTCATGGCCGCGCGTGCGCGCCATCCTCGGCGATGGCACCCTTCTCGAGGGACTGGTCCTCGCCGAGGGCGCCAGCGACGTCCACGTGCTGCGTGACGACGGTGCGTTGGCGACGGTGGAGCGCACGAAAGCGCGATCGGTCGAGACAATCGGGCGCGCGCCGATGCCGACGCTCACTCCGCGCGCCGGGCCCACACCCGTCTCGGCAGGCGACTGGGCCACGTACAACGGCGACATTGCCGGCAATCGCCACACGCGCCTGCCGCAAATCACGCCGGCCAACGTCTCCGGCTTGCGGCTCGCCTGGACGTTCGCCGTGCCAGGCGCGCGCTACCTCCGCGCGACGCCACTCGTGATCGACGGCGTGATGTACGTCACCGCCCCGAACGAGGTGTTCGCCCTCGACGCCCACACCGGACGCCAGATCTGGCATGTCCGCCAGCCCCGCACGCCGGGCGTGATTGGTGACGCCGGCGCCGGCGTCAACCGCGGTGTGGCGATCGACGGCGATCGCCTCTTCATGGTGACCGACGATGCGCGGTTGCTGGCCTTGCATCGCGGCAACGGGCAGGCCCTGTGGGATACCCGCATGGCCGACTTCCGCCAGCACTACGGCGCGACGTCGGCGCCGCTGGTGGTCGGCAATCTCGTGATCACGGGAATATCGGGTGGCGACGAGGGCGCGCGCGGTTTCGTGGCTGCCCACGAGGTCGCTACGGGCCGCGAGGTCTGGCGCTTCTGGTCGGTGCCGGCGCGTGGAGAACCGGGGTCGGAGACCTGGCAGGGCACGGCGATCGATCATCCGTGCGCCGCGCCGTGGCTGACCGGGTCATACGACGCCGATCTCGATCAGTTGCTCTGGACGACCGGCAACCCGTGCCCCGACTACAACGGCAACGAACGCCGCGGCGACAACCTGTGGTCGAACTCGGTGGTCTCGCTCGATCCAAAGACCGGTGACATGCGCTGGTACTTCCAGTTCACGCCACACGATCTGAACGACTGGGACGCGGTCCAGACCGTCATTGCCGTCGATGCCCCGTTCGCAGGTAAGCCTCGCCGTTTGCTCCTCCAGGCCAACCGCAATGGCTTCTTCTACGTGCTGGATCGCGAGACGGGCAAGCCCTTGCGCGCCACGGCGTTCAGCCGCACCCTGAACTGGGCGACAGGCATCGACACCAGCGGGCGTCCACAGCGGATCGCGGGCATCGAACCGTCGGTGCGCGGCACGATCGTCTGCCCGTCGGTCGAGGGCGCCACCAACTGGATGTCGCCCGCTTACAACCCGGACACGGGGCTGTACTACGTGCAGGCGCTGGAGCGCTGCAGCGTGTTCCAGAAATCGTCGCGCGGCTTCGAGCCGGGCGAGTCGTTCTACGGCGGCAGCACGCGCCGCGTCCCTGGCGAAACCGGCGGCAAGGTCCTGCGGGCCATCGACGTCGCCACCGGCCGCATCGCCTGGGAACTGCCACAGGTCGGACAGGGCGATTCATGGGCCGGCGTCCTGTCCACGGCCTCCGGCCTGGTCTTCACGGGCGAGGACGATGGGTCGTTCACTGCGCTGGATGCGCGTGACGGGCGCCGGCTCTGGCAGTTCGCCGCCAATGCGGCATGGCGCGCTTCGCCGATGACCTACACGGCACGCGGCCGCCAGCACGTCGCGATTGCCGGCGGCGGGGTCGTTTACGCGTTCGCGCTGGCGCAACAGTGAGCGCTCACCTGAGATGCCGCGATGCCGCGATGCCGAATGCGGAAATTCGAAGAGCAAAGGCCCAAGGCCGAAGGACCACCGCCGGAACCTGACCGTCGACCTGACTTGTCCGCCGTAGCCTTGGCGAAGGTGGAAGGTCGACGGCTACGGGAGAAAACGCCGACCGCTGAACGCCGAACGCTGGAACTCGAAGGCCGAAGGCCGAAAAGAGGAAGGCCGAGTCCTGCCGTGAGGTGTAGCCGTCGAGCTTGCTCGACGGGCGCCTCATGACGGCGCAGGAATCAGCGCGCTTCGCATCGGTCGGTGTACAGTTCCGCGCATGCGCAGAGCCGTCCTGTTTGCCGCCCTCGGCCTCCTCGTGTCTCCGCTCGCCGCGCAGGGGCCGGCCGAGTACGACTTCCTCATCAAGGGCGGTCGTGTCATCGACCCGCGCAACTCGCTCGACGCGGTGCGCGACGTGGCGATCAAGGACGGCAAGATTGCCGCCGTGGCGACCGACATCGCCGCCACCCGGGCGATGAAGGCCGTCGACGCACGCGGGCTTGTCGTTACGCCAGGCCTCATCGACCTTCACGTGCACGTGTTCCCCGGCGAGAAGCTGCGTGACTACGCCGGTGGTGACTGGAGTGTCTTTCCGGACGGCTTCACGCTGCGCAGCTGCGTGACCACGGTCAACGACGCCGGCACGTCGGGCTGGCGCAACTTTCCCGACTTCAAGCGCCGCGTCATCGACGAGTCGAAGACCCGCGTCACCGCGTTCCTCAACATCGTCGGCAACGGCATGGGGTCAGGGCCGATCGAGCAGAACGCCGACGACATGGACGGCGCGGCGACGGCGAAGATGGCGTTGCAGCACAAGGGCGTCGTCGTGGGCATCAAGAGCGCGCATTACAACGGCACGGACTGGAAGCCGTACGAGCAGGCGGTGATTGCCGGGCAGCAGGCCGACATCCCGGTGATGATCGATTTCGGCGGCAACGTGAAGGCCGGCCGGACGCTCATGGACCTGTTCATGAAGTACCTGCGCCCGGGCGACATCTTCACGCACATGTATGGCGGCGTGCGCGGCGAGTTCGACGCGGCAACGAAGGGGCCGAGCGCGGCGATGATCGAGGGGCGAAAGCGCGGCATCATCTTCGACGTCGGTCACGGCGGCACGAGCTTGCGCTATTCGGCAGCCATTCCGATGATCCAGAAGGGCTTCCTGCCCGATTCGATCTCGACCGACCTGCACACGAGCAGCATGAACTCGGCGATGAAGGACATGCTCAACGTGATGGGCAAGTTCCTGGCAATGGGCGTGCCACTGGGGGACGTCATCGGTCAGTCCACGTGGAACCCGGCGCGCGAGATCAAGCTGGAGTCGCTCGGCCACCTGTCGGTCGGCGCCACCGCCGACGTTTCGGTGCTGCGCGTGGAGCAGGGGCGTTTCGGTTTCGTGGACTTCCTCGGGGGCCGTCTCGAAGGCACGCAGCGTCTCGCCTGCGAACTGACCGTCCGCGATGGCAAGGTCGTGTACGACCTCAACGGGATGATCGCCGACCCCTGGGACACGCTGCCCGCTACCGCCCGCGGTGGCGATCCGAAGTGGGACCGCACGCGCGGCCACTAGGTCGGAACGCCTCCGGCTCGCCGTGCGAAGCCGACGGCCTGCCGCCTACAGCCTGCGGCCACCGAATACGCCTCGGGCTTACGGCTTGTGGCCTGACCTTGCTGCGGCACACCATGCGCATCCGGCCCTAGGCATCAGGCATCTGGCATCAGGCATGACGTAGGTAGGGCCGGCTCTCCGAGCCCGGCCCTGTCCTGCGCCGTGCTCAGGCGGGGTCACGCCGGTGAGCGCGCGCGTTCGCGTCCGGCAGTTGCGCACCGGTATTCCGGGCACTGCTCCGGGTGTATGGTGAGGGCACAGCTCATACGAATGCGCCGTGTCCACGGTCCAACTGCAGGCCTCCGAGTTGTCGTCGCGTCGACGCCCTGTCCCGGTGCTGATTCTCGCGCTGGCGCTGGTCGCCGCCGGCGGGCTGTGGACGACCCTGCAGCGACGGGCCGCATCGACGCGCTTCGAGGCCGGGCTCGTGTTCGTCGCCGGCGCCTGTGACCTGTCGCCCGGTGTCGCCCGCGCCCTCGGCGGACCGCTCACGAGCGCCGACTGCGCCGCCATCGAACGGATCGCCCGCGCTGAGGTGGTGGCCGCATTCGCCGGGCTTCGCGTCGACCTGAACGCGGATCCTGCCGCGTTCTGGACGGTGCACGTCAGGGCGTTCGTGCCATCGCGGTCGCGAACCCTCGGCGCCGCGGGCGCCTCACTCGCCTTCGGTCCGCTCGGTGGTCGCGGCATGGTAGGGCTCATGCCGCTCACGGGACAGGCGCTGCGGTACGCGCCGTCGAATGCATCCCGCGCCGAGATCGTCGCCGGGATCGGTAGAGGAGTCGGCCGCTCGGTCGTTCACGAGTTCGCGCACCAGATCGCCGGTGGCCAAATCGACAGCACGGACGCCTCCACCTACGAGTACAACTCGGTCGACCGCCCGGCCCAGTACTACGGCGCACTCCACTGGGGCGACGCGGGTACGCGCGTGCGCTCGCGTCTGGGCAGGTAGGTCATGCCTGATGCCTGATGCCTCATGCCTCAGGCCTCAGGTCTCAGGCCTCAGGGCTCAGGTCCTCACGCGTACCTGCGGACGGCGGGAAGAATGACCAGAACGGCGCCCGCCGACCAGGCGGGCGGCCAGGTTCGGCATCGCGGCATTCTCGGCATCGCGGCATTGTTGACCGGCCGACCATGGGACCGGTGAGGCCGGAGCGCTGTCACCACGCGAACCGGAACAGGCTCGCCGTGGCTCGCGCCGGGGGCGGCGGCATGTTGCCGGCCGCCTTGTAGTTGGCGGGCACCGAGGCCCAGTCGCGATAGATGTTGCCGCCGACGTAGAACCGGGGCTGCGTCGACTCCGCGACCGGAATCGTGGCCGCCTTCGGCTCCTCCACCGGGGAGAAGATCGAATACGCCCGCTTCGGCTCGGTGACACCCTTCGTGTCGTTCCCGGGGATGTACTCGAAGAGTCCGTCGCCGTCCACGTCGGCCCGGATCCAGTCGACGTGCAGCAGGCGGTGGTACGTGCGATCGGCGATCATGCCGCGCAGCTGCGCATTGAACCGGTCGATGATGCCCTGCGCGTCGGGGTGCGAGCGCCTGATGACCAGGTACAGCGGGCGCTTGACCATCGGCCTGGTTCCGAGCTGCAGCTTCGCCTGGGCTTCGCGCGCGTGATTGTCGGCGATGTACTGCACGACGAGATCGTCCATGAGGACGTAGTCCACCTGGCCGCCGAGCAGCTTTGCCAGGCTGTCCTCTTCACTCGCGGCACGGACGAACGTCGGGCCGCTGTTGTCGACCTCCACGCCGTACGAGTACCCCTCCACCAGCGCGATCCGCCGCCCGGCGAGCGCCGACAATGCCGTGGCCGAGACGTCCGAACCCTTGCGCCCCACCAGCACGAGCCGGTTCTCGAGGTACGGATCCGAGTAGAGCAGCACTCGCTCGCGTTCGGCATCCCTCCATGCGGCCGCGCTGCCGTCGAAGTCGCCACTGAGGAGCATCGTCGTGAACTGACCGGGTGCGACGATCGTCGTCGTCGAAGGCTGGTTGAATCGCGCGAAGGCGGCTTCGACGAGGTCGAGCGCGAATCTCGGCTGACCGACCTCGTTGGTGAACGGTGGCCATGCCGTGGAGAACAGTCGCAGCGGACGCGTCTGTGCCGCGCCGAGCCACGCACCAAGTACCGCAACGAGCAGCGCGCCGGTGAGGCCTGCGACGCGTGAGCCAACGAGCATCTTGCGCATGAGAAGGCTCCTTCTGCTTCAAGCGTACCGCACTGGGGGCCGCACGCCGCCATGGCCGAGCCGTTCGATCCCTGGCGGCGGCGGCCATCGGTCCGGTCGGAGGGCTGGAATGCTGGAATGCTGGAATGTCGCAAATGTCGAAGGCTGCCACCTGCACGCCCGCTTGTCGCGCGTGCTTCGCGACACCGCTTTCGACACTCCGGCATTCTCGGCATTGTCAGCATTTCGATAAACTCACATGATGTCCGACTTCACCGTCGCCAGCCTTGCGGCGCGACGCCGCGTACCCGCCGTCGTCAACGAACCGATCCGCAGCCATGCTCCTGGCACCCCCGAGCGCGCCTCGCTGAAGCAGCGCCTCGCCAGCATGGCTGGCGAACACGTCGACATCCCCGTCATCGTCAACGGCAAGGAGTACCGGACCGGCGACACCGCCCCCGTGGTGATGCCGCACGATCACGCACACGTGCTCGGCACCTGGCACAAGGCGACACCGGAACTGGTGCAGGAGGCCATCGCCGCCACCGCCGCCGCGCGCGACGAATGGAGCCGCTGGGCCTGGGAAGACCGCGCCGCCGTGTTCCTGCGGGCCGCCGAACTGCTCTCGACGACGTGGCGCGATACGCTCAACGCAGCGACCATGCTCGGGCAGAGCAAGACGGCGTTCCAGTCGGAGATCGACGCCGCGTGCGAGCTGATCGATTTCTTCCGATTCAACTGCGCCTACGTCGAGGACCTCTACGGAGAACAGCCCCTCAGCGAGAAAGGCGTCTGGAACCAGACCGACTACCGCCCGCTCGAAGGCTTCGTCTATGCCGTGAGCCCGTTCAATTTCACGGCCATCGGCGGCAACCTGTCGGGTGCGCCGGCGCTGGTGGGCAACACGGTCATCTGGAAACCGGCGCAGACGGCGATGCTGAGCGGCTACTACGTGATGAAGCTGCTCGAGGCCGCGGGCCTGCCGCCCGGCGTCATCAACTTCGTGCCCGGCGACCCGGTGCCGATCTCCGACGCGCTGTTGTCGCACGCCGATCTCGGCGGCGTCCACTTCACCGGCAGCACGACCGTCTTCAACAGCATGTGGAAGACCATCGGCAGCCGCATGGGCGCCTACCGCTCGTACCCGCGCATCGTCGGCGAGACCGGCGGCAAGGACTTCATCATGGCGCACGCGTCGGCCGACGTGGATGCGCTGGCGGTGGCCATCGTCCGCGGGGCGTTCGAGTACCAGGGCCAGAAGTGCTCGGCCTGCAGCCGCGTGTACATCCCGCAGTCGCTGTGGGCCGGCGTGCGCGACCGCATGGTCGCGATGATGGCCGACATCGGGATGGGCGACGTCCGCGACTTCCGCAATTTCATGGGCGCGGTGATCGACGAGAAGTCGTTCACGAAGATCGGCGGTTACCTGGACGAGGCCCGCGCGACCGGGACGATCATCAGCGGTGGAACTGCCAGCAAGGACGTCGGCTACTTCGTCGCGCCGACGCTGGTGCAGGTCGAGGATCCCGGCGCGCGCCTGCTCTGCGAGGAGATCTTCGGTCCGTTCGTGACCGCTTACGTGTACCCCGACGACCAGTACGTGGAGACCATGAAGGTCGTGGACCGCACGTCGCCGTACGCGCTGACGGGCGCCATCTTCGCCGACGATCGTCACGCGGTCCGTCTCGCGCACACCCACCTGCGCAACGCCGCCGGCAACTTCTACATCAACGACAAGTGCACCGGCGCGGTGGTGGGCCAGCAGCCCTTTGGCGGGGCACGCGGCTCTGGCACCAACGACAAGGCCGGGAGCAAGCTCAATCTCCTGCGCTGGGTGAGCGCACGCTCGATCAAGGAGACGTTCTCGCCCCCGAAGGACTACCGCTATCCCTTCATGGGCGAAGAGTAGCGCTTAACGCTTAACGCCTGACGCCGAGCCGCAACATCGAACGCCGAAACCACCACGACGACACCTAGCCGCCGGACTTCCGCCTTCGCACGAGGCTACGGCGGACAAGTTGTCCGGCGGTGACCTCGAGGCGGAGGTACAGTTCCGCCGCGAGAACAGGGCGCAGGAGACATCGCGATGCTTTTTCGATGGCCGAAGGTCGATTGCCGAAGGCCGAATGTGGGCGTTGTCTTCATGGCGGTGGCCCTGTTGTGGTGTTCGGCATGGGCCGGCGCCCAACCCGCAGCGCCTCCCAACATCGTCCTGATCAACATGGACGACCTGGGCTACGGCGACACCTCGGCGTACGGCGCGACAACGATCAAGACGCCGCAGATTGACCGCATCGCTCGCGAGGGGCTGCGGTTCACGAACGGGTACGCGACGTCGGCGACGTGTACCCCCTCGCGTTTCTCCATGCTGACGGGCAAGTACGCCTGGCGCCAGGAAGGCACGGGCGTGCTCCCGGGCAACGCGGCGCTGATCATCGACCCTGCTCGAACGACGCTGCCCGCCCTGTTGCGCAGCGCCGGATACCACACCGGCGTCGTCGGCAAGTGGCACCTCGGCCTCGGCGGCGCTGGCGGCCCCGACTGGAACCAGCGCATCAGCCCCGGGCCGAACGAGATCGGCTTCGCCTACAGCTTCATCATGGCGGCCACGGGCGACCGCGTGCCCACCGTCTACGTCGAGGACGGGCGCGTGGTTGGCCTCGATCCGAAAGATCCGATCCGCGTCGATTACGAGAAGCCGATCGGCGACTGGCCGACCGGCAAGGCCAACCCCGAGCTCCTGACGACGCAGCGCCCGAGTCATGGTCACGACCAGACCATCGTCAACGGCGTGAGCCGCATCGGCTACATGACCGGCGGCAAGGCCGCGTTGTGGCGCGACCAGGACATGGCCGACACGTTCACGCGCAAGGCCGTCTCCTACATCGAGCAGCACCAGCGCGAGCCGTTCTTCCTCTACTTCGCGACGCACGATCCGCACGTCCCGCGCGTCCCGCACGAGCGCTTCGTCGGCAAGTCGGGCATGGGCCCACGCGGCGACGCCATCCTGCAATCCGACTGGTCGATCGGGCAACTGCTCGACACCCTCGATCGCCTGAAGCTCGCGGGGAACACCCTCGTGATCTTCACGAGCGACAACGGCCCCGTGGTGGACGACGGCTATGTCGACCAGGCGGTGGAGAAACTCGGCACCCACAAGCCATGGGGACCGCTGCGCGGCGGCAAGTACAGCCGATTCGAGGCCGGAACCCGGGTGCCTTTTGTCGTGCGGTGGCCGGCGCGTGTGAGGCCGGGTGTCAGCGACGCGCTGGTGTCACAGGTGGACTTGCTGGCGTCGATGGCCGCGCTGGTTGGCAAGGCCGTGCCCTCGGGTGAGGCTCCAGACAGCGTCAACCAGTTGAAGGCCCTGCTCGGCGAGGATCCGAAAGGCCGCGACCACATCGTCGAGCACGCCGGCCGCTTCGCGCTGCGCGACGGCCGGTGGAAGTACATCGAGCCGTCAGAGGGCCCGCGGCGTAACGAGCAGACCAACACGGAACTGGCCAACGACCCGGCACCGCAGTTGTACGATCTGGACGCCGACATCGGCGAGACGAAGAACCTGGCGGCGCAGCAGCCGGAGCGAGTGAAGGCGATGGCCGCTCGGCTCGTTGCGATCAGGCAAGGTAGGGCCGGCTCTCCTGGGGCGCCGAAGCTTTAGCGGAGGTGGCCGAGCCCGGCCCGATGACCGTCGACCTGACTTGTCCGCCGTAGCCTTGGCGAAGGTGGAAGGTCGACGGCTACGCCTGGAAACGCATTGCGTCCTGACTCGAGATGTCGCCGTCGGGCTTGCCCGACGGGCGCCTCGTTCGAAGGCCGATAGTCGCGGCGCGGCGACATCACCGTCGACCAAGGTCGACGGCTACAAATGGGGCCATTCGACGGTAGGGCCGGATCGCCGAGCCCGGCCTACACGGGAGTTCCGCGATGTCACGTGTTCGTTCACGAGGGATGCGCCCATCCCGGCGCGTCGCGGTCGCCAGCGTCGTGCTGAGCATCGGGACCTGGTACGCGACCGGCAGCGCACAGTCGCCGATCGCATTCGGCACACCCACCACCCAGGTGCCGCAGCCCGGCGGCACGGTCCATGCGGTCCCCGGGTCGCGTGCACAGGGGTGGCTGGCGCAGGGGCGGTCGGAGGTGCTCGCGCGACACGGCATCGTGGCGACGAGCGATCCGCTGGCTGCGCAGGCCGGCGTCGAGATCCTGCGCAAGGGAGGCAATGCCATCGACGCCGCCGTCGCGGCGGCCGCGGTGCTCGACGTCACCTCGCAGAACGACACCGGGATCGGCGGCGACCTGTTCGCGATCGTCTACGTCGCGCACGAGCGGAAGCTGTATGCGCTGAACTCCGCGGGCTGGGCGCCAGCCGGATGGACGCCGCAGTTCTTCACCGACACGCTCGGCCTGAAGGCCGTTCCCGCCAGCGGTGTCAACGCGGCAACGGTACCGGGCGCGATCTCGGGCTACGACGCGCTACTCGGGCGCTTCGGCACGATGACCTTCGCCGAGACGTTCGCGCGTGCCGCCCGCATCGCCGAAGAGGGCTGGGGGCAGGCCGAACGACGGCACGGCGATCTGCTGCGTGTCGTCGCGCAGTTGCGCGCGGACCCCGATTCGACCGCCACGTTCCTCCAGGCGGGACAGGCTCCGGACCTCTATCGCATCATCCGCAACCCGGGCCTCGCGAAGGCGCTGCGCCTGATCCAGAAGGATGGGCGCGACGCGTTCTATCGTGGCGACATCGCGTCGGCGATCGTCGCGAAGATACGCGCCGGCGGGGGCGTGATGAGTGCCAGTGACCTGGCGGAGTTCCGGTCCGAATGGACCGAGCCGATCGCGACCAGCTACCACGGCTACGACGTCTTCCAGTTGCCGCCGCCCGGGCAGGGATTCGCCGCACTCGAGATGCTGAACATCCTCGAGGTGTGCGTGCCGAAACTCGGGATGAACCTGGCCGAGCTCGGGCCATCCAGCCCGATGTACTGGCACCTGATGGTCGAGGCCAAGAAACTGGCCTACGCCGATCTGCACGCGTACAACGCCGATCCCGCGTTTGCGGATGTTCCTGTGGCGCGGCTGATCTCCAAGTCGCATGCAGCCGAGTTATGCGGGCGAATCGACGTGAACCGCGCCTCAGGCACTGCCGCATCAACCGGAGTCGATGGCGGCACGATCTACCTATCGGCCGCCGATCGCTGGGGCAACATGGTGTCACTGGTGCACAGCGTCTTCAGCGTCTATGGCAGCAGGGCCACCGTCCCGCCCTATGGCTTCGTGCTGCAGAACCGCGGCGCCGCGTTCTCGCTGAACCCGAAGAGTCCGAACCTTGTTGCGCCCCACAAGCGCCCGTTCCACACGATCATCGCCGGCTTCGTCATGAAGGACGGGCAGCCGCTGATGGCGTTCGGCAACATGGGCGGGACGGTGCAGCCCGAGACGCACGCGCAGCACATGGTCAACATGATCGACCACGGCATGAACGTGCAGATGACGTCGGATGCTGCTCGATTCACGCACGCGCACGCGACCAACGTGCTGAGCCTCGAGCCGCAGTTGTTCGCCCTTGTCGGCGCGGCCCTGCGGCGCAAGGGTCACGTCGTCCAATCGGCGCCTGGCAACGCCGTCGGCGGCTATCAGGGCATCCTGTTCACGCCCGACGGGACGATGCCGGGACCGACGTTCGACAAGCGCTGGGCAGACGAGGACCGGCCGGTCAACGGTGTGTACCGTGCTGGTTCCGATCACCGCAAGGACGGACAGGCCGTGGGCTGGTGATGCCGACGCAGATGCCCATCGCAAGGGCAGGCCAACGCATGTCCGACGGGAGGGATCGATGAGGGTTTCTCTGGTGCTGGCGCTGGTCGGTGCGCTCATGGCAACGGCGTGTCGCTCGACTGACCCGGCGCGGCAGGAGTCCTCGTCTCGGCCGGCCCCATCCCGACGGCCGAACATCGTGATGGTCCTGGTCGACGACATGCGCTGGGACGACATGCGCGCCGCGGGACACCCGTTCATCGACACCCCGCACATGGATCGCCTCGCCAGGGACGGGGCCAGGTTCACCAACGCGTTCGCGACGACGCCGCTCTGCTCCCCCAGTCGGGCGAGTTTCCTGACGGGTCAATACGCGCACACCACCGGCATCATCGACAACACGGCTCGATCCAGTCACGACCTGCCGATCTTCCCCCTGGCGTTACGACGTGCCGGATACCGCACCGGCTTCTTCGGCAAGTGGCACATGGGCAACGACGACAGCCCGCGTCCGGGCTTCGATCACTGGGTGGCCCTGCCCGGCCAGGGAGAAGCCGTCGATCCGTCCCTGAACGTCGACGGGCAACGGGTGCACGCCACCGGCTATACGACCGATCTCCTGACCGACTACGTCGAGCGATTCATCGACCGCCCTTCGGAACAGCCGTTCCTGGTCTACCTGGCGCACAAGGCCATCCACCCCAACCTGGTGCAGCGAGACGACGGGAGCCTGGCGCCGGTGGCCGGGCAGTCGGGCGGGTTCGTGGCCGCCGACCGGCACCGCGGCCGCTATATCGGCACGGCGATGCCGCGACGGGCGAACGCCTTCCGGCCGCCGCTCGGCAAGCCGGCCCTCCTCCGTCAGATTGACAGGCTGCCGGCCATGGGTCGCGAGACCGCGACACCGGACGAGGACATCAGGGGGCGCCTCGAGATGCTGCTGGGTGTCGACGACAGCCTTGGACGCATCCTCGCGACGCTCGAGCGCAAGGGCGCGCGGGACGACACCGTTGTCGTCTTCACCAGCGACCATGGGTACTTCTACGGAGAGCACGGGCTCAACGAGGAGCGGCGACTCGCCTACGAAGAGACCATTCGGATTCCGCTGATCATCCGCTACCCGCGCCTCGCCGCCGCTGGGACGACTCCCAGTCAGATGGCGCTGAGCATCGACATCGCGCCGACCCTGCTCGACATCACCGGCCTTGGACCCGACCCCGCGGTCCAGGGCCGGTCGCTCGTGCCAGTACTCAGGCAGAATGCGCGTCAGTGGCGCTCGTCGTTCCTCGTCGAGTACTTCACCGACACTGTCTTTCCCCGCATCCGGAACATGGGCTACGTGGCGGTCCGGACCGATCGATACAAGTACATCCAGTACCGGGAACTCAGTGGCATGAACGAGCTCTACGATCTCCGCACGGATCCCTACGAGGAGACCAACATCATCGACCGGCCCGACTCGCGGCCGACCCTGCAAGAGATGCAGTCCGAACTGCAGCGCCTACTCGAGGCGACGAGGTTTCCGTCCAGTACGACGGCTGGCCCTCCGTGAACGCCGTAGAGGAATCGGCCGCGGCGCGGCGTCACTTCACGTGTGATCCCAGCCATGCCGTGCGAATCGCCTCCTGTTGCGGCGTCTGGTCAGGGCTGGGGACGACCTCGATGCCATCGTTCTTCCCGGCGGTGACACGCACCGCCTTCTTCTCGCCGCGTGACTCGAACGTCAGCTCCACTTCGGTGCCTGGCGTGATCGAGGACAACACGCGCTCCCAGTCACCAGCCTGGGCGATGGCCGTGCCGTTGAGCGACAGTACGGCGTCGCCACGGCCCATGCCCGCCTTGTAGACCTGACTGGTCGAGACGGTGTTGCCGGCGACGACCATGCGGCCCCCCTCGGGCTGGAGACGCACCTGTCCGAGCGTCGCCGGTGTCTCGCGGGCGCGCATCGTGTAGCCCGCTGCCGCCAGCAGCTGCCGGTAGGGCAGCACTTCGGTGCCGAGTACGTGCCGGCGGAAGAAATCGTCGGCAAACGCCGCATCGCCGCTCACCGAGGCGAGGGCCGCCTGCGCGTCCTTCAGCGTGTACGGGTGGGCGACGTACCCGGGGGCCTTCCCGCCAGGCGCGCCATGCGTCTTCCACAGCTGCCGCATGTAGTCGTCCAGCGTGATGGCGCCGCCGCTGCGCTCGCGCAGCGTCAGGTCGAGGCCAAGCGCGATGGCCGCGCCATACGTGTAATAGGAAACGAACGTGTTATCCCAGTTGGTCGGGTCCACCGCCTGAGCCGCGTCGACATACGGCGCGAGGCGGCTCATGTCGACCGCCGAGCGGAACTGCGTGCCAGGAGCATGGAGGACGCCCGCGGCGAACATCGCCAGCTGCGCCGCGCCCTGGTCCTGACTCACGATCCCTGCGCGCACCATCGCCAGCGTGCCGTAGTACTCGGTGAACCCTTCGGCCAGCCACAATTCGCCGGACATGTTCGGCCGAGTGAAGTCGAACGGCTCGAGCGCCGCCGGACGAATGCGTTCCACGTTCCAGGAGTGGAAGAACTCGTGCGAGGCCGTGTCGGCCACGCGCGACATGCCATCGGCCAGTGTCGCAGCCGCCGTGCAGACCGTGCTGTTGCGGTGCTCCATGCCGTCGCCGCCGGCCCATGGGAGGTAGTCCATCAGGAATGTATAGGTTCCAGCGTCGAACGGCGCGAGGTCTCCGAACACGGCTGCCTGCTCGCGCACGATCTTCTCCACCATGGGCGCGTACGCGTCGAGTTGCGCGTCGGTGCCGAGGTGGTGCACCGCGAGCCGGATCCGTGCCGGCGTCCCGCCACCCGGCCGCGCCACGGTGAATTCTCGCACGGCGTGCGCACTGAACTCGATCGGCGAGTCCATGAAGTACTGAAGATTCGGGGCCGTGAACGTGAGTGCGTCATCGGTCGGGAACAATTGTGTGGAGACACGCCACGTCCGGCCAGGCGGCTGCGTGAAGCGGACGCGGATAGACGTGTCCGGCAGCGACGGCGCCCAGGCGAAGGTCGCCGGCACGTTCAGGTGTGCATGCGTGCCATCGACGGCCGAGTAGGTGCCGTCGACGCGATCGGCGAACAACCGGTAGCGCACGTGCACGGCGTTGCCGGTCGGCATGACGCGCCATTGGGCGGGCGACAGGAGTTCAGTGGTGAGCGTCGTGTCGCCGTCACCGTGCGCCTCGAACATGTACACGTTCTTGCCGAACTCGTGCGCCGCGTAGCGTCCTGGTGACGATCGCGCCATGCGCACCTCGAGAGGCGAGCCCGCCCGCGACGGAAACCGCACGTCCACCTGCAGCCATCGCTGCTCGGGTGCGGGGATGGAGACGGTGTAGTCGATGGTTTGCGCACTCGCCAGCGCCACCGAGGCGAGCAGGAAAACGATGGAGAAGGCGGCGCGAACGCTGCGACGGCACACGAACATGCCGCCTAGAGTAACCGGGTGCCGGGTGCCGGGCACCGGGAATCGGGGGCACGATCGTCCGAGAGAGATCACTGACCGTCGACCTGAAGGTCGACGGCTACGAAGGCCGAAGGCCGCATCCCGAAGGCCGCATCCCGAAGGCCGCATCCCGAAGGCCGCATCCCGAAGGCCGGGAGGGCCCCCCTACTTCGCCATGATCCAGCGCGCCATCTCGCGATAGCTCGCCGTCTTGCCCTGCATCAGCAACCCGACGCGCAGGATGCGTCCCGCGGCGTAGACCATCGCCACCGTCGTCGCGACGCTGCCTGCCAGCGCCAGGACCACCTGCCACGCGGGCGGCCCCGGCGGGATGGCCATCCGCAGCAGCATCAGGTACGGCGACGCGAACGGGAACAGCGAAAACCCCACCGACATGGCGCTGTCCGGGTTCTGGACCACCTGCAGCCAGAGGAAGATCGGGAACATCGCCAGGACCATCGCCGGCATCATCATCCCCTGGGCGTCCTTGACCTCACTGCAGGCCGCGCCGATGGCGATGAACATGGAGCCAAAGAGGAAGACGGCGATGACGAGGAACAGCCCGAACCACGGGATCAGGCTCCAACGGATCAGTCCGAAATAGTCCGCCTGCGCCGCGATCAGCAGCCCGCCGCCGATGTAGATCACCGCCAGCACCATCGTCACCGCGCCGCTGCCGAGCAGCTTGCCCAGCATCAGGTGGAAGGCGCTCACCGACCCGAGCAGCACTTCACTGATGCGGCTGGTCTTCTCCTCGATCACGCTGTTCAGCAACTGTGGCGCCGAACTCATGACCAGGCCGAACAGCATAAACATCGTGACCGCCGGCATCACGAAGGTCCGCACGGCATCGACTTTTTCGGCCGTCGAGACCTTGCCGTCGGCCGTCCGCACGACCAGGCCCTTGCGGTCCATCGGGACCGGTTCGAGCAGGCGCCGCGTTTCGGACGGGTCGGCACCGAGCGACGACAGGCGACGGTCTGCGACCGCCCGGCTCACCTCGCGACGCAACCACTCGGGCAGGGCCTGGTACGTCGGGTATTGCGTGTAGTACTGCAGGCGGGGTTCGTCCGTGCCGGAGGTGCTGAGGACTTCAGCAGGGATCTCGACAAAGGCGAACAATTCGTCGCGCCGCACACGATCGGACAGCCCCAGGCGCGTGCTCTCGTCCGTGCCGCCGTCGGTCGCCGCGATCTCCGGCAGGAACGATGGGCCCGTGCGGCGGCCGGAGGGTGACGTCTGTTCGATACCATGGCGGCGCGCCGCCTCGACGATCGCCGGGCCGAGCACGCCGGTGCGATCGACGATCGCGAAGCGGCGCTCGGAGGTGTCGCGCCGGGCCGTGAGGGCCTGAATGCCGAAGGCCAGGGCCATCAGCAGCGGCACGGCCAGCAGGCCGATCAGGAAGGCCCGGCTGCGGACGGCCTGCTCGAACTCCGCGGCGGCGATGATGAGTACTCGGGACATGAACGTGCGGCCTCACTCGGCGGGAAGGAGGTCTTCTTCGGGCGCGGGCCGCGCGATCTTCACGAAGATGTCGTGCAGCGAGGGCCTGGTGATCTCGAAGCGGTAGACCTCGGTACGCGCGGCGAGCCGGCCGAGGAACGCCTGCGGCGCGACCGACAACCGCACTTCCTGCGTGTTGCCGTGGTCGACCACCGACGTGACGCCCTCGATTGTGCGCAGCAGGGCGGCGCCACCGATCGCACGCACATGGACCGCGTCGTGCCCGTACGTGGCCTGGATCTCGTCGAGCGATCCGTCGAGCACCTTGCGGCCCTTGAAGATCATGAAGATGCGATCGCACATCAGCTCGGCCATCGACATGTCGTGCGTGCTGAAGACGATCGTCGTGCCACGGCGCTTGAGCTCCAGCACCGCGTCGCGGAGCACGTCGCGATTGACCGGGTCGAGACCCGAGAACGGCTCGTCGAGAATCACCAGGTCCGGCCGCGAGACGACGCTCGCGATGAACTGGACCTTCTGCGACATGCCCTTCGAGAGCGCCTGGACCTTCTTGTCCGACGTGGCAGCCAGGCCGAGACGCGCCAGCCACCAGTCGGCTTCGCGGGCGACGTCGGCGCGCCGGCCGCCTTTCAACTGGCCGTAGTAGGTGAGCAGCCGCCGAACCGGCATCTGCTTGTAGAGGCCGCGCTCCTCGGGAAGGTACCCGACGCGGTCGCGGGCGGCCACCGAACTGCGGTCGCCGAGGACCTCGATGGCGCCGCTGTCGGGCAGCAGGATGTTCATGATCATCCGCAGCGTCGTGGTCTTGCCCGATCCGTTGGGCCCGATGAAGCCGTAGATGGCGCCCTGGGGCACCTGCAGCGACAACGCGTCCACCGCCATCGTCTGGCCGAAGCGCTTGGTGACCGCGTCGAGAGTGATGGCAAAGGGCATTGGCAGAGTGGGACGACGAACGCCGAACGTTGAACGCCGAACGCTGAAGGGCCGAGGCGGAAGGTCGATGGCCGATGGACGAAGGCCGGCGGACGAGAACTCTACCTGACCCTGATGTTCCCGATGACGAGGCGGTCCTTCGCGGGGACGAGCGTGATGGCCAGGTTGCGCCGGCGCTGCGCACCGCCGGGCAACTGCGTGAGCAACCTGGCCGAGGCGTTGAACTCGTCGCTCGTCCGGACGAGCGTGAGGTTCTCGAACACGCAGACGAGCTCGCCCTCGGTGGCGAACGCCTCACGGAACTCCGTGCGCCAGGCCGGTTCCATGTTGGGCCAGAGGCGACCGAGGCCGCCGATGTCCCGCCCGATGTACGCCCCGCAGAACTGGGAGATCGATGCCCGCGCTTCCTCGTTCGACCACGTCGAGAGATCCACCGCCGATGGCGCCGGCGCGGCGGTGTTCGGGGCCGGGGCCGGGTTGGCCGGCGCGGGTGCGCTCGGCTCGGGCTCAGGCGGTGCCGCCGGCGGAGTCGGCTTGCCGCTGTCGCCGAAGGCCTGGAGGAAGTGGCCGCGCGCGGCCATGTAACCGCCGACCGCGGACTTGAACTTGCCGGCGTCGCGGTCCTCGTCGGCCTGCTCCTGCTGCGTCGTGCCGAGTAGGTACTGCGGGCTCTTGTTCAGGCGAAAGTCCTCGGCGCTGCGACGTGCCGCCAGGGCATAGCGCCGCGCGTTCTCAACAACCCGACCGCGCTCCTCCTGCATCAACGCCGCCGGAACACCCTTGACCTGATCGATGGCTCCCATGGCCCGGTCGTACCGGCCGTCCTTCGAGTACAGATGGACCGCGGCCCACGGATCGGCCCGCGGCCCGGCCGGTGACGATGGCGGCACCGCGACCGTCGCCGCCGGCGGAGACGCAGGCGGCGGCTCCGCTGGTGCGGGTCCAGCGGGTTCGTTCGACGCCGGCGTGGCGACAACCGGTGGTGGAACTGCCGTCTTGGTGGCGCCGCTGTCCTCACCCGTCGCTGTTGCCGCCGGCGTAGACGCGTCCTTCGGGGTGCGTCCGAACTGGTAGTACAACCCGCCTCCTGCGAGCAGCAGCAGGACCACGCCGGCGATCGCCAGCATCGCCGGGGACCGCCGCGATGGCGCGGCGTCTCCCGTCTCGTCGGTGATCGCGCTGGCCGCGGGGCGAATTTCGGCGTGTGCGCTGCCCGGCAACTGGTCACGAATGAGCAGGCCGTCGCCCGTGGGTGTGGGCGCACCCTGGGTCGCCCGCTTTCCGGTCGATGGTGCCGCAGGCGGAGCGGCGGGCATCTGTTTGCCGGCTGGCCCGTGCACCGCATCGGGGACACGCTCGCCCACGGCAGCTTTCCCGAACGTCGCCGGCGCTGGCGTGGACGCGGCCGGCTTGGGATCGGCAGACGGCGTGACGTCTGGCTTCGGTGCCGGAGGCGCCAGGGGGGTGGCTTGCGGAGGCGTCAACGACGCGGCTGCGGCCGCAGCCGCGACGACTGGTGGTGCCGCGGGCTTGGGTGCCTCGACTGGTGGCTCAACGACGGCTGGCGCAGCGACGGCCGGCGCGACCGCGACCGGCGTGGCGAGTCCGGTCCGGGTGTTGGACGCCTCGTTGGCCTCGACCTCGAGTGCCGCGAGGCGAGTCTGGAGTCGCGCCACGTCCCGGTGAGCCGCATCGATGCGGCTCAGGGCCTCGATCGCCCGGCGTGCGCCGATCTCGTCTTCCTGATCGAGCGCCTTGCTCGCCTGTGCGACCAGGCGGGCAATCCGCTGCGCGCGCGTGCGGGCCGAGAGCTTCTCCTGGAGGGCCAGCGCGTCGGCGGCATCCGGCGCCAGCGACAGCGCCTCGGCCAGGAGCGACTCGGCCTCGTCCAGCCGGTCCTGCTGCAGTGCCTGCCGCGCCCGTGACGTCAGCGATGCGACCTGTCGTTCGTCGATCCGCTCCTGGTGGGCCTTGCGGAGCCGTTCGAGTGCCGGATGACGTGGCGACAGGTCGGCCAGCGCGTTGATCGCCGCCTCGGCCTCCTCGAGCGAGCCGGTCTGGGTGGCCTCGTCGGCCTTCGCGACCGCTTCCTGCAGGCGCAGCGCCAGGCGGCGCGCCTGCAGCTTCTGCCGCAATTGCTGCACGTCCGGGCTCGCCGACGTCCCGGACTCCAGCTTGTGCAGCAGCCCCGAGGCGGTCGTGAGCTCGCCATGCTCGATGGCTTCCTCCGTCTCCCGCATCAACTCCTTGCGAGAGGTCGTCACGTCCTTGGCTTGCGGCGTGACGATCGTCGCTTCCGAGGCCAGCACCACGAGCGTGTGTTCGGGATCCAGCCGCCTGGCGATGGACAGGAATTCGCGCTCGAGCAGCTTGGCGTTGCCGGCGCGGGAGCCCGGCTCCTTCTGCAGGCACTTCGCGATGGTCTTGACCAGCGCATTCGGGACGTCGGGGACGAAGCTCTCGATCGGGCGCGGCTGCTCGCCGACGATCTGCCGCGAGACGTTGTAGAGGTTGTCGCCCCCGAAGGCCTGCCGGCCCGTCAGCAGCTCGTAGGCCACGGCACCCACGGAAAAGATGTCGCTGCGGGCATCCACCGCCTGGCCGGTGATTTGCTCGGGCGACATGTACTGCGGCGTGCCGACGATCATGCCGGCCATCGTCATGCTCGACGCCTCGTTGCCGTGCGCGATGCCGAAATCGAGGAGGCGCAGCATGCCCGATCCCTGGGCAATCAGCAGGTTGGACGGCTTCACGTCGCGATGGACGATGCCGCTCTCGTGGGCGTGACCGAGGCCCGCGCACAGCTCCGAGAGCCAGTGCACCTTGCGCGCCAGCGGCACCTGCTCGCCGCCGCGAATGACCTGCGCCATCGTCCGGCCGGCGATGAACTCCATTGCCAGGTACGGGTTGCCCTCGTGCTCTCCGACAGCGTAGATGCTGACGATATGAGGGTGATGGACGCGGGCTGCGAGGCGGGCCTCGCGCAGGAAACGACGCCGGGTCTCTTCGTCGGGTACCTTGAGGACCTTGATCGCCACCGGCCGGTCGAGCATCGGGTCGAACCCGAGATACACGACACCCATGCCGCCGTGGCCGAGGCGGTCCCTCACTTCATACGGTCCGATATGTCCTGGAAGCTCGTCCACGCGGATGTCCAGCGGTACTTTAAACGATCGGCAGGCAGGCCAGCGCACCCAATCCGGCCCACGTCGATGCGGCACCAGGGGAGGCCCCGGTGTTCTTCGGCCGGGTCCCGCAGCGTTAGACCCTAATAACCTCCATGAATCACGTCCCCACGAGTATCGGGCGGTACGAAGTCGAGCGTCTCCTCGGGGAAGGGGGCATGGGGGTGCTGTACCTCGCCCGCGATCCCGTGCTCGACCGCCACGTGGCGCTGAAACTGCTGCGCGTCAATGGCGAGGACCTGCGCCGTCGCTTCATGCGTGAGGCTCAATCGGCAGGACGGCTCCAGCACCCCAACATTGTCACCGTCTATGACGTCGGCGACCACGATGGCCAGCTCTATATCGCCATGGAGTACATCGATGGCGACACGCTGGCGACGCTGATCCGCGACGACGCGCCGTTTTCGGCGATCCGCAAGCTGGACATCATCGACGAAGTGGCCGAGGGTCTCGGCTTCGCGCATCAACGCGGCATCATCCACCGGGACATCAAGCCAGCCAACCTGATGATGTCGCGGGGCGGGCTCGTGAAGGTCCTCGATTTTGGCATCGCCAGGGTCGCGACGCACCGCGATTCCGGCGAGATCGACGCGCCGACGCTGATCGGCACGCCCGCCTACATGGCCCCGGAGCAGCTCGAAGGCGCGGACGTGGACGCCCGCAGCGACATCTACGCAGTCGGGCTGGTGATGTACGAGTTCTTCTCCGGCAGGCGCGCCTTTTCCGGGGCGACCACGGCCGACGTGCTCCAGAAGGTCCTCGACGCGCAGCCGATCCCCATCGGGGACCTGATTCCCGACATCGACCCCGACCTGTGCAAGGTCATCGGGCGGGCCATGGCCCGGCAGCCGACGGATCGATATCCGGACCTGCAGGCGATGCGCAAGGACCTGGCGCGCGCCCGCCGCCGCGCCATGCAGGCCAGCGGCGACGACGCGACGATCGTGGTCGGGCTGCCGGTGACCAGGCCCATGGGGCAGGCGCCGCCGCCGCCGGACGCCGTGCGGGCCACGGTCGTCCCGCCGCCCACGCCGCCGCCGGCGACACCCGCGCAGGCGGTCGCGTTGCCGCCGACCGCCGCCGACCGTGGCCTGGCGCACCTCGCCGCGCAGCGCCCGTCCGTGCCCCGGTCACCGGCGCCATCGTCCGAGGAGACCATCTACGCACCCGTTGCCGCGAGAGCTCCGGCGACTGCTCCGCAGGCTGCCCCGATCCCGGCGCCCGTGAGTCACGCCGCGACGGGCCCGGTCCCGGAGCCGATCGCCTCCGTGCCGCCACCGCCCCTGCCGAGCCCCGGGTTCGTTCCCACTTCAGCGGGTTCGGAGGCGCGTACTGCCACGCCGCCTGACGAGGGGCCAGTGCCGGTTCCCCTCCCGGCGGTGCCGTCCAGCGGAATGTTTCCCCTGCTGACCGCGGGTCGCGCCACCGTTGACGCTCCCGTCGTTCCCACTGCCCGTGAGCGCACCGCGGCCGGGCCGGTCGCTGGCTCCGGGGCCGAGACCGACGCGAAGCCCGCCTCGCCGCCACGCATGGCAGTGGCGGCGGCTCCACCGCCTGTCGCCGCGCCCGGCGTCGTCCAGGGCAGCCCTGTTCCGGGCCCACCGACGACGCGACGGGGCATCCCGGCGGCGATCATCGTCGGCGGCCTCGTGGCGATGCTGGCGATCTGTTTCATCGCCGCGTTCCTCGCTGTCCGCTCCTTCGGCCTGCTCAGGGGAACACCCATCTCTGGCCTGCTCACCCGAACCGTCGAGCCAAAGGTGACCAACCCGCCGCACGACGATGCACCGGCCACCACCACGCCGCCGGCGACCGAGTCCACTCCGGTCACGGCAACGGCGGCGACGACGCCGGGAACCACCGAGGTCGCAGTGGCCCCACCCGTGGAGCCGCCAGTGGCACCCCCGGTTGTCGCGACCGAGTCGCCACGGCCGACGGTGCAGGAACCACCGGCGGTCGTCCAGCCTCCGGTGACCCGGCCCACCACGCCGCCGCCCGGACGCGTGCCGCCGCCGCGCCAGGCGCCGCCCGCGCGCCAGACGACCAACACACGGCAGGTCCCCCCGACCGTGCCGACCCGGCCCGTCACGACCGAGAGCCGCGAAGTGGCGCCACCGCCAGTCGTTGCCGAGCCGCCGCCGCGTCAGGTGGAGCGTCGGGAGCCCGATCCGCCTGCCGTCGTCGCCCCCACCGACGAGGGGATAGCGCTCGTGCGAGCCTACGTCGCGGCCCGAAACACGGCCCACGCTTCCGGCATCCGCCGCGTCTGGCCGGGCGTCGACGACAACCACCTGCGCCGTATCACGAGTGCGTTTTCCGCGCCGTTGACGCTGGGCGGCTGCGAGATCGAGGCGCGTGATGCCGCGCACGCGAGCGCCACGTGTCGACTGACACAGCCGGGCACCACGGGCACGTACGCCGCGGGACAGGACCTCACGATCCGCCGGACCTTCGTCTTCGACCTGCTGCGCCAGGGGCGCACGTGGGTCATCGCGGGCCTGCGCGAATGACTCCTTCCGCCGCAATCGGTCCGGTCGCGGCGTGCGAGCTCGAACTGTCGCCCACGATGCCCATCAGTCGGGCAGATCAAGTTGCCGACAAGACCGGTAGCGTTACCGAGTCGCGGCAGGATTGGCGCGGCAAGGCAGGCCAGGTGGCCGTCGAGTGGCTGATGGAGCCGGCGGACACGCACGTACGGCTCGTGGATCGTCGACGAGTTCTGATGGACGCCGCGTTGCGCCGCGTCGCCGAGCGTGTCCCGCTCGAGGACGTGCGGATCGTCGTCGACTCGATCCTCACCCTGCGCGAAACCGGCGGCAACCTGAGCGAGACCTTCGACGTGGTGGCCAACACCACGTCGAGCGCAAGAAGGTGTCGGGCGAAACAAGTCGATGACCGCCCAGCGCATGACGCAGGGCTTCATCAATGTGTCTCCTGCCGCCGGGTATGCTGATGCTGTTCTCGTTCATCGACCCGACGTACACCGCGCCCCTGCTCAACACGATCCTCGGCTGGGTGACCTGCTCGGCGTCTCGATTGGCGAGGTCCTGAAATCACAGGCCTCGTTGCTGCGGACCGAGCGGTTCCAGCGCGCGGAGAAAGCGGTGGGCAGGCGACGCAGAAGATCATCTTCCCGATGCCGCTGTTCATCTTCCCGGCGGTGTTGCTGATGGCGATCGCACCAATCGCCGTGAAGTTCATCTTTTCGAATTTGTGAGGCTGATTCGTGCGCACCCGCCGCCTGATCGTCGTGACGCCCGAGGGCGACCGCGAGTTGCTGTTCATCGGTCGATTGACGATCGGCCGCGCGCCCGAGTGCGACATCAGCCTCGCCGATACGAAGATCTCGCGCCGCCACGCGGAGTTCGACGCGTCCGGACCGATGCCACGCGTCACCGATCTGGGCAGTCGCAACGGGATCCTCGTCAACGGCCGCAAGGTCGGGGCCGCCGATCTGGTACCGGGCGACGTCGTCACCGTCGGCGACGCCAGCATCCGCTTCGAGGAGCGGGCAGCCGAGATATCCGAGCCTGAGGCCGAGGCCCCGCCTGTCGACGATCGCACGTTGGTCCTGTCGCCGCTGATGCCGCCGGTGCCGCCGCCGGTGCCTCTCCCGCTGCCGGTACCGCTGCCGGTTCCGCCGGCCATCACGGCGCCCCCATTGCCGCCACCCGAACCGATCGGCGGTATGCCGGACCTCGATCTGGTCGTGAGCACCGATCCCGAGAAGACCGGCGCCCTGCCACCGCGGGTGAAGCCGGCTCCGGTCGCCCGGGAAGTATTGCCGACTGACGCGTCCGCGGAACGGACGACGCTGCTGCCGCCACCGCAGCGTGCGGCCGCGGAGGCAAAGCGGCTGGCCGACGCAAGCCCCGCAGTGTCGATGGCCGTGCCTGAGGCCGTGCCGCCAGTTGTCCCGGCCTCTCGCCCGCCCACCGTGCCGCCAGCGCCGCCTCACGAACCGCCGGTCGCAGCCGTGCCTGCGGTTGCGCCTGCGGCAGCTGCCAGTGTGGCAGGGACCGCAACCGGCGTTGCGCTGAAGGGACCCCGTTTCTCCTGGGGCGGCCTCGTGACGCTGGCCGCGGTCCTGCTGGGCGGTCTCGCGGTCCTGATGGGTGCCTTGCCGCTGATGTCGGCCTCGTCGAGCACCCTCGACGCGCTCTCGCAGCGGCAGGCGCGGACGTTGGCCGGCTGGCTCGCGGCGGGCGTCGATCCGCAGGGCAGCACGGTCGTCGATCCGGGAGTGATGGAGGGGGTGCTCGCGCAGCCCGGGGTTGCCCGGGCGATGGTGCTCGAGCGGGCGACAGGTCGCGCGATTGCACCGGTCTCCCTCAACGGGCGGGCCTACAGCGCGCTTCCTGGCCTCGGCGAGACATGGCGTGACTTGTCCTCGGCACGCGTAAGTCGCGTCGATGCCTTTGCCGATGCGTACGTGCCTGCCGGCCGGGGCGCCTACATCGCCTGGGTGCGCTACGAGCGTCCCTCGTCCGACGACACCGGCCTCGCGATCATGGTGGCGCTGGTCGTGACGCTCGTCTTCGCGATGCTGATCGCCCTGCTCATCAAGCGCCATACGAAGGCGATGCTGCAGCACTTCACGCGACAGGTGGAACTGGTCGTGTCTGGCGCGTCTCCCACGGTGATGCAGGGCACGTTGATGCCTGGCCTGGAACGCTTGCCGGGCGTGGTGACCAACCTGCTCGAACAGCGGCGCGCTGGCGGTGCGATGCAGGCTGGTGCCCGTGTGCCCGGCCTGATCGACACCGACGAACCGGCGCTGCCGCCAGTCGCCGCGTCGCCCATCGATCCGGATCCGCCGTGGCTCGAGGTGACACCCTCGCTGATGGTGGCTGCGTCGAGCGCGCACGGCCCGGAGGTGGGCGCAACGGGTTGGAGCAACGCCCGCGGCCGTCACCTGCTCGACGTGCTCGACAACGGGCCGGTTCGCAACGCTGTCGTGCAGGGGCTCGGGGCCCTGAGCATGCAGTCGGGCGCAGAGGCCACGGTGCCGTTGCCGGACGGGGCGCCGGTCGCGATCCGACGCGAGTCCTCGGGGCATGTGCGCGTGACACTGGGCGCGCGTTGAGGTAGAGAGGCCCATGTCATCCCACGAACGCACGCCCGCAAGATTCGTGCTGCAGCGCCCCGATGGCGAGGAACTGGTCTACGGGCTCGACCAGGGCCGGTCGGTCACGCTTGGCCGCGACACTGGCAACACCATCGTCTTCGCCTCGCAGTTCGTCTCGAAACGCCACGCACTCGTCTCGTGGACGCCGCGCGGCGTGCGCATCGAGGACCAGGACAGCGCCAACGGGATCACGGTCAACGGCCTCACCGTCCATGCGGCGCAGCTCTCGTCCGGCGACATGATCCAGATTGGCGACCAGCACCTGGTGTTCGAGGTCGAGGGGCACGCGAGCGTGGCTGCGCCCGAGCCTGGCTGGGTCGCACCCGGCGGCGGGAACAAGGGACTGCGCCTCATTCTCGCCGCGGTGCTGACGATGCTCGTGATGGTCGGCGGTCTTGCGACGATCTACGTGATGTTCCTGGCACCGGCAGTGGAGCAGGCGACGCCGACGAGCACGGCGGTGCGCGAGGATCCCTCGTTGCCGTCCGACACGAAGATCACGCCCTTCGATTCGCCCCAGGCGCAGGCGATCGAGCAGCAGGCGATCGCGGCGCACGACAAGCAGCCGGTCGACTGGCTGTACGACGAGGGGCAACTGGCGTACAAGAACGGTCGCCTGCTCGACGCCTACCGTCTCCTGAACGGGGCCCTGCTGCGCGACCCGCAGCACGAGTCCGCACGCCGCCTGTTGCTGAAGGTGATGGGCGAGCGAGAGCTGCGGCTGAACAGCCTGAAAGCCGCGGCCGCCCGCGCCGATGAGGAACTGAAGTTCGAGGAAGCCGCGCAACAGTGGGAAGCGGTGCAGGCACTCACGCTCGACAACGAGCCGCTGAACGCCCGGGCCCGCACCGAGGCGGCGCGCCTGCGCCAGCGTGCCGCACAATGAGCGCGGGAGCACTCCGACGATGCCGAAGGTGATCATCTGGCGCGATGGCGCCATCGAAACCGAGTTCGACCCCGGCCATCGTGACTGGCGCATGGGGCGATCGGAGACCAACGACATCACGTTGCTCGACCCGCGCAAGTCGGTGTCGCGCTTCCATGCGGAGCTCCGCGAGGAGAACGGACGCTGGGTCTTCATCGACCTGAACAGCCAGAACGGCAGCTGGAAGGACGGCCAGCGCGTCAATCGGCTGGTGCTCGAGCACGGCCATGAAGTGCTGTTCGGCGACTACAAGATGGCGTTCCAGGACGTCAAGGTCGCGGCGCCTCCACCGCCGCCGCCACGTCGAGGGGCCGCGCTGGTGGCGACCGACGACGTGCCGATTGCGCCGGATCAGACGCTGCTGGTGCCGGGCAAGGCGCAACCGCCCGGCCACATCGAGAGATCCACCGCCGATGGCGCCGGCGCGGCGGTGTCGTCTGCCACGCCGGCCTCACCCGCACCGTTGCCGCCAGGCAGGCTGAAGGCCAAGCCGCTGCGCAAGGGCGTCAATCCGGTCATCCTCGTACTCTTCCTGGTGGCCATGCTCGGTGCGGTGGCGGCAGTCGCGTGGAAAGTCCTGTCGTCTGGCACCGAGGAGCGACCTGTTGTCCAGGCCGAGACGCCGGCAGCTCCGCCGGCCCAGACACCGGCGGCCGCACCGCCGCCCGTCGCGCCGCCCCCTGTCGATGTGCCGCCGGCGCTGCCTCCGCCTGGCGTCGCCGTGACGCAGGGACAGACGCCGGCGACCACACCTGCGCCACCTCCCACGTCGCCAACGCCGGGCAGCAAGGCCGGTCCCGAGGTGGCGCCGCCGCGGCCCAAGCGTGTACCGCCTCCGCCGCCCAAGGACAACCCGGCGATCGTCGTGCGTTACGACGAGGGCCGCCGTGCGATCCGTGCCGGTCACTTCATCGAAGCCGAGCGCGCCTTCCAGGCCGTGCTCCAGATGCAGCCCGGCTTCCGCGACACGCAGACCTTGCTCGCGCAGGCGAGGGACGGCCAGTCGACGGCGCGCCAGAAGTCCCTCGCAGATGGGCGGGCCTTCGAGGCGAGCGGCGATTGGACGCGGGCCATCGCCGCGTACGAACGTGCCGGCGCCGCCGACATGGCCAGCGCTGCGCGGTCGAAGATGACGGTCGCGGGTGACGATGCCTACCGCAAGGCGCGGCAGTTCGACGCCCGCAACCGGCCCATCGAAGCGATGACGTGGTACCAGCGTGCGGTCCAGTGGCTGCCCGACAGCGACGCGCGCAAGGCCACCGCGCAGGAACGGCTCGCGGCGCTCAAGGGAGGCGGCGCGTGACCGACGCCGAGCTCGACGCGCGGCTGGGCGATCTGCGCGATGCCGAGACCGCCGACATCGCGCTCAAGGCCGCGCTGACTGGCCACATGGTGCTCTCGAGCCTGCACACCAACGACGCGACGGGCGCCGTGCTGCGCCTGCTCAACATGGGACTCGAGTCGTTCATCGTCGCGTCCGCGCTGCGCCTGGTGGTGGCACAGCGCCCGGTGCGCCGTCTGTGCAAGGAGTGCAAGGTGCCCCTAGAGATCGACGTTCGCACGCATCCTTTGACCGCAACCTACGACCGGCTGCACCACCACGGCCGCGTGTCGATCCGCGAGCGGCGCGAGTGCGCCGCCGGTGGCGGCGCCGCCTACCGCGGCCGCACCGGCATCTTCGAGGTGCTGCGAATCTCGCCGGCCATCGAGGACCTCGTGATGCGCCGCGCCTCGGTCTCCGAGATTCGCCTCCAGGCCTACCGCGACGCCATGCGCACGCTACGTGAAGCCGCGCTGGCCAAGGTGATCGCTGGAGAGATGTCACTGGCCGAGGTGCTTCAGCACACCGTCGCCGTCGACATGCCTGTCGCGGGATTTGCCTGATGGGAGCCACCACTACCGTGACCCTGGGCGGCAGCGCTACCGACCGCGGACCAGTACGAGAAGTCAACGAGGACCGTGTCCTCTGCGAGGATCGCTACGGCCTGTACGCAATTTTCGATGGTGTCGGCGGCCACAACGCCGGTGAAGTGGCGTCGCAACTCGCGCTCGAGACGCTGGCCGGCTACATCGCCCGTTCGGCGAGCAACGCCGACGACGACACGTGGCCACTCGGGTGGGATCCGCGCCTCTCGGCGACGTCCAATCGCCTGCGCACTGCCGTCGTGCTGGCCAACCAGCGCGTGCACCTGGCCGCGCAATCCGATCCGAGCCTGGAGGGCATGGCCACGACCGTGGCTGCCGTCCTCGTGGCTGGCAACGTCGTTTCGTTCGCGCACGTCGGCGACAGCCGCATCTATCGCCTGGAGCCGGGGCCATCCCGACTGCTCACCGAAGACGACGCGGCGACGGTGGACCAGTTCGACGCCGACGGAGAACGCATCGGCTCGCGGCGCGCGCTCACGCGTGCGCTGGGTGCCGAAACCGACGTGACGCCGTCGATGGCCGAGATGCCGGTTCCGCCACACATCCGCCTCCTGCTCTGCAGCGACGGCCTGCATGGCGTCATCGGGCTCGAGGAGATCGATCCGGAGGCCTTCATCGGCGCCCCGCACTCCGTGGCGGAGCGGTTGATGACCCAGGCCATCGACGCCGGCACTCGCGACAACGTCAGCGTCCTCGTCGTGGACGTGGGAGAAAAGGCGTGAACACGAATCTGATCGGGAACCGGGAATCGGGAACCGGGGACCGGATCGACGGCCTTCGTCGGTCGGCCTTCGGCCTTCGGGCTGGGTTGACCGCGTTTGGCATCGCGGCATTCGGTGTCGCGGCAGTCTCACGCGTGGCCGACGCGCAGCCGCTGGAGGCCAAGGACACGCAGCCGTACAGGAGCGCCGTCTACAACGTGGCCTTCAGCTACCCGAGGGAGGACTGGGTGGCCGTGCCGGCGGCTGGCGGCAACATCGCGCTGCTGATGCAGAAGAAGGGCGAGGCCAGTCTCGCGCTCGACTTCCAGGTGTTGCAGGTGGCGCTGGCGCCCGACGAGATCGACGGCACGTTCAAGGAGATCGAACTCGAACAGCTCACCCAGCGCGCACCACATGCACGGGTCATGAGCAGCGCGCTGAATGAAGTCGGCGGCCACAAGGTCATCGTCATCCGCTACGGCGCGAGTGGGCTCACGGGCGACCTCGACGTCACGCAGTACAGCGTCGTCAGCGGCGCGTCGCTGTATCGGCTGACGTGCGCGGCGACGCGGGCGACGGCCGCCAGGCACGTGCGGGCGTGCGACACCGTGGCCCGCACCCTGGTCGTCGGCAAGCAGTGACGCCAGCGACCGTGATACCGGCAATGGCCCGCGGCCGCCTCGACGCTGGCGATCGTGGAGATCCGGCATGAGCTGCTGTTGGCGTTCACGAAGTTCCGAAGTCGGCGCCAAGTGTCTGCCGTTGCTACAACTGGTGCGTTGTGGTAAGGGCAGTGCGCTCTGCCGATGCATACGAACCACAGCGCGATGGAATGCACGATCTTCTCGCGGTTCCGTCGGCGATCGCCATCTGCATTCGTCGCCCTGATCGCAGTCGCCGCCTTCAGCGCTGCCCTCCCCAATGGATGGTTGGGAGACGACACGGCGCTGCTCGAAGAGCGTCTGGCCTCGGCGTCTTTCTCGACGTTCTCTTCCTACTTCAGTGAGGGCTACTGGGGTGATCTCCATTCAGGAGGCCTGTTCAGGCCACTGAGCCTTGTACTCCTTGGCCTTCAGCGGATCGCCTTCGGCCTCAGCCCCGAGTTCTATCGGTGCGTCACCCTGATTTTGCATGCCGCCTGCAGTGTCATGGTGGCCGCATGGCTTCGTCGGTCCGTTCCACAAGCTGCGGCGGTGTTCGGTGCGGTGCTGTTTGCGACGCATCCCGTTCATGCGGAAGCCGTCGCCACCGTCTACGGTCAGCAGGACGTGTGGGCGGCGCTGTTCTTCCTCGCTGCCCTTCTTGCCTCGCCGCCAGTGGCGGCTCGTTCCGCGCGGTTCAGGTCCATCGCGGCCGGGTTGTTCCTTCTGCTCAGTCTGTTGTGCAAGGAGCAGGGCGTCCTGCTACCGCTGCTCGTGTTCGTCGAGCGTCGCCTGTCCGAGGAACGCGGCGGTGAGAAACACGCCTTGACGGCGGGCCCGGCCTTCTGGTTCGCCGTCGCGCTCACGATCTACGCGCTGCTTCGAGTTCACGCGCTGGGCGCCGCGCTGGTGCCGGCAGGCGAGGCGTCGATCGCCTTTGGCTACCCCTGGTGGGCCCGTGTTCATCTGGTTGTCGCTACGGTCGGGACGTACGTTCGGCTGCTCATCATCCCGGTTGGCCAGACCACGTACTACGGACACCTGCGCTCGAGCATCCTCGGTCTGCCCGTTGTCGAGGCTCTGGTGCTTGCGGCTGCGCTCGTTGGCTTGCTCGAGTTGCGCAAGCGGCTCGATCGGCAGATTGTCGCCCTGGCGAGCGTGATCCTGCTCGTCACTTTACTGCCGGTCGCAAACGTTATCCCGATCGGCATGGTCGTCGGCGAACGCTGCCTGTATCTGCCGGTCCTGTCAATTTCGCTCCTGGCCGCAGCCGCGTGCGTTCGGTTCGCTCCAACTCGGACTGCCGCCCGCGCCGCCGTCTGCGCCCTTGCGCTCGCGGGGATCGCAGCGAGTGCTCGCGTAGTCCATCAGTGGCGCTCGCCGCTCGCCCACTGGGAGGCGACTGTCGCCAGTCACCCGACGTCGCCAATGGCGCAGGCGCGCTTGGCGCTGCTGCTCTTGCAGGACGGCTCGGGTGAGAACGAGGCAGGCACGCGCGAGGACAGGATCGACCGGGCCGAGACGGCGTCCCAGCGCGCCATTTTGCTAAATCACCGATCTCCAGAAGCCTGGGGCGCCGCGTGCATCGTCGCAGTGGTTCGAGGCGACTGTGAGCGAGCAAGGACAGCAGGAGCGCAGGCGGAAGCGCTGGGATTCCGCGATGTGGATCTTCAGCCGTTGCTCGAACGCTGTTGGTGAGTCCCACCCGGTGCGCCATTCCTTGTCGGGCCTCACCCTCCGCGTCATCGATACGGCCGTTTGCATCACGACCTGGCATTCCCGGATCCTATTCCTCCCATGACGCGTCTACGTGAACGCGCCAACCATCGGCGCGGAGTCTGGGGAGCCGAACTGCAGTTCAACAGGCCTCTTGCAGGAATGAAAGGAGGCGGACCATGTTGCGACCACTATCGTCCACCGTCGCGCGAGTTCTTTGCACGGCGGCGCTGTGCTTCGTAGCGGCCGAAGCACCTGCCGCCATGATCGCGATCCCACTGGGTGCATTTTCGACAGGGCAGCAAGTGGTGAGTTCGTTCGGGCCCCTTCCATTCACCGACAAGGGAGCCACTTTTGAGGTGTCGGGGGCACCCGCGTTCCCTGGTGCGGAGCTAACGTTGCAATTCCTGGGCTCGACCCCCACGTTGCACGTGACATTCAGTCAGCCGACCAATCGAGCCGGGTTCTCCCTGGGACCATATTGCTGTACGGGAACCGCGATGAGTCTTGCGGTGCAGGCCTTCGCCGACCCGGCCGGAGCCGTACCGGTAGGAACGATCCCGTTCAGTTTCGTGAACAGTGGGACCTTTCCCCTCTTCGCCGGCTTCCAGTCCGACGCGCCCTTCAGGCGGGCGTCCATAACCTTCACACCAGGCGGCCCGCAGGTGTCGTTCATGGCCATCGACGACTTTCGGTTCGAGGGCACAACGGCCGTACCGGAGCCAGTCTCGGTCTCGCTGATATTGCTTGGTCTTGCCGGGGCTGGAGTTCGCCTGTCGAGAACCGTCGGCGGGCGGAAAGCCACTCGCCGAACGCAGTGAGCCCGGCATGGGCCCCAGCACCCGGTAGTTCAGAATCACGTGCGGCTGCCGGAGCGGCAGCCGCACTGCCCTCGTCAGTCAGGCCGAGCCGCTCTGATGTGACCGGTGAACGCAACGCGTGGTGGCAGACGCGCTCCAGCCGCTAGAGTGGGGGCCGGCCGGCACGACGAGCCCCGCGTGCAGGTCATACCCCTTCCTCTGTGCATGACAGGAGCCCGGCGGGGGCGCCTCGACCGGCTCGCGCCGATGCCCCAGGCGACGCACCAGCGCCTGCCAGTGGCTGTCCGAGGGCCGGGGTAACATTCGCAGCCAGATGCCGCCAACGTTTCGCGTGCTCCCGCGCGGTTTCCTCGCGGCCTCGGTCGCAGCGTTCGCGCTGGTGTATCTGAGTGGAGCGGTCGTGTGGGCCGGGCTCGGAGAGCCGGCCCTACCGTTGCGTCACGAACCGGCCCTGCCAGCGCGGACCGCACCGGCCCAGCCACCGGCCCCATCGTCGCGGACGCCCGCCCGACCAGCAGCGCCCACGCCAGACTGGGGGCCGTGGGTCGAGGACGGCGCGCCGTTCTTTTCGTCGGTCCTCGACGCGCGTGCGGCTGGCGCCACACTCCCGTCCACGAATCTCTCGCCCCGGGCGCTGATCCTTCCGGCCGGTGATGGTCGCTGGGTCGCCTTCGACCCCGACCTGCTGCGCGTGGCCGCGGTGTGGTGGGGCAAGGGCGTGACGCCCACTGCGCTGGCGCCGGGCTCGTACCATCAGCCTGACCGCAAGACGCCGGGGGGCCAGAAGGGGCTCCCGCAGCCCGATGGACGGGTGGCGATCGCCAACGGCATCTACGCCGGATGGCAGGTCGGCGAACATCCCGTCCTCGAAGATCTGCGGACGCTGGCTCCCTCTCCAGAGGAGGTCGGACGGGGCCCGATTCCTGCCGATCAGGGCCGGTTCACGGCGGTGCGCCTGACGCGCGAGGGAGCCGTGCTCGAGTACGAGGTAGCCGGCACGCCCGTGCAGGAGTGGGTGAGCGGGTCACCCGGCCGCCCCGACGTCGTCGTCCGTCATTTCGAGATGGGGGCCGCTGCGCGCACGTCCTGGTTACTGCTCGGCGTCACCGCGACAGGCGCCGACGTGAACCTTGCCGCGGCAGGTCGCGAGCGCCCGGTGCTCGAGCGCCTCCCGAGCCCCGGCGGTGGAGCACCCGTCCAGTCCGTGCGCATCCCTCCATCATCCGGCCCACGCCGTTTTGCCGTCGCCATCTTCACTGGTGGCGCGGCACCGGCCATTGCCCTGGGATCGGCGCCGTCCGCGCTGCCGCAGTCGCGCTGGCGGCAGCCGATCACGACCTCCATCCACCGGTCAGCATCCACTGACGCATACGTCGTGGACGACGTGCCGTTGCCGGTGGAGAACCCGTGGAAGCGGGCGGTGCGGGTGAGTGACATCCAGTTCCTCGCCGACGGCACCGGTGCCTGCGTCACGCTCGACGGCGACGTCTGGATCGTCCGCGGTCTTGCATCGCCTGACGGTGTCGTGGCGTGGCGGCGGTTCGCGTCCGGGCTGCACGAACCGCTGACCCTGGCGATTCGAGACGAGCAGATTCACGTCTTCGATCGCAACGGCGTCTGGCGGTTGCGCGATACCGACGGCGACGGCGAGGCGGATCGGCACGAACTTTTCTCGAACGCCTTCGCGCAGACGGCGGACATGCGCGAGTTCCCGAGCACGATTCGGCTGGGACCCCGGGGCGAGTTCGTGATCGCGAAGGGTGGGCAGGAAGCGACAACGATCGGCAAGCACAACGGCAGCGTGCTCCGCCTGTCGGCCGACGGTCGATCGTCCACGGTCCTCGGCCATGGTCTGCGGCAGCCCGAGGTCTCGGTGCATCCGCAGACCGGCCTGGTGATCGCGAGCGACCAGCAGGGCCACTACATCCCGAGCACGCCGCTGCACATCGTGCGCGACCGCCAGTTCTATGGCTTCCTCAGCGACATCCTGCCGAAGGAGGTCTACCCGGAGCCAATCGCTGCCCCGGTCACGTGGATTCCGCACGACGTCAACGCCTCGGCGATGTCGCAGGTGTGGATGCTCGAATCGCGGATGGGTCCGCTCGACAACGGCCTCGTGCACATCGGCTACAACCGCCCGGAACTGTTCCGCGTCCTGCTCGACCTCGAGCGGCCGGTGCCGCAGGCGGCGGTCGTGAGCCTGACGTCGGCCTTCGACTACCCACCGCTGAATGGTGCTGTCAATCCGGCCGACGGGCAGTTGTACATCGCCGGGTTCCAGATCATCGGGTGGGGGACGACGGCCACGCGCCTGGCAGGGCTGGGCCGGGTGCGGTACACGGGTGCGCCGGTCACGGTGCCGCGCCAGGTGACTCCGATGCGTGAGGGCGTGCTGCTGCGTTTCGACATCGCCCTCGACTCGGTGGCCGCCGCCGACGTGGCCCGTTACGAGGCGGCGACCTGGGGCTACAAGCGGACCTTCCAGTACGGTTCGCCGAACTACAAGGCGGATGGGACCACGGGAACCGATCCCCTGGTGCCGAGTCGCGCGTATGTCTCGGCCGATGGCCGCGGCGTCTTCCTCGCGATACCCGACATGCGGCCTGTGATGCAGCTCAAGGTCGGATGGAAGGTGCGTGCCCGTGATGGCAAGGCCGTCGCGGGGGAGGCGTACACGACACCGTACGCACTCGAGCCGTTCAATCCACGTGCGGAAGGCTTTGGCGACCTCGTGATCGACTTGACCCGCCGCGACGCACCGCGGGCCCCCGTGGCTGCTGCCCCGGCGAGTGTGGACGAGGGCCGTCAGGTCTTCGTCAAGTACGGCTGCCTGGCCTGCCATGCCACGGAGCGTTCGTCGGCCACCAAGCTGGGCCCGCCCCTGGTGGGCGTCTTCGGCGCGCCCCGGCCAATCGTCGGCCGTGCGACCCCGGTGGTGGCCGATGAGACCTACCTGCGGCAATCGATCCGGGAACCCACGGCGGCTGTCGTCTCGGGTTTCGATCGTGGGGGCGTCGGCATGCCGAGCTTTGCCGGCGTGCTGAGCGATGAGCAGATCGAGTCCGTGATCCTGTTCCTGAAGAGCTTGAAATAACAACCTTGCAAATGTGGAGTCTCGCTCCATAATTGCAAGGTAATGATCCAGCGGTTTCTTCTCAGGGACCTCGAGATGGCGCTTGAGGACGCCCCGGCAGTCGTGATGCTGGGTCCCCGTCAGGTGGGAAAGACGACGCTGGCCCACCAGCTGACCGGCCAGCCTCCTCCGGTGTATCTCGATCTGGAGTCCGAGGGCGATCGCGCCAGGCTCCAGGAACCTGAACTGTACCTTGAGCCGCTCGAAGGCTCGCTGGTTGTGCTCGACGAGATCCAGCGCATGCCGGACCTGTTCCAGTCTCTTCGCGGGCTGATCGACCGGGGGCGGGGACGTGGCCGCAGGACGGGACGGTTCCTCCTCCTCGGCTCGGCTTCGCTCGATCTGCTCAGGCAATCGAGCGAGAGCCTCGCCGGCAGGATCACCCAACTCGAGTTGACGCCCATCACCGGGCTCGAGGCGGGAGTCGAACACCTCGATTCGCTCTGGGTCCGCGGCGGCTTCCCCGACAGCCTGCTCGCCCGTGATGAGAGGGCCAGTACACGCTGGCGGCAGAGCTTCATCCGAACGTATCTCGAGCGCGACATCCCCCAACTGGGCCCTCGGATTCCGGCCGAGACGTTGCGCCGCTTCTGGACGATGCTGGCACACCAGCAGGGCGCAGTTCTCAATGCGGCTCCCATCGCCCGGGCGCTCGGCGTGACCGGAAAGACGGTGGCCAGCTACCTCGATTTGATGGTCGACCTGCTTCTTCTCCGACGTCTGCAGCCGTGGCACCGCAACGTTGGCAAGCGGCTCGTGAAATCGCCGAAGGTCTATGTGCGCGACAGCGGCTTGGTGCACTCCCTCCTCGGTATCCCTGATCTCGATGGCCTTCTCGGCCATCCGATCGCAGGCATGACGTGGGAGGGGCTCGTGATCGAATCGCTCATCGCGTGCGTGCCGCGCGACTGGGAGCCTGCGTTCTATCGCACCAGCGCCGGAGCCGAGATCGATCTCGTCCTCGTTCCGCCGGGTGCGGCGCCCTGGGCAATCGAGGTCAAGCGGAGCGCCTCGCCACGACTGGAGCGCGGCTTCCACTCGGCCTGCGACGACATTGCTCCCGCGCAGCGCTTCGTCGTCTATCCAGGGCGCGAACGATTCCCCCTGCCTGGTGGCGCTGAGGCCATCGATCTCGTGACCCTGTGCGGCATCCTGCGCGCCCAGGCCGCCGGAGGACACTGATGCGTGCCACGCCCTTCCGATACCCGCCTGCGGACGACCTTCCACGTGCGGCCTTCGGCGTCTGGCGTTGGTCGCTCCTGCTCCTCTGCTGCGCGCTGGCCTCCACGATCGCGCACGCGCAGGCGCCGTCTGCGCCCGCGCGGCGTCCCAACATCCTCGTCATCCTCACCGATGACCAGCGTTGGGATGCGCTCGGCGTGGTCCAGCGCGAGATGGGGAAGGAGGCGCTGTTCCCGTGGCTGCAGACGCCGAACCTCGATCGCCTGGCGGCCGAGGGCGCGCGCTTCACCAACGCCTTCGTCACCACGTCACTCTGCTCGCCGAGTCGTGCGTCGCTCCTCAGCGGGCGATACGCCCGGCGCCACCAGGTGCTGAACAACTTCACCGAGTATCCCGACGACCTCCCGAGCTACCCGCTCCGCCTGAAAGCGGCAGGTTACGAGACGGCGTACGTCGGCAAGTGGCACATGGGCGAGGACAACGACGCCCAGCGTCCGGGCTTCGATCACTGGATGAGCCATCGCGGCCAGGGCAACTACTTCGACAACGAGTTCAACATCGACGGCACGCGACGCCGCATCGACGGCTACTACACGACCGTGGTCACCGACCACGCCGTCCAATGGATCGGGAAGCCACACGAGAAGCCGTGGCTGCTCGTTCTCGGGCAGAAGGCGCCGCATGGCGGGCCGATTCAGCCAGAGCCGCGCTTCGCCCACGCGTTCGACGGGTTTCCGGTGCGCACGCCGGTCAACTATCGCAGCTACCGCGCCAGCGAAGGCAAGCCGGCCTGGCTCGAGCAGAGCCTCGGCACGTGGCATGGCGCACAGGGCCCGCTCTACGACCTGAAGCGGCACGACACCTTCGTGCGGACCTATCTCGCGACGCTGCTGTCGGTGGACGAGAGTGTCGGCCGGATCGTCGACGCGTTGCGCGCGTCCGGTCAGCTCGACGACACCGCGATCGTGTTCACCAGCGACAACGGCTTCGTGCTCGGCGAGCACGGTCGCGTCGACAAGCGGACGATGTACGAGGAAAGCATCCGGGTGCCGTTGCTGGTGCGGTATCCGCGCCTGGTGAAGGCGGGAACGGTGGAGTCGCGGATGGTGATCAGCCACGATCTTGCGCCGACCCTGGTTGCGCTCGGTGGCGGCCAAGCCCTGGCCGACGTGACCGGGAAGTCGTTCCTGCCGCTGCTGCGCGGCCTGCGCACGGACTGGCGTACGGCGTTCCTCTACGAGTACAACTACGAGCCGCAGTTCCCGTACACACCAAACGTGCGTGGCGTGCGGACCGATCGCTGGAAGCTGATTCGGTACCCACAGGGCGACGGGTCCCCCGATCGATTCACGGCGGAACTGTACGACCTGGCGCACGATCGGCACGAGCTGCGCAACCTGATCGACGATCCGGCTCATGCCGCGACACGGCGTGAACTCGAGCGGCGCTTCGACGAGGTCTCGCGCGAAGCCGGCCCCGACCACATGCCCGTCTACGCCGGCATCGTCGACGTGCGGCCGGTCCACTGAGTCGGCCTTGGGCGCTGGGCCTTCGACGTTCTCACGTAGCCGTCGACCTTGATCGACGGATCTCTCCGAGCGATCTGTCACGCACGGTGTCCGTCGGGCAAGCCCGACGGCTACACTCACGAGGCCTTGTCGCCTTTCAAGCCCTGAGACCTGAGACCTGAGACCTGAGACCTGAGACCTGAGACCTGTCTTACCCGTTCACCACCGTCGTGACGAACTCCGCCTCCGGCACCGCGCCGAGGATGTCGGCGCTTTCGTTGATCACGGTCTTGGGGACGCCGGAGACGCGGAAGCGTCGGACGAGATCCGGGTACTCCACGGCGGAAATCGCGGCGGTGATGACGTGATCGCTCTCGATCGCAAGCTGCCATCCCAGGCGGACCGCCCGGGGACAGTGGGGTCAAGTCGGCGTCGAGAAGATCTGCAGGTTGCGTGCTTCGGTGAGTGTCGCTACGAGCGAACGCGACTCTTCACTCAGCCCGGAGTCACCAGACGACGCGAGGACGATGCCCTGGAGCAGCGAGACGAGCTCGTAGCCGTCCGGCGCGCCGTAGAAGCGGAGGCCGCGATCGCGATCGCCGATGATCGCGAGGCCCGGCGCGGCGATGATGCCGTACAACTCGACATCGGCCTTGTCGAGCACCATGTTCTTTTCCTCGAGCGTGACCAGCGGGTTCGCCCGAGTCAGGTCTTCGAGGATCCGTGTGGTCGTGGCGCATGTCTCGCAGCCGAACGCCTGCACGAACAGGACGAGCCGCACCGGGTTCGTCATGCACGCCAACCGCTCGGTCAACGCCTTCATCTCGTCGTCGCTGAAATAGCTCACGCCTCGATGGTACGCCGTCGGCACACCACGCGTCGGCGCAGTGGTGGCGGCCTTGGAAAGCCTGACGCGGTTCCTCGACCTTCGGTGCCCGTCGAGCGCGCGCGACGGCTGCACACCGGAATCCCGACTCCCGACTCCCGACTCCCGAGTTCGACGTGGGTGATGCACGTGGTGCGCTATCGTTCCAGATGCCGATGAGCACCTCACCGCTGCGCCATGGCCGGAGCGCCAGGAAAACGGCCATGCCCAATTCCGGGCCTTCGACATTCCGGCCTTCCGGCATTGCGGCATTTTCAGGGTTCCCGAAAGATACCGTCACGTTCCTGCGCGCGCTGGCCCGTCACAACGACGAGGCGTGGATGGAAGCCAACCGGGCTCGCTACCAGGCCGCGATCCTCACGCCAGCTCGCCAATGCGTCGTCGACGTGGGAGAGGCGTTGCATGCGGCAGGGTGCCGCGTGATGGCCGATCCGCGGGTGAACGGCTCGATCTTCCGTATTGCGCGGGACCGTCGATTCCGGCCGGATGCCCCGCCGTACAAGACCCACCTCGCGCTCGTCTGGTGGGCGACCGAAGGTGAGCGGTTGGCGCAGCCCTCGTTCTACCTCCAGATCACCGGCAAGTCCTTCGAGCTTGGCGTCGGTCTTCCCGAGGTGCCTCGTGATCGCCTGCCCGCCTTCCGCCGGTGGTTGACGCAGGGCGACCATGCCGAGCGCATGATGGCGGCCATGCAGCAGGGGACCGCCGCGGGGGTGGAGTGGACCATCCGCCAGCTCGCGCGTCCGCCGCTGGAATTCCGTGGACTCGAAGGCGCGCGGGCGCAGGCCGTTCGCTATACCGGCGGCTGGGGCGGCTGGACGCGCACGCCGCATCCGCCCGAGCTGTTCACGCCGGCGTTCACCGGGTGGCTCGTCGAGACGTACAGGCCGCTCATGCCGTACTGGCGCGTACTCGCCGAAGGGCTTTCCCTAACGCCTAACGCCTAACCCTACGCTCAACGCCCACACGCCCAACGCCTCGCACAGCGTGCGCCGGTTGGTCTGGGTGCTCAGGCAGCTCTGGCGTCGGGCCGATGGCCGAAGCCGACGGCCGTCGAGGACGCCGTAACCTGGGCCCTACGCGTCCCGGGCTGAGCCAGATCGCGGTGCACTTACGGTCAGGTTGACAGCTTGTGAAACTTTTCACATTATGGGCCGGGTCTGGCCGGCGGCTCGACCTGATGGGGGACGGTCGTCGGTGGCCGTCATTCCGGTCGCCCGTTCCTTACGGGGTGTTCACGAACTAGGACCAATTCAGTCGGATCTCGTCGCGAACTCGTTGCGCGCGCCCACTGTTTTTCTGTGACAGAATACGCGCCGCCTTACGCGTCCAGCGGTAGGTGTGTCGCTACCTGAATCATGAGCCAGATTTTCCCGCGCAGCGCCAACGCGATCGCCCGTTTCTCCCTGGTCGGGGTCCTGCTCTTCGGCGGGTTGGTGACCTCGATCATCGGGATGGCCTTCCGATCCGATTACGTGACCGGCGCCAACGCGAACATCGAGCAGCCGGTGCAGTTCAGCCATCTCCATCACGCCGGCGGCATGGGGATCGATTGCCGCTACTGTCACACCTCGGTCGAGCAGGCCGCCTCGGCGAACATCCCACCGACCAAGACGTGCATGAATTGCCACACCCAGATCTGGGCCCAGAGCCCCTATCTGGAGCCCGTGCGTGCGAGTTTCAAGACCGGTGAGTCGCTGGTCTGGACGCGTGTCCACGACCTGCCCGACTTCGTGTATTTCAACCACTCGATCCACGTGAAGAAGGGCATGGGCTGCGAAACCTGCCATGGCCGCATCGACCAGATGCCGGGCATCCAGCAGAAGAGCTCGCTGCAGATGGAGTGGTGCCTGAACTGTCACCGCAATCCCGAGCAGTACGTCCGTCCGCATGAAGCCGTCTTCACGATGGGGTACGTGCCCGAGGGGAATCAGCTCGAAATCGGCCGCAAGCTGGTGCAGGAATACAAGATTCAGAGTTTGACGACCTGTTCGACGTGTCACCGGTGAGGACGTCCGGTGTGACAGGCGCGGCGGCCAGGACGGTCGTCTCGCGTGGTCGTCTGCCCGCTGTCGGCCCGGGGCCGTCAGCTTCCGTTGCGAACCATGAGTGATATCGATCTGTCGGCCATTCGCGCCCGGCTCGCCTCGGCTTCGGGGCCCACGTTCTGGCGCAGCCTGGACGAGGTTGCCGAGACGCCGGAGTTCCAGCAGTACCTGCAGCGCGAGTTCCCCGAGAACGCGGCGGAGTGGAGCGATCCGGCCGGGCGGCGACAGTTCCTCAAGTTGATGGGCGCATCGTTGGCGCTCGCCGGCGTGACCGGCTGCACGCGGCAGCCCACCGAACACATCGTCCCCTACGTCGTCGCGCCCGAGGGCTACGTCCCGGGCAAGACGCAGTTGTTCGCGACGGCGATGCCGCGTGATGGCTACGCCGAGCCCATGCTGGCCGTGAGTCATCACGGCCGGCCGATCAAGATCGAGCCGAACCCGGAACACCCGGCCGGCGGCGGCACCAGCCGCTATGCGCAGGCGTCGATTCTCGGCCTCTACGATCCGGATCGCTCCCAGGCCCTCACGTACATCGGCGAGATTCGTTCGTTCACGGATTACCAGACCGCGATGGCCGGCGCACTCAACGCGCAGCGCGCCGTTGCCGGCGCCGGCCTCCGCATCCTCACCGGTACGGTCACCTCGCCGACGCTCGCCTCGCAGATCGAGGCCACGCTGCAGGCCTTCCCGCAGGCGCGCTGGATCCAGTACGAACCACTGGGCGGCGGCGTCGCCGACGTACTGGGCCGCGCCTTCGGCCAGCGCGTCGAGCCGCGACTGAAGATCGAGAACGCCGACGTCATCCTGTCGCTCGACGGCGACTTCATGGATTGCGGGCCGGGCGAGATTCGCAACGCCCGGGCGTTCGCCGATCGGCGTCGTCTCGAGGGCGGCGTGACCACCATGAACCGGCTGTACATGGTGGAGAGCCGCACGAGCAACACCGGCACCAAGGCCGACCACCGTCTCGCGGTCCGTGCCGCCGACATCGACGCCGTAGCGCGCGCGATCGCCGCCAGGGTGGGGGTGGCCGGCGTGACGGCTGGCGCACTGCCTCCAACGGTGACGCAGGCCTGGATCGACGCCGCGGCTGCCGACCTCAAGGCGGCCGGTGCCAAGGCGCTGGTCGTGGCTGGTGAACAGCAGTCCGCAGCCGTCCAGGTGCTGGCGGCGGCGATGAACCAGGCGCTCGGCGCCGTCGGCTCCACCGTCGAGTATCTGCCGTCGCAGGCGGCGCGTGTCGACGGACGCATGGGCACGCTCGGCGAACTGGTCGGCGAGATGGCCGGGCGCAAGGTCGACCTGCTCGTCATGGTCGATGTCAATCCGGTATACGACGCGCCAGTCGATCTCGGCTTCGCGGATCAGCTGAAAAAGGTCACGGTGCGCGTCCACGCGGGGCTCTACGTCGACGAGACCGCGGAACTGTCGCAGTGGCACGTGCCGCTCACGCATTACCTGGAGAGCTGGGGCGATGTCCGCGCCGCCGACGGGACGGTGTCGATCATGCAGCCGCTGATCAACCCGTTGTACGACACGGCGCGCAGCCCGCACGAGGTGCTGGCGGCCTTTGGCGACACCCCCCTGGCGACGGCCTTCGAAACGGTCAAGGCCTACTGGGACGCGGCCTACGGCGCTGGATCGTTCACGGCACCCGACGGTGCGGCCTTCGCCAGCGGCGACAAGTTCTGGCGGCGCGCGGTGCACGACGGCTTCATCCACGGCACCGCCGCCACCGCGGTGACGATCGGAGCCCCGTCGGCGATACCGGCGGCTCCGGCTGCGCCGGCGCCGGAAGCCGTCGAGGTGACGTTCAGCGGCGACGCCAGCGTCCATGACGGCCGCTTTGCCAACAACCCGTGGCTGCAGGAACTGCCCAAGCCCCTCAACAAGGTCACCTGGGACAACGTCCTCATCATGAGCCCGCGCACCGCCGAGAAGTACGGCATCGCGGCGCAGAAGATGACCAGGTATCAGGCCCATGTGGCCACCGTGACCCTGAACGGGCGGTCGGTCTCCGGGCCGGTGTGGGTGCAGGCCGGTCATCCCGACAACTCGGTCAACCTGCAACTCGGGTACGGCCGCTCGCGTGCCGGCCGGGTCGGCACGGGTCTGGGCTACAACGCGAACCTGGTGCGCCGTTGGTCGGCGCCCTTCTTCGCCGTCGGCGCACAGGTGCAGGCGACTGGCGACACTTACACGGTCGCCAGCACGCAGATGCACTTCAACATGGAGCAGCGTGCGGTGGTTCGCGCCGCGCCGCTGCCGCTGTACAAGGCCGAACCCACGTTTGCCCAGCATATGACGCATGTCCCCAAGTACGAGGACACGCTGCATGGCAACGAGTGGCAGTACGCGGGCTACAAGTGGGGGATGGTCATCGACCTCAACGCCTGCGACGGGTGCAATGCCTGTGTCGTGGCGTGCGTGTCGGAGAACAACATCCCGGTCGTGGGCAAGGAGCAGGTCGCCAGGGGGCGCGAGATGCACTGGATCCGCATCGACCGCTACTACGAGGGCGATCTCGACAACCCCACGGTGCACGACCAGCCCCTCACGTGCATGCAGTGCGAGAACGCACCGTGCGAGGTGGTGTGTCCCGTCGCCGCGACGACGCACAACGAGGAGGGGCTGAACGACATGGTCTACAACCGCTGCGTGGGCACGCGCTACTGCGCGAACAACTGCCCCTACAAGGTGCGGCGGTTCAACTTCCTCCTCTTCTCCGACTGGGACACCAAGTCGCTGAAGATGGCGCGCAATCCCGAAGTCACGGTGCGCAGCCGCGGCGTGATGGAGAAGTGCACCTACTGCGTGCAGCGCATCAGCTCGGCGCGCATCACGTCCAAGCTCGAGGATCGGCGGATTCGCGATGGCGAGATCCGTACCGCGTGCCAGACGGCGTGCCCGACCAAGGCGATCCACTTCGGCGACCTGAACGACCCGGGCAGCCAGGTGGCCAAGCTCCGCGCCGAGCCGCGCAACTACGGGCTGCTCGAGGATCTCAACACGCGGCCGCGCACCACGTATCTGGCCGCCGTGCGCAACCCGAACCCGGTGATCTCCCCGGAGGCAGCGCAGGTGACCACCGGCGGTCACGGCGCTGCGGCCGAGGGGCATGCCCCGGCGACCGCGCCCGGGGAACACCCGGCTGCGCCTGGCTCCGGCGAGACAAGCGGCAAGGCGGCGGCTCCGGCCGCGCCGGCCAAGACGCACTAGGACATGTGTGGTGGCGCGCCCGCGTGGCGCGCCGCCGCTGATGCAGCAATCAGGACAGGACGCGAGGCAACCTTGCTAGACCACGCGAAGGAAGCAGTACCCGGAGCGCGCTACCTGGCGCCAGGGCACAACTTCGGATCGATCTCCGACAAGATCGCCGGGATCATCACGGGGCGCACGCCCTTCAGCTGGTTCGTCGGGTTCTTGATCGGCTTCAGCATCCTCCAGCTGCTGCTGGTGGCGCTGACCTACCTCGTGTTCAAGGGCACTGGCATCTGGGGCGTCAACAACCCGGTCGGCTGGGGCTTCGCAATCATCAACTTCGTGTGGTGGATCGGCATCGGCCATGCCGGCACGCTGATCTCCGCCATCCTGATGCTGTTCCGGCAGCACTGGCGCACCTCGATCAATCGCGCCGCCGAGGCCATGACGGTCTTTGCGGTCGCCTGCGCGGCCATCTTCCCGATCTTCCACACCGGCCGTCCCTGGCTCGCGGCCTACTGGCTGTTCCCGTATCCCAACTCGATGGCGCTGTGGCCCAACTTCCGCAGCCCGTTGATCTGGGACGTGTTCGCGGTCTCCACGTACGCGACGGTCTCGATCGTGTTCTGGTACATCGGCCTCATTCCCGACCTCGCCACGATGCGCGATCGCGCGAAGTCGCCGATCACGCAGCGGCTGTACGGCATGTTCGCGCTCGGCTGGCGCGGCTCGGCCATCCACTGGCAGCGTTACGAGACGGCGTCGCTGATGCTGGCGGGTCTGAGCACGCCGCTGGTGCTGTCGGTCCACACGGTGGTGAGCTTCGACTTCGCCGTCTCGGTGATCCCGGGCTGGCACGCGACGATCTTCCCGCCCTACTTCGTCGCCGGCGCGATCTACGCCGGATTCGCGATGGTGCTGACGCTGATGATCCCGATGCGCGCCATCTACGGTTTGCACGACTTCATCACCGAGCGCCACATCGACAACATGGCCAAGGTGACGCTGGCCACCGGCCTGATCGTCTTCTACGGCTACTGCATGGAGGCGTTCTTCGGCTGGTACAGCGCCAATCAGTTCGAGCAGTTCATGATCACGAACCGGATGACCGGTCCGTACGCGGGCTACTACTGGGCGCTGATCACCTGCAACGGCGTGATTCCACAGCTGCTCTGGTCCCGGAAGATCCGCACGTCGGTGGTGCCCCTCTTCGCCGTGTGCATGGTCGTCAACGTGGGCATGTGGCTCGAGCGATTCGTGATCGTCATCACCTCGCTGCATCGCGATTTCCTGCCCGGCTCCTGGGGCATGTACTACCCGACCGTGTGGGACTGGAGCACGTTCATCGGCACGATGGGCCTGTTCCTGACCCTGTTCTACCTCTTCATCCGCGTGCTGCCGATGATTTCGATCTTCGAGATCCGCACCCTGACGCCGGCGGCCCACGCCAAGGGGGATGCGCACCATGGCTGATGTCCAGCAGTCCGCTGGCGTCTACGGCGTGATGGCCGAATTCGCCGACGCAACCGAACTGGTGGCCGCGGCCAAGGCGGCCCACGCCGAAGGCTACCGGCAGATGGATGCGTTCACCGCCGCGCCGATCCACGGCCTGGCCGAGGCCCTCGGCCACGACGACCGGCGCGTGCAGAAGTTCACGTTCATCGGCGGCGTGCTCGGGTTCCTGGGCGGTTTCGCGCTCTGTTACTGGACCTCGGTGATCAACTACCCGCTCAACATCGGCGGCCGCCCGCTCAACAGCTGGGTGGCGTTCTCGATCCCGACGTACGAGACGACGATTCTCCTGTCGGCGCTGGCCACCGCGGGCGGCATGCTGGCCATCAGTGGCCTGCCGATGCCCTACCACCCGGTGTTCAACGTCGAGGCCTTCCGCAAGACCGCCAGCAGCACGGGCTTCTTCCTGTGCATCGAGGCCACCGATCCGCGGTTCGATCTCGCGCGGACGCGGGTGTTCCTCGAGGGACTGCGCCCCAGGGCGATCAACGAGGTGAACGCGTAAGCCATGGCCCACGCACTGAACATCGTCCGGGCGGCTCGGGGAGCCGCCCCTCCCGAGGTGGGGTGCGCCTCCGGACGCACGCGGCAGGGCCGCACCAGCCGGTTCGCCCTCATGGGCGGGCTGCTGCTGGCCGGCGGCCTGCTCGCGGGCTGCCGCCAGGACATGCACGACGCGCCGCGCTACGAAGCGCTCGAGGAGAGCGACTTCTTCGCCGACAAGCGGGCGATGCGCCCGATCCCGGAAGGCACGGTCGCCCGCGGCAACCTGCGCGAGGACGACGTCTACTACACCGGCAAGCGGGATGGCGAAATCATCCAGGAACTGCCCGCGCAGGTGAAGGTCGACAAGGCCCTCCTCGACCGCGGCCAGCAGCGCTTCAACATCTACTGCGCGCCGTGCCACTCGCCGCTCGGCGACGGCAACGGCACCGTCGTCCAGCGCGGCTACAAACGGCCGGCGTCGTATCACGACCCGCGGCTCCGGAACATGGGGATCGGCTACTTCTACGACGTGATCACGAACGGCTTCGGCCAGATGCCGGACTACACGGCGCAGGTGGCGCCCGCGGATCGCTGGGCGATCGCCGCCTACATCCGGGTGCTGCAGCGCAGCCAGGCGGGCACGATCGAGGATGTGCCGGCCGACCATCGCGGCGAACTCGACGGCAAGGCGCCGGCGGCCGAAGCGTCCCATGGAGGAGGGGCCGCGCATGACTGAGCCCACTCTCAACCCCGCGGACTTCCAGGCGCCGCCGCAGATCGACACGATGCAGAAGGTGGGGCTGGGGATGGGGCTGGTCGGCCTCATCGGCCTGGCCGTCGGCTTTGCCGGCGACCACGCCCAGTTCTACAAGTCGTACCTGCTGGCGTACGTATTCGTGCTCGGGATCCCGATCGGCAGCCTCGCGTTGCTGATGATCCACCACCTGTCGGGCGGTCGCTGGAGTCTCGCGCTGCGCCGGACGTTCGAGGCCTCGGCCCGCACCATCCCGCTGATGGCGGTGCTGTTCCTGCCCGTCATCCTCGGCATTCACGACCTCTACGAGTGGTCGCACGCGGATGTCGTGGCCGCGGACCCGATCCTGCTGCACAAGGCGCCGTACCTGAATCAGGCCGGCTTCATCCTGCGCGCTGCCGGCTACTTCGCCATCTGGTCGTTCCTGGCGGTGATGCTGGGCCGATGGTCGGCGCAGCAGGACAGCCAGGACTTCCCGCTCGATCGCTTCAACAAGATCAGCGGGCCGGGCGTCCTGATCCTCAGCCTCACGGTGACGTTCGCCTCGGTCGACTGGGTGATGTCGCTCGATCCGCACTGGTTCTCGACGATCTTCGGGCTGTGGTTCCTCGTCGGCATGGCACTGACGGCACTCGCGTTCTCGATCGTCGTCGCGTCGTTGCTGCACAGCAACGGCCACGTCGCCAAGGCGCTGTCGACGGACCGTTTCCACGACTACGGCACGCTGCTCTACGCCTTCATCATGCTGTGGGCGTACCTGGCCTATTCACAGTTCCTGATCGTCTGGTCGGCGAACCTGCCCGAGGAGATTCCGTACTACCTGCGCCGCTTCGGCGACGGCTGGCAGGGCGTGACGCTGGTCCTCGTCGCGGGCCACTTCGTGTTGCCCTGGCTGCTGCTGCTGTTCCGTTCCACCAAGCGCATCACGCGTCGCCTGGTCACGGTGGCGTGCCTGATGCTCGTCATGCGGTTCCTGGACGTGTTCTGGCTGATCGCGCCATGGGTCAAGCAGGGCGCGTTCGGCGTGCACTGGATGGACATCGCCGCCGTGTTCGCGGTGCTCGGCTTGTGGGTCGGCGCCTTCTGCTACCTGTTGAAGGGCCGGGCTGTCCTGCCGGTGGGCGACCCGTATCTTCCGGAGGCGTTGGCCGATGGCCACTGATCACCATCACCCCCGCACCTCGCACGGCGACGACGGACCCGGGCCGTTGAACCACGAGCCGACCGACATCTCCCTCGAGGGGATCGGCAAGCTCACCATCGGCTTCGTGATCATCCTGCTGGTCGTGTCGACGGCCATGTACGGCACTTACCGGCTGCTCGATCGCCGGGCGCGTGCGGCCGACGCGGCGGCGTCGAAACTCGACAAGGGCTACGGTCGCGTGGACGTCGCCGGCGCTCCGTTGATGAACGCGCCGAACGCCCTCGAGGCTGGTGGCCGCCTGCCCGCCGGTCCGAAGATGCTCACGAACGAACCAGTCTGGCTGCGCGACGTTCGCGCCCAGCAACTGGCCGCCACGACCACGTACGGCTGGGTCAACAAGGAAGCTGGCGTCGTCCGCGTGCCGATCGAACGCGCCAAGCAACTGATCCTCGAAGCAGGGTTGCCGGCGACAACGGCCCCCGCTGCGGCCCCGGAACCTGCGGCCGCTGCACCGGCGCCGGCCGCCCCTGGCGCGACGACTCCCGCGGCGCCGCCGCCGGGCGTGCACTAGGACAACGGTAGGGCCGGCTCTCCGAGCCGGCCGAGAGCAGGAAAACAGGAACTCAGGAAGTCAGGTACTTACGATGCACGCACTCGCCATCCTTCGTCACGCAGCGCTTGCGACCCTCCTGGTCGTCACGGCCGCCGTGTGGCCGGTGGCCGGACAGGGTGCCATCCGGTCCGAGCCGGGCGACCCGTCGGACAAGAAACCGAGGGCGCTCGAGGGCGTCACCTACGCGCAGCGGCTCGGGGATCAGGTGCCCGCCGACCTCGCGTTCGTCGACGAGACCGGCAAGTCCGTGCGTCTCGGCGACTACTTCGGCCGACGTCCGATCGTGCTCGCGCTGGCGTACTACGAATGCCCGATGCTCTGCACGCAGGTGCTGTCGGGGATGACCGCCGGGCTCAAGGGCCTCAAGTTCAGCGCCGGGCAGGAGTTCGAGGTCGTCGTGGTCAGCATCGACCCGGGCGAGGGGCCCGGGCTGGCAGCGGCCAAGAAGGCGACCTACGTCGCGCACTACGACCGCGAGAACACCGCCGGCGCATGGCACTTCCTCACCGGTCACAAGGCGGACATCGATCGCCTCGCGCAGACGGTGGGCTTCTCGTATTCGTACGACGAGACCATTGATCAGTACGCGCACGCCGCAGGGCTGTCGATCCTGACGCCCGACGGCAGGATTGCGCGATACCTCTTCGGCATCGACTTCGCGCCACGCGACCTGCGCCTGGCCATCGTCGAGGCAGCCGACCGCAAGATCGGGTCGCCGGTCGATTCGGTGCTGCTGTATTGCTATCACTACGATCCGGCCACGGGAAAGTACGGGCTGATGGCGATGCGGATCGTGCGGACCGCAGGCGTGCTGTTCGTGCTCGCGATGGTGGCGGGCTGGGTGGTCCTGCGGCGCCGCGAGCGCCGCGGCCTGTACGGCGTTCCCCCGGTGGGTGTGCCGCCGGGCGCTTCACACAAGGCGTAAGTCAAAGGATATGGGCGGCACCTTCACACTCTTTCCCACGCAGGCGTCGACGATGGCAGGTCGCGTCGACAACCTGTACTTCTTCATGCTCGCGGTCACCCTGTTCTTCTCGGTGGTCGTGGCGGGCCTCGTCGTGACGCTCGCGGTCAAGTACCGTCGCCGCAAGGCCGACGACGTGGGCGCGAACATCCACGGCAGCACGGCGCTCGAGGTCATCTGGACCGCGATCCCGCTGCTCATCGCCATGGTGATGTTCGTGTGGGGCACGAGCGTGTACTTTGCGCTCGCCAAGCCGCCCGCCGAGGCGATGGAGGTCTACATCGTCGGCAAGCGCTGGATGTGGAAGGCGCAGCACCTCACCGGACATCGTGAGATCAACCAGTTGCACGTGCCGGTGGGGACGCCGGTCAAGCTGCTGATCTCGTCCGAGGACGTGATCCACGCCTACTACATCCCGGCGTTCCGCCAGAAGATCGACGCCGTACCCGGCAAGACCACGACGATGTGGTTCGAGGCGAGCAAGGCAGGCACCTACCAGCTGTTCTGCGCGGAGTACTGCGGCACCCAGCACTCGGGCATGATCGGCAAGGTCGTCGCGATGGAGCCGCGTGAGTTCCAGCAGTGGCTCAGCGGCGGCGCACCGGCCGGGACGCTGACCTCGAGCGGCGAGCAGGAATTCGCCATGCTCGGTTGCGTGACCTGCCACCGCGACGACGGCTCGGGTCGCGCGCCGTCGCTCGTCGGCGTGTTCGGCAAGCCGCAGCGGATGGCCAACGGCACGACCGTCATCGCCGATGAGAGCTACCTGCGCGAATCGATCCTCAATCCGCAGGCGAAGGTGGTGCAGGGCTATCAGCCGCTCATGCCGGCCTACCAGGGACAGATCAGCGAGGACAACCTCGTGACGCTGCTCGCGTACATCAAGTCGCTCGAGAAGCCGGCGGCCAAAGGCGCGCCGGCGACGGACGAGAGTGCCGCCCCCGCGGGCAGGCAGTAGGACACGGCCATGCACGAAGTCAGAACCAACGAACTCGATTCATCGTCGGCGCCCACGACGCCGGCCGTGCACTACCTCAACGCGACACACGGCGCGGCGTCCTGGTTCTTCACGAAGGACCACAAGCGCATCGCGCTGCTGTACCTGTACTCGGTGTCGACCTTCTTCCTCGTCGGCGGCATCTTCGCGATGCTCGTCCGCCTGGAGCTCGCCACGCCGCGTGGCGACCTGCTCTCGGCCGAGACCTACAACAAGGTCTTCACCGCGCATGGCGTGGTGATGGTGTTCTTCTTCCTGATTCCGGCGATCCCCGCCATCCTCGGCAACTTCCTGGTGCCCCTGATGATCGGCGCCAAGGACCTCGCGTTCCCGCGCATCAACCTGGCGAGCTGGTATCTCTACATGACCGGCGGCCTCTTCGGCGTCGCCGTGCTGGTCATGGGCGGCGTGGACACGGGCTGGACGTTCTACACGCCGTATTCCACGGCGGCGTCCAATTCGCACGTCGTGCTGACCGCGCTCGGCGCGTTCGTCGCCGGCTTCTCGTCGATCTTCACCGGCCTGAACTTCATCGTCACCATCCACACGATGCGCGCCCCGGGAATGACGTGGGATCGACTGCCGCTGTTCATCTGGTCGCACTACGCGACGAGCCTGATCATGATGCTCGGCACGCCGGTCGTGGCGGTGACCCTGATGATGGTCGTGCTCGAGCGCACGCTCCGCCTCGGATTCTTCAACCCGGACCTCGGCGGCGACCCGGTGCTGTTCCAGCACCTGTTCTGGTTCTACTCGCACCCGGCCGTCTACATCATGGTGCTGCCCGGGATGGGCGTGATCAGCGAGATTGTCGCGGCGTTCTCCCGCAAGCCGGTGTTCGGCTACAAGATGGTCGCGATGGCCAGCCTGGGCATCGCGCTGATCGGCTTCCTGGTGTGGGGCCATCACATGTTCACGACGAGCCAGTCCGTGCTGGCGGCGGTGACGTTCTCGTTCCTGAGCTTCCTGGTGGCCATCCCCTCGGCCATCAAGGTGTTCAACTGGACGGCGACGCTGTATCGTGGCTCGGTGCTGCTGGACTCGCCGATGCTGTACGCGATCGGGTTCATCGGCCTGTTCACCATCGGCGGCCTCACGGGGCTGTTCCTGGCGGCCATCGGCCTGGACATCCACGTCCACGACACGTACTTCGTCGTGGCGCACTTCCATTACGTGATGGTGGGCGGGACGTTGCTGGCCTATCTCGGCGGCCTGCACTACTGGTGGCCGAAGATCACGGGCAAGCTCTACTCCGAGCCGTGGGCCAAGACGTCGGCGGTAATCGTCTTCGTCGGCTTCAACCTGACCTTCTTCCCGCAGTTCGTCCTGGGCTACATGGGCATGCCGCGCCGGTACCACGCGTACCCGGCCGAGGAACTGTCGTGGCAGGTGCTGAACGTCCTGTCCTCCGCGGGCGCGTCGATCCTGGCCATCGGGCTCTTTCTGCCGCTGATCTACCTGACCTATGCCGCGTTCAGGGGACGGCCAGCCGGGCCGAACCCGTGGGGCGCCTACGGACTCGAGTGGGAGACCACGTCCCCCCCGCCGACCGCGAATTTCGAGGTCACGCCGATCGTGACCAAGCCGGCGTACTACTACGCCCCCGAGGAGCACTGAGGTGAGCCACTCGACCGCGCACGCCGCGCATCACCCGGCGCTGCAGCACCATTTCGACACCCTCGAGCAGCAGCAGAACGCCAGCACGCTCGGGATGTGGTGGTTCCTGGTCACCGAAGTGCTGTTCTTCGGCGGTTTCTTCATGACGTACATCCTCTACCGGTGGATGTACAACGCCTCGTTCCATGAGGCGAGCCACGAGCTCAACGTGTGGCTCGGCCTCTTCAACACCGCGGTCCTCATCGGCAGCTCGCTGACGATGGCGCTAGCGGTGCGTGCCAGCAAGACGGGCGAGAAGTCGCAGCTGGTGATGTTCCTCATCCTGACGCTGCTGCTCGGGAGTGTCTTCCTCGGCGTGAAGGTGATCGAGTACTCGGAGAAGTTCACCCATCACCTCGTGCCGGGCGCACACTTCCAGTTCCACGACGCAACCCTGAAGAACGGCGCGGAGATCTACTTCTCGCTCTACTTCGGGATGACCGGCCTGCACGCCACGCACATGATCTTCGGCGGCTTCGTGCTCGTGCCGCTGATCGTGATGGCCGCCCGCGGCAAGTTCGGTCCCGCCTGGTATACGCCGATCGAGCTCTTCGGGCTCTACTGGCACTTCGTCGACATCGTCTGGATTTTCCTGTTCCCGCTGTTGTATCTGATGTGACGGGAGTCGGGAAACGGGAAACGGGAAACGGGAAACGGGAAACGGGAAACGGGAAACGAGATTCGGGAACCTGGAGATGAAGCCGCCGGACTTGTCCGGCGGTCGATTTAGCACTGACCGTCGACCTGAAGGTCGACGGCGACAACGGCGGACCTGAGGTCGGCGGTAGCGTCAGCTCTCAGGCGTCAAGCGTCAAGCGTCAAGCGTTAGGCGTTCCATCAGGCATCAGGCATCAGGCATCAGGCATTACCAATGTCCCACGTCGCTCCCAAGTCGCAGCTCTTCGCCGTCTTCGCCGCCCTCATGGTGCTCACAGTCGCCACGGTGCTCGTCTCGCGCCTGAACCTCGGGTATTTCAACCTGCCGGTGGCCATGGTGGTGGCCGTGACCAAGGCGTTGCTGGTCATCCTGATCTTCATGGAAGTGAAGTACAGCCCGAAACTGGTGCAGGTCACTGCCGGGGTCGGCTTTCTGTTTCTCGGCATCATGATTCTCTACACGATGACCGACTACCTCAGCCGAAACATGCTCGGCGTCGCTGGGCGCTAGCGGCAGAGCGCTTCGGCGAAGAATGAAGTCTGGAGGGCCGGCGAAAGCCGGCCTTTCGTGCGTCTGGGCACCCCGGCCTGACCGGAGACTCGGTGACGGCGAGTCCGCAGTTGACGGTGGACGACTCGCCCTTCCTGCTGAACGTCCCTCCGACGTTGGCCGCGGGCGCCAGCGTCGGTCCGGTGCTGATGCTCCGTGTGAACATCAGCCCCGCCGCCCTTCCAGGCACGTACGGGGGCACTCTCGCGGTGCTCGGCGGAAGCAGCCCTGGGGCGTTGGGCGCGCTCGACGACGAGACGTTCGAGGTCATCGTGCGCCAGACGTCCACGGCCGTGCCGGAACCGGCGACGTGGCTCCTCGCGGCGAACGGGTCGGCGGTGATTGGCATCCGGCGCCGTCGACCGCTGACCGTCGAAAGATCGATTGGACGGTCACGTCGGGCTGGGACAGCCCGACGCTACCTTCGGCGAATCCCGGTACCCGGTACCCGGTACCCGGTACCCGGTACCCGTGTTTGAGGCCTCCCCGCCGAACGGGTGGGCCAGCCACACCGGCGCGGTAGCATGTGGGGACCTGTCCCCACATGCCCACTCCAGTCCTTCTTGCCGTTGACGACGATCCCGCGGTGCGCGCGGCGCTCGAACGCGACCTGCGCCAGCACTACGACGATGACGACATCCCTGTGGACCGTCAGTACGAGGTCATGGCCACCGGTTCGGGGACGGCGGCGATCGACCTGATCGGCCGCCTGCAGGGGCGCCGGCAACCGATTGCGCTGGTCCTCTCGGATGAGCGCATGCCGGGGATGAGCGGTGTCGACCTGCTCACGAAGGTCCGCGAGATCTCGCCAGACACCAAGCGAGTCCTGCTCACCGCCTACGCCGACACCGACGTGGCGATCCGCGGCGTGAACCGGGCGCGACTGGATCTGTACCTCACCAAGCCCTGGAACCCGACCGAACTTTTCTCGCCGATCGACGATCTCCTGGCCGTCTGGCGCGCCGAGTTCCGCGCCGAGAGCCACCTCACCGAACTGTTCGGTGATCGTTGGTCGAAACAGTGCTACGAACTGCGAGAGTTCCTCTCGCGTAACCGGGTGCCCTTCCACTACCACGACACGGCCACCGCCGAAGGCCAGGAAGCCCTGCGGACCATGGCGGGCAACACGATGCCGCCGCTGCCGTTCGTGGTGACCGAGGACGGCCAGCGGCTCGAGCATCCGACGACGACGGACCTGGCCCGGCACGTGCACTTGCAGACGCGCGCCGAGTTCGAGCGGTACCACCTCGTGGTGGTGGGCGCCGGTCCTGCCGGCCTGACGTCGAGCGTCTACGGCGCATCCGAAGGCCTGAAGACGTTGCTGCTCGATCGCGATGCGCCTGGCGGGCAGGCGGGTCTCAGCGCCCGCATCGAGAATTACCTCGGATTTCCGGAAGGCCTCTCGGGGCGTGATCTTGCCAATCGAGCGGTGACGCAGGCGCGCCGGTTCAAGGTCGAGATCGTGAGTCCGCAGGCGGTGACCGCCCTGGACGTCGACAACGAGTACAAGGTCCTGACCTTCGCCGATGGCAGCAAGGTCCAGGCCGACACGGTCGTCCTCGCGATGGGCGTGCAGTGGCGCAAGCTCTCCGGCGTCGACGACCTCGATCGGTTCACAGGGGCCGGTGTCTACTACGGCGCCTCGATGGCCGAGGCGCGCACCTGCCAGGACGAGACGGTGCACATCGTCGGCGGTGCGAACTCCGCGGGCCAGGCGGCGCTCAACTTCGCTGAGTACGCCCACAAGGTCGTGATGCTCGTGCGTGGGCCGGACCTGGCCGCCTCGATGTCCGAATACCTGATCCGGAACATCGAGGCGCACGACAAGATCGAGGTGTCGACCAACACCTGCGTGGTCGGCGCCGATGGCGACGACCGCCTCCGCTGCCTCGAACTCGCGTCACCAAGCGGCGAGGGCCGGCGCAAGGTGGAGGCGACCTCCCTCTACGTGATGATCGGCGCGGCCCCCGATACGGAGTGGCTCGGCGACGTCGTTGCGCGCGATGCTCATGGCTACATCCGCACGGGTCCGGACCTGCCGCGCATCGACGGGACGACACGCGTCAAGGGCTGGCCTCGTTCCAGGGAGCCCTGGCTGCTCGAGACGTGCGTGCCCGGCGTGTTTGCGGCCGGTGACGTCCGCTGCGGTTCGGTGAAGCGGGTGGCGTCGGGTGTGGGTGAGGGGGCCGTGGCCATCCAGTTCGTGCACCAGTACCTCGCGGGGAAGTGACATGAGTGATCCGCAAGCCGAGCCGCTCGTCGACGCCTTGCGTCGCGTTCGTGTCTTCGACGGGTTGGACGACGCACAGCGGCAATGGCTCGCGGAGCGGATGGAGGAGGCCCACTTCGAGGTGGGCCACACCCTGTTCGAGGTGGGGGCGGTGGCAGACCGCATGATCGCGATGCTTTCTGGCGAGCTCCAGGTCGTGGTCTCGGGCACGAACGAGCCCTTCCTCTTCGTGCACGAGGGCGACGTGTCGGGCTTGCTGCCGTACTCGCGGATGACCGTCCTGCGCGCGACCGCCCGGGCGACACGACCCAGCCGCGTCGCGTTCCTGCACAAGCGGCATTTTCCAGACCTGTTGCGCGAGTTGCCGTCGGTGGCCGAGCGGCTCGTGTGGATGATGGCCGACCGCATCCGGGAGTTCGCGGTCCACGAGACCCACCGCGAGAAGCTGATGGCGCTCGGGAAGCTCTCGGCAGGCCTCGCGCACGAGCTCAATAATCCGGCGTCCGCGGTGCAGCGGGCGGCCGCACAGCTCTGTACGCTGCTCACCGAGTTGCAGGCGCACGCGGCGGGTGCCGCGGCGTCGTCGCTGGCCGAGCGGCTGATGGTGACCGACACGCCGGGCGATCCGCTCGACCGGTCGGATCGCGAACGCGGCTTGCGCCAGTGGTCGAAATCGGCCGGCCTCGATGTTCCCCGGGATGCATTGACCGCGCTTGCCGATGCCGGCCTGGACGCCAACGAGGTCACGCAACTTGTCGCAGGCATCCCCCAGAGTGAGGTCGCGTCCCTGCTGGTGCGGATCACAATGGCGTGGCGGGCCCGGTCGCTCGTCGACGACATCGAGAAGGCGACGACGCGCATTGCCGATCTTGTCGGGGCGATCAAGGAGTACGCCTACCGCGACCAGGCGCCGACCCAGACGGTGGACGTGCGCTCGAGCCTCGATCGGACGCTGACGGTGTTCACGCCGCGGCTGAAGCACGGCGTGACCGTCGAGCGGGACTACCAGGAAGACCTGCCGTCGATCCAGGCCAACGCAGGCGAGTTGACCCAGATGTGGACCAACCTGATCGACAACGCCCTCGACGCCATGCAGGAGAGCGGCACGCTGCGCGTTCGGGCTGCCCGTGACAATGAGACGCTCGTGGTCCAGATCGGTGACAGCGGACCAGGCATCCCGAAGGAGATCCAGCGCCAGGTATTCGAGCCGTTCTTCACCACCAAGCCGCAGGGCGAAGGCACCGGCCTCGGCCTCGACATCGTCCGCGGCATCGCCCAGCGGCACCAGGGGGCGGTCCGCGTGTTGCATTCGGAACCCGGGGATACGGTGATGCAGGTGCGGTTGCCGATTGGAAGCGTCGCAAACGAGGAGAACGCCAGTGGCGATCACGTGCCGGCATCGTGACCAGGACACGCATCCGTCCCCGCGCAACAATGGCTGCGAGGAGTGCCTGAAGAGCGGCGACACATGGGTGCACCTGCGCCTGTGCCTCGTGTGCGGTCACGTCGGTTGCTGCGATTCGTCGAGAAACAAGCACGCGACGCAGCACTTCCACGATACGCAGCATCCGCTCGTGCGCTCGCTCGAGCGCGGCGAACACTGGGCCTGGTGCTACGCCGACGAGGAGTTCTTCGACGAGGCGTAGCTGCTACCGCCGATCTCAAGTCTCAAGTCTCAAGTCTCAGGTCTCAAGGAAGATCGACATTGAGGGTGTGGTTGCCTGAGACCTGAGTCCTGACTCCTGAGACCTGAGTCCTGAGACCTGAAGCTGTTTAGCCGCCCGGCGCAAGTTGCAGCGCGAGCTGCTTGAGGAACAGGCCGACGTCGGTGACAACGCCTACCGTCTGCGCAGAGCCGCGATCGGATAGCTTGGTGACGACGGCGGGGTTGATGTCGACGCACACGACCTTGACCCATGACGGCAGCATGTTGCCGACGCCGATGGCATGCAGCATCGACGAGAGCATCACCACCAGGCCGGCGCCTTCGAGCAGCGCCGCATAGCGCTCCTGCGCCTCGATGAGGTCCATCACCGTGTCGCGCAGCGGCCCGTCGTCGCGGATGCTGCCGGCGAGCACGAAGGGCACCCGGTGCGTGACCAGGTCGTACATCACGCCGCTCGTGAGTACCCCGGACTCGACGGCCGGGACGATGCCGCCGGCGCGGTTGACCCGGTTGATCGCTTTCATGTGGTGCTTGTGTCCCTCGTGGACCGGCACGCCCTGGGCGAGGTCCACACCGAGGGAGGTCCCGAAGAAGCACGACTCGATGTCGTGCACCGCGATCGCGTTGCCGGCCAGCAGCGCGTCCACCCAGCCGGTTCGAATCAGCTCGGAGAAATAGGGAGCGCCACCGGTGTGCACCACCACCGGACCGGCCACGAACACGATGCGTCCGCCGCGCGCCCGCACGTCGCGCATCACGTGGGCGATGCGCGCCACGGTGGCTTCCACGCGCCGCTCCGACGAGATGTCGTTGGCCATGAAGGCGAAGTGCTGCCGATCGCGCTCCTGGAACTCGGGGACGATGCGGATGCCGTCGGTGCCGCAGACCACCCGGTCGCCGCGGCGGACGTCGCGCAGCTTGCGGCAGGTCGCGCGCGCGTTGTCCGCGCTGACGACGACGATGGCGTCCATGCGTTGCTGCTGGACATCGAGCCATCGACCGTCGACGCGCACGGTCGTGCGGTGATTGGTCGTCGAGTAGAAATCTTCCGGCACGGCGCCGTCCATGTCCGCCTCTCGGACAACGGCGTCGGTTTGCACGACCGGGGCGCATCCGAGCGGCAACAACGCCTCGAGAATGCGATCCAACTGCTCGGACGAAAATGCAGAAACCCGAAGAACGAGCTCGGAGACGTCGTTGTTGGTGCGACCGATCTCGAACTTTTGCACCTCGAATGCGCCTTCGTGCGCGATCACCGCATCGAAGATCGTATTCAATAATCCGGAGTCGATCAGGTGTCCGTGCGCTTCGACGACGACGGCGGTCTCGCCCTTCATGACGGCAGAGTAGGTCAACGGCGCGGAAAATCCCATCTCATATCGGCCGGCTCACACCGCGCGGCTTGAAGTTCTGTCGAGTCTTCACTACCCTTCGTCATCGTTCAGTCACAACAGGGGGTCACGCGTATGAGTGGATTCTTCAGCGGATCCGGGACGCGATTGCTAATCGCGCTATGTCTTGTCGCCGCCACGAACGCGGCGGCGTGGGCACAGTCGGGCCTGGCAACCATCACCGGCATCGTCACGGATACCCAGGGCGCAGCAGTGCCAGGTGTCATGGTCACGGCGACCAACACGGCAACCAGCGTGCCGTACACGGGTGTGAGCAACGAGGCGGGCGTCTACACCATCAACGCCCTGCCGATCGGCACCTACCAGGTGAAGGTCGAGTTGCAGGGCTTCAAGGCCGTGACCGTCAGTGCCTCGCTTTCGGCTGGCCAGACGGCACGTATCGACGCCGCGCTCGAGGTCGGGAGTCTCACGGAGTCGGTCGAGGTGACCGCCACCAGCGCCATCCTGCAGACCGAGAACGCCGTCGTCGGCGGCAAGTTGGACCGCGAGCAGGTGGAGAAGCTGCCGATTCAGGGACGCAACCTGTCAACAGCAGCGCTGTACACGAGCGGTGTGACCACGCCGAATCCATCGTCGTTCAACAGCCTGAAGAACACGGGCGGCGGACGTCCGTTCGTCAACGGGCAGCGCGAGCAGGCCAACAACTTCATGCTCGACGGCGTGGACATGAACGACGCCATCGACAACCTGATTGCCTACCAGCCGAGCCCGGACGCGGTGGAGCAGGTCAGCGTCGAGACGAACAACTACTCGCCCGAGCAGGGCAACGTCGCCGGCGCCATCATCAACATGGTGCTCAAGTCTGGGACCAACAGCGTCAGCGGCAACGGCTTCTACTACTGGCGCGACAACGAACTCGCGGCGACGCCGTGGGCGACCAATAGGGCCGGCGGCCGGAAGTCCGAGTTCTCGCGCGACATCTTCGGCGGCACCGTCGGCGGCCCGATCGCGAAGGGCAAGCTGTTCTTCTTCGCCGACTACCAGGGCGGACGGCAGGAGGCCCCGCCTGCCGACTCGTTCACGACCGTCATCCCGGATCCGTGGCGCAACGGCGACCTGAGCAGCCTGCTGCCGGGCATCGTCATCTACGATCCGCTCACGAACCAGCCGTTCCCGAACAACCAGATCCCGACGAGCCGGTTCAGCCAGTTCGCCCGGAACCTGCTCGCGAACGAGGCCCTGTACCCGCGGGCCAATGTCACGCGCGCGATGTCGGACTTCCGCAACAACTACCTCGGCAAGGCCGCGTCCTCCGAGCGGACGAACCAGTTCGACGCCAAGATCGACTGGAACGCGTCGACCAATGACAAGATCTACGTGCGCTACTCGAAGCAGACGCACTTGTCCGAGACCGAAGAGACGGCCATGCCGTTGCTGTACGGGTCGATCAGCGAAAACCCGTTCTGGAGCGTGGCCGGCAACTGGAACCGCATCTTCGGGGCCAACATCGTCAATGACCTACTCGTCGGGTACAACGACAACTCGTTCAACAACGTGCCACTTGATCTGCGTGGACTCGGGTCGTTGAACAACCAGCTTGGCATCGGTGGCAGTCAGCCGATACCCGGTCTCACCCAAGTTCTCATGGGCAACAACGTGACCAACATCGGCACGCTCGGCGGCGCGAGCAACACCAACAACGGCGTGTTGCAGATCAACGAGCGTCTCACCTGGCTGAAGGGCCGGCACACGCTGAAGTTCGGCGGGTCGTGGAACCATTACGTGATGGAGCGCTACTACGCCGGCAACAACGGCGTGTTGGGCTACATCGGCTACGGCGGCACATTCACCCGCGCAGTGGGCGCCAGCACGGGTGGCGCCCCGTTTGCCGACTTCCTGCTCGACTACGTCTCGAGCAAGGGCCGCGGTTCGCTCACCGACGCGTGGACGCAGCTGCAGGATCGCACCGCGCTCTATGTGGCCGACGACTACAAGATCACCGACAACCTGACGTTGAACCTCGCCATGCGATGGGGCTACACGTCGCCGCTGGTTGAGAAGGACGATCGCCAGGCCAACTTCGACCTGACCAATGCCGAGCAGCTGCTTGCCGGACAGAACGGCAACAGCCGTGCCCTGTATGAGCCGTATTACAACGGCTGGGAGCCGCGTCTCGGCGCCGCTTACAGGGCCGGGGAGAAGTGGGTCTTCCGCGGCGGCTACGGCATCACCCAGTACATGGAAGGCACCGGCGCGAACCTGCGCCTGCCGCTGAACCCCCCGTTCTTCTTCGAGTCGCAGGTTGACTGGGTCGGCCCGAGCGGTCCGTCCGGCACGATCTCGACCGGCTTCGAAGGCCTGCAGGCGCTCGACCGGCCCTCGGGCCAGCTGAGGGCGTGGGACCCGAACCTGCGGCCGCAGTTCACCCAGCAGTGGAACGCCTTTGCTGAGTACCTGCTGACATCGCGCGCCTCGATCAACATCGGCTACGTCGGCAACAAGTCGACCCACCTGGTGACGCCGATCGATGGCAACCAGGCTCTCCCCGGTACCGGTCCCGCGAGCACGTGGCTCCCGCTGCAGCAGCGTCGCCCCCTGTTCGTCTTCAACCCGCTGATCAACAGCATCAGCACCACGGCGTCGCGCGGCCGCAGTGACTACCACTCACTGCAGACGACGTTCCGGCAGCGCCTGACCGCAGGTCTCGATTTCGTGGCCAACTACACCCTGGGCCGGGCCAATTCGAACAACCTCGGGTACTACGGTTCGGGCGGCGTGGCGGCGGAAAGCGCCTACCCGGTCAACAGCTACGACATCGAGGCCAACTACGGCCCGGCGTTCTTCGACGCCAGGCACATCTTTTCGATGGCGGGCAGCTACCAGGTGCCGTTTGGCCGCGACCGCGCCCATGGCTCGTCGATCAGCAAGCCGCTCGACTGGGTGGTCGGAGGCTGGGACGCCAGCTTCGCCTTCACGGCGCACTCCGGGTACCCGATCACGGTGCAGGACGGCACCACTGCGGCCAATCCGTCACTCCAAACGACCAGGGCTGTGCCATTCCCGGACCTGATCGGCGATCCCGTCCCGGCCGATCAGAACATCAACATGTGGTTAAACCGATCGGCGTTCCAGTCGCCCGCGCTCGGCACATTCGGCAACGCAGGCGTTGGTGTCGCGCGCGCCCCGAAGTACTGGAACGTGGACTTCTCGCTGTCCAAGCGGTTCGTCACCTTCGGGCGCCAGTACATCCAGGTGCGCGGCGAGGCGTACAACCTGCTGAACCACCCGAACTTCGGTCCGCCGGATCGCAACATCCAGAACCAGACGTTCGGTACGATCACCAGCACGATCGGTGACCCCCGGGTCATTCAGCTCGTCGCCAAGTACTTCTTCTAGGAAAAGGAAGAAGGGCGAAAAGGGCGAAAAGACGGAAAGGCAGAATCGAAGGACGAAGGGGAAAGGCCTTCAGGGATTCAAGTCCTTGAAGGCCTTTCTTTTCCGATGGGGTTTTTCGTAGTCGTCGACCTTCAGGTCGACGGAACTTGCTGGTTCAGGAACTCCGCACACCCACGCCGAAGGAGTTTCCGGCGGCCACCGGCTTGGTTCCCTCGACGTCTATCTCGAGCAGTTTCTCGCTGCCGATCTGGCGGCCTGTCTCGTCCTGCAGGCTCTTGACGATCTGCTTCGTCTTCACGTCGACGACTTCGCCCGTCGACGGCCAGGCGTGGCGGCCGTCAAGGCTGAAGGTGATCCAGCCTGGCTGATCGCGCACCTTGACGGTTGCGATCTGCTTCGGCGGCATCACCGTCGCGTCGAATACGTGCATCGCAAGGTTGTGGCCGTCGCAGAGCCAGATTTCCTTGCCGTCCGGTGTGACGCCGATGCCGTGGCTCGGGCAGGCGTGTCGCGCGACCGGGCCCTTCTGGTAGCCGGTGACGTCGACCTTGTGCAGCACCGCACCGGTCCGAAGGTCGCCAATTTCGAACCCGAGTCGTTCGTTGACGTTGACGTAGGCCAGCCCGCGCGCGGCGTCGACGGTGAACGGTCGGATGGACGCCGAGAACGGGCCGACCTTGCTCGTCACGGCATGCGTGGCTGAATCAGCGACGTTCAGGTACGGCGACTTGAGGCCTGCCAGGTACACGCGCGCGCCGTCCGGCGCATAGAGCGTGTTGTGCGCTCCGGAGTTGACGATGATCGAGGTGCGCGTCTCGCCCGTCAGTCCGTCGATGACGTTCCAGTGCGGGCCCTCGAAGGACGGCACGTAGAGTGTGCGGCCGTCTGGCGATGCCGACAGCCGGTCGCAACCGCCGGCGGGCGCGACGTCCCACGCGATCGTGTCGGTCGCGAGATCGATGCAGAGCAGGCGGCTGATCGTGGTGACCCAGAGGCGTCCGGTCGCCGCGCTCGCCGCCACACCCTTCACGTTCTCGACTTCCTTGCCCGGCGCTGCGGCCCACGTGGGGATGCGCCTCACGAACGCGTAGTCACGGTCGATGTCGTAGACCAGCACGCCGACGCCGCCGTACTGCTGGTAGTTCCTGATGCCCGGCTGGGCGATATAGAGGAGTCGTTGTCGTGCCGGCGCCGCGGCCAGTCCGGCAAGAGATGCCGCGGCGACCGCGCCGGTCGTGGCCAGGAACTCACGTCGCTTCATGGGGCCTCCCGGTGCGCGGATGATAGTCCAAGGCGGCATTTTGACAGAACGTCGAACGCTGAACGCCGAACGCCGACGCGGCAGCACTTGCCGTCGACCTCGGCATCGACGGTCGACCTGAAGGTCGACCGCTACGAGTCGTCGTTACCCATCGCAAGAACCTTCCGTCTGAGGGCTCTCTCCAGCGGAAGATAGACTGTAGGCGTCGACCTTCAGGTCGACGCGCATGGCGCGAACGCCGAACGCCGAAGCGAAGGTCGAACGATGGGCCGGGCTCGGCCACCTTCGCGCATCGCGCTTCGGCGCCCAAGGAGAGCCGGCCCTACCCAAAGAACGCCGAACGTCGAACGCCGAACGCAGTCGCGAAGGCCGACGGCCGATTGCCGAAGGCCGGTGTGTAGGCGTCGGACTTGTCCGACGCGCGGTGACCGCCGGACAAGTCCGGCGGCTACAACTCCCGCAGCGCGTTGACGATCGGGAGGCGCGCGGCGCGGATGGCGGGGAGGATACCGCCGATCAGTCCCATCACCAGGGCGCAGACGAGACCCTGCACGAGCAGCGTCGGCGTCACGCGGAACGCGAACGCCACCTGGCTGAACGACTGGAAGTTCATCGTCGACGTACGGTAGCCGTCGAAGAGCACCCAGGCGAGGACGCCGCCGAGCACGCCGCCGAGCAGGGCGAGGACTGCCGACTCGGCCATCACCGACGTGACAATCGAAAGGGCCCCGAAGCCGAGTGCCCGCAGCGTGGCGATCTCGCGCGTGCGACTGGCCACCGCGTTGTACATCGTGTTGATGGCGCCAAACACCGCGCCGATCGCCATCAGGGCCGCGACGACGAAGCCGACCGTCCTGATCAGCGTCTGGAGCACGGTCGACTGGGCGGCGAGGTAGTCCGTCTCACGCTCCACCATCACATTGAGCCGCGGATCGCCGGCCAGTGCTGTCCTGAACGACTCCAGCGAGTCCTCGCGCTCGAGCTGGACGTACACGGACTGGAACGAGTCACCCCGTCTGTACGCGCCCTGCAGGACCTTCGCGTCGCACCAGAGCTCTGATTCGGAGATGGCCCCGTCGGCCTCGAAGATGCCGACGACTTTCCAGGCGTTCTCCCCCCAGCGGACGTCGTTGCCTACCGCGAGCCCGGCGAACTGGCCGGCGGCAGCACGTCCGACGATGATCTCGTTTCGGCCCGGCTCGAATCGTCGGCCCTCCACGAGCTTGAGACGAGGGCGCACGGCGAAGGCGCCCGACTCGACACCCCGGAGCGGCACGTTGGCGTCGGTCCCCGTCGATCGTTTCGGATGATTGACGATGACGAACAGCTCGGCCGACGCAATCGGCCCGTCCGCTCCTCGTGTCAGGCCTGGCGCGTCCTTCACGATCTGCGTCTGCTCGCGCGACAGGCCGCTCGACATCTCCGAGTCTGTGCCCGAGCGCAGGACGATCGCGGTGCGCGGGTCACCGGCCGTCGTCATGGCGGCACGGAAGCCCTGCGCGATCGACAGCACCGAGACGAACACGACGACCACGCCCGCGATGCCGACGATGGCGACGACCGACGAGCCGAGGCGTTGCGGGATGCTGCGGATGTTGACCAGGGTGATGGCAAGTATCTGGGACAGTGCCTGCATGATGATCACCCCTGGCGCCGAAGCGCATCGACAATGCGGAGCCGGCTGGCCTGCCAGGCAGGGAGCACACCGGCCGCCACGCCCACCAGCAGGATGAGACCGACCCCGAGCACGAGGTCGCGTGTGGGCAGGACGAGCGCCGGCAGCAGCCCGCCCGTGGGATCGCCGCGCTGCGTGATCGCCCACGCCAGGAACAGTCCCGTGCCGCCGCCCACCAGTGCCAGCAGCACCGACTCCAGCAACACGAGGCCGAGCAGTTGGCCATCGGTGAAGCCGAGCGTCTTCATCACCGCCAGTTCGTTGGTGCGCTCGCGGACGGCCTGTCCCATGGTGTTGGCGGCAACCAGCAGCATGGTGAACAGCACCGCCGCGAGGATGGCCATCAGGATGCTGCCGATGTCGCCGATCTGCTTGGCGAACGCCTGCACGAAGGCCTTCTCGGTGGACGTCTTGGTCTCCGCCGAGGAGTTGGCGAACATGGCGTCGAGCCGACCCGCCACCGCATCGGACTGTTGCGGATCGCTCACACGGATGACGTACCACCCGACCTCGTCCTTGAGGATGGTGCGTGTCTCGTTCAGGTAGTCATAGTGGAAGAGGAACTGGGTCGTGTCGGTGCCCTGCGCACCCGCCTCGTAGATGCCCTCGATGGTAAACGTCCAGGGTGATTCGTCTGGCTTACGGAAGATCGTCGCCTGGAGCGGCACGCGATCACCGACCTTCCAGCCGAACCGGTCCGCGAGGGAGCGACCGACGATGGCGCCTGTGCGATTGGCATACCACGCTTGCTTGCGATCGGCGGAGAGCACGAACGCGGGGTACATCTGCAGAAATGGCTCCGGCTCCACCGCGAACTGCGCGAAGAAGTTCTTCGGGTCCTGGTAGATGCCGCCGAACCAGCTCTGATGCGTGACCGTCGTCACCCCGGGGCTGGCCGCAATCCGGCCCTGATAGCTGCGCGGCAGCGGCTGGATGAACGAGACCTTCTGGATCATCACCAGCCGATCCTGTCCGGCGAGGTCCACGCCCAAACTGAACGCCGCCTTGAGCGCCATCAACGCGCCGAACAGCACGAAGGCGACGACGATCGACAGCGCCGTGAACAGCGTCCGCAACTTGCGGCGCATCAGGCTGCGCCAGACGAGCGGCAGGAATTTCATGCCGTCACCTCTGTCACGAGCTGCCCCTTCTCGAGGTGCACCAGGCGCGACGCGCAGGCGGCCGCGTGCGGGTCGTGCGTGACCATCACAATCGTCTTGCCGTGGTCACGGTTGAGCGCCTTGAGCAGTTCGAGGATCTCGTCGCCTGCCTTGCGATCGAGGTCGCCGGTCGGCTCGTCGCAGAGCAGCAGGGTGGGGTCCGTGACGATGGCACGGGCAATACCGACGCGCTGTTCCTGGCCGCCTGACAGCTGCCGCGGGTAGTGCCTCGCTCGATCGCCGAGCCCGACCACCGACAGCGCGATGCTGGCACGCTTGCGTCGCTCGGCCGCGGACAGCCGCGTGAGCAGCAGCGGCAGTTCCACGTTGCGCTGTGCGGTCAGCACCGGCAGCAGGTTGTACAGCTGGAACACGAAGCCGATGTGCGACGCGCGCCAACGGGCCAGCGCGCCCGACGACAGCTGATCGATCCGCTCGCCACCGATGTCGATGCTGCCGCCGGTCGGTTGATCCAGGCCGCCGAGCAGGTTCAGCAGGGTGGTCTTGCCGGAACCCGACGGTCCCATCAGCGCGAGGAACTCGCCCTGCGCGATTTCCAGGTCGACCCCTTGCAGCACCTCGATGCGCTCGCTGCCGCGACGATAGGTTTTCTGCAGCTGTCGGACCTTCACGAGCGATGCGGCGGAGGTGGGAGCATTCATGGTCTGGCTTCCTCGATGGACGAGCCGTCCGCGAGCGTGGCGGGAGCATCGACGATGACGCGATCGCCGGCCGCGATGCCGCTCGTGACCTGGGTGTCGGTGCCGCTGGTGCGGCCGACCTGGATCGAACGGCGCACTGCGCGGCCGCCGGCAGCGACGAAGACGAAGGGCGCGGCGCCACCCTCGCGGCGGACGGCGCCGGTCGGCACCCAGAGCGTCGGTGCCTGGGCGGTTTCCGACGCCACAGGGGCGGCTTTCAGGAACGTGACCTTGACGCCCATGTCAGGCAACAGGCGCGGGTCGAGCGCGTCGAAACCGATGCGGACCAGCACGGTTGCCTTCTGCCGATCGGCCGTCGGCACCGTCGTGATCACGTGCGCCGGAACCGACCAGTCCGGATACGCATCGAGGACGGCGCGCACCGGCTGCCGGTCGGACACGCGCGTGATGTAGCTCTCGTTGACGTCGACCTCGATCTCGAGCGAGGTCATGTCGACGATGGTGCAGATGCCGGTGCGGGTGAAGCCGCCGCCGGCCGACACCGGCGAGATCATCTCCCCGGGCTGCGCGTCCTTGGAGACGGCCATGCCGCTGAACGGCGCACGGATGACCGTGTCGTCCATGTCGGTGTGGCGCAGGGCCACCTGCTGCTCGGCGACGTTGACGTCGGTACGTGCCGCCTGCAATCGCGCGCGCAGCGCATCGACCTGGGCGTTGGCCGTGTCCAGATCGGCTGCCGGCACGACGCCTTCCTTCTCGAGCCGCTGCTGGCGGCCGAGCGCGAGTTCGGCCTCGCGGATCCGCACCTCCGTCTCGAGCAACTGGTTGCGGGCCGAGGCGAGCTGCGCTTCGGCCAGTTGCAGCATCGCGCGTGCCGTGGAGTCCTCGAGGCGGGCGAGCACCTGTCCCTGCCTCACGGCCATGCCTTCCTCGACATGCACCGAGACCACCTTGCCCGTGATCCGTGAGGAGACGGTTGCGCGCCGCCGAGCGGTGACGTACCCGGACGCGTTCAGCACCGCGTCATCGGGAGAACCGGCTCCGCCGCCCCTGGCGACGACGGCTGTCGTCTTGACATGGGCGATAACGGGGCGGTTCCAGTACCACCAGCCACCGCCGGCAGCCAGCAGGACGAGCACCAATGCCACCCAGCGACCTGGCGAGCGCACCGCGGCGCCGCGGCTGTCGCGGTCGAGTTTCAGGGCGGCGAGATCGGTTCGGAGGTCGTTCACGCAATTTCTCGAGGGTGTCGGCGGCGCGGCGTCGTGCCGGCTCCAACGTGGCTTTCATACGCGAGCCGTCCGCGTCCGTTCGTCGTCATCGGTGAATCGACGCCGGCACCCGGTGGACATCTGACATGACGATTGGACCAGTTCCGTACCAGGGATTCATCGGTATGCTGGACACATGGTCCATGTCCCCATGCTCAGCGCCGATCCTGAGGCCTTTTACTCGGAATTGCGTGCACAGCTCGAGGCACTGGTCGGCGACGAACGCGACGCGATTGCGAACCTGGCCAACGCTGCCGCGCTCATCTGGCACACCGCTCCTGAGTTGAACTGGGCTGGATTCTACCTGCGTCGGCGCGAGAACGAACTGGTGCTCGGGCCGTTCCAGGGCAAGCCGGCGTGTGTGCGTATTTCCGTCGGCAAGGGCGTCTGCGGCACCGCGGTCGCGCGCGGCGCGTCGGTGCTCGTGGAGGATGTGCATGCGTTCCCCGGACACATCGCGTGCGATGGGGCATCCCGATCCGAGTTGGTGGTGCCGATCAGGCACGCCGGGCGTGTGATTGGCGTCCTGGACCTGGATAGTCCCCGGATAGGGCGGTTCACCGAAGCGGATCGGATGGGGTTCGAGGGCCTGGTCCGGATCCTGGAGCAGACGGGACTTGATTCCGTGTGGTAACACGTATTAGGATGCGTGTTGTAACGCGCATCTGCCGTACGGCGTATACACGGCAACCCGGTAGGCCGCAGGCGCGGTCGCAACCGGCTCGATCGGAAACCCGTCCCGGGAACCCTCCGCCCACTGGCGGTTGGGCACCGGTTGCAGTCTCAGGAGCCCTCCCATGTTCAGCCGCCTCGTCCTTGCCGGCGCCGCCCTTGTTGTCGCCGCCCTCCCTGCCACCGCGCAGACCTGGAAAATCGACAGCGCGCACTCGAGCGCCTCGTTCACCGTCAAGCACATGATGGTCAGCAACGTCCACGGCCGCTTCGGCAAGGTCGAGGGTACCATCGTGTACGACGGCCAGAACGTCGCCGCCGCGCAGGTGGACACGACCATCGACGCGACCACCATCACGACCGACAACGAGAAGCGCGACGCGCACCTCAAGACTCCGGACTTCTTCGACGCAGCCGGCTTCCCGACGATCACCTTCAAGAGCAAGCGAGCCGAAGTCGTCGGCCCGGGCAAGTTCAAGCTGATCGGCGACCTGACGATGCGCGGCAAGACGAAGGAAGTCGTGCTCGACGTCGAGGGCCCCACCGCTCCGGTGAACGCCCAGGGAAGCCAGCGCGTGGGCGCCACTGCGACCACCACGCTCAACCGTCACGACTTCGGTGTCAGCTGGAGCCGCACGATGGACGGCGGTGGCTACGTCGTCGGCGACGACGTCAAGGTCACGATCGAGCTGGAGCTGATCAAACAGACATCGTGACGAACGCTGAACGCTGAACGCTGAACGCTGAACGCTGAACGCCGAACGCTGAATCTTCGAAGGCCGAAGGCCGATGGCCGATGGGCATTACGTGGCCCTTATGAGATCGATCAAGGCCTGGATGTGGTCGGCGTCCTGTGCCCCCTTGTCCTTGCGCCAGCGCGCGATGCGGGGGAAGCGGACGGCGACGCCGCTCTTGTGGCGGGTCGATCGCTGGACGTTCTCGAACGCGACCTCGAACACCAGCGCCGGAGTGACGCGACGCACCGGCCCGAACTTCTCGAGCGTGTTCGCCCGCACCCAGCGATCCACCTGTTCGATTTCCTCGTTCGAGAGTCCCGAGTAGGCCTTCGCCACCGGGACCAGTTCACCGTCCTTCCACAGCGCGAACGTGTAGTCGGTGAACAGCGTCGCCCGCCGGCCGTTACCCGGCTGCGCGTACACCAGCACTGCATCGACCGAGAAGGGGTCGACCTTCCATTTCCACCAGTCGCCCTTGCGGCGTCCGGTGCCGTATGCCGAGTCGAGTCGCTTGAGCATGTAGCCTTCGACGCCTCGCGTCCGTGACTCCTGCCGCAGCGTGCCGAGTGCCTCCCAGTCGGGTTCCGTGACGATGGGCGACAGCCGCAGGCCCGGAGCATGCCGCGCGATGAGTGCCTCGAGGCGGAGCCGCCGTTCCGCCAAGGGCATCGCACGCACGTCGCGGCCGTCGTCCTCGAGCAGGTCGTACGCCATGAATGCGGCAGGGGCACTGGCCAGGGCCTGCCGGGTGAGATTCTGGCGGCCGATGCGGAGCTGCAGCCGCGCGAAGGGCAGGGGCCCATCGCCGTCCCACGCGAGCACCTCGCCGTCGAGCACTGTGCCATCGGGAAGCGCCGCCGCTGCCGAGACGACCTCGGGGAACCGTGCCGTGATCACTTCTTCACCGCGCGACCAGAGGTAGGTGTGGCCGGCGCGTCTGATCAGCTGCGCGCGAATGCCGTCCCATTTCCACTCTGCCTGCCAGTCCGCACGAGGCCCGAGCGACTCCACGCCCTGCTCCAGCGGGTACGCCAGGCAGAACGGGTAAGGCCGCGACGTCTCGTCGGCCAATCCATCTGGCGCCATCAGCGCAGCGAACGCCTGCGCCGATGGGCTCCACTGGCCCATCAGCCGGAGGGTCATGACGTCGGTTCCGACGCCTGCGACTGCCGCCAGCGCCCGAACCACCAGCGTCTGCGAGACTCCGACCCGCATCTCACCGGTCAGCAGCTTGTTGAGCAGGTACCGCTCGAACGACGGCAAGGCGCGCCACCAGCGCACGACATCCTCGCGTTGCGCGTCGGGCGGCTTCGCACGCAGGCCCTCGAGCCGCTCCTCGATCCAGACGTGCAGCGGGACGGTGCGCTCGTCACCCTCCGCGGGCACGCCATCGAGGAGCAGCGCCAGCGTCTCGGCGAAATCCCCGACCGCCGCGTACGACTCGTGGAGCAGCCATGGCGCGATGCCCGTCGTGTCCTGCGTCCACTCGCGCAGCAGCTTCGTCGGCAACAGCCGCAACAGGCGCCGGCCCGCCAGGAAGAAGACCGTCCACGCGGCGTCCTGCGGTGGCGCCTCCCTGAAGTAGGCCTCGAGAGCCGCCACCTTGGCGTTGGTGGACAACGTGCGGTCGAGTGTGGCGTAGAGTGCGGAGAAGCGTTGCACTCGGCTTACGCCTCCTCGCCGTGCACGCAGGCGTCGATCACACCGGCATCGAGGCCGCGCTCCGCACACGCGCGTGCGAGCACGTCGGCGTACCCGTGCGTCGCGAGCACCCGCCGCGCGCCGGTTGCTTCGATCGTGTCGAGCAGCGCCGGCCAGTCGGCATGGTCGGAGAGCACGAAGCCCCGATCCACGCCCTTCCACCGCCGGGCGCCCCTGACGCGCATCCAGCCTGACAGCATCGCGGTGGCCGCATCGGGAAACCGCTTCAGCCATGGCGTGTTGATCGCGGACGGCGGCGCGATGATCACCCGCCCGCGCGTCGCCGCGCCCCTGGTCTCGTCGAGGACGGCCTCGACGTCGGGCAGCGGCGTTCCAGCATCCCGGTACGCATCGACCATGCCCGCCACGGCACCGTGCACGAGCGCAGGCTCGTCCAGCGAGAAGGTAGGGCCGGCTCTCCGAGCCCGGCCGCTGTCGCAGAGCAAGGCGAGCACCCGCTGTGCCTTGCCGAGGCTGTAGGCGTAGAGCACCGTGGGACGACCCGCCTCGCGGTTGCCGGAGATCCACGTGCGCAGGTCGGCGGTCACGTCCTCGACCGGCGGCCATCGATAGATCGGGAGCGCGAAGGTCGCTTCACTCACGAACGTGTCGCACGGCACGATCTCGAATGGCGTGCAGGTCGGGTCGGGCTGGCGTTTGTAGTCACCCGACACGACCCACGTCTCGCGTCCGTCGTGCACGCGCACCTGTGCCGAACCAGCCACGTGTCCCGCCGGGTGCAACGAGACGTCCACGTCGCCGATGCGTTGCCTCTCGCCGTACGTCCAGCCGTCGATCGCCACGTCCGGTCCGAGGCGTCGTCGCAGTACCGGCAGGCCGGGTACGGCGCAGACGTAGCGAGACGAGCCCGGGCGCGCATGGTCGGCATGCGCGTGGGTCAGGATGGCGAGGTCGACCGGTCCAGCCGGATCGATGTGGAATGGGCCCGCTGGGCAGAAGAGGCCGTCGGCGGTGGCGCGCAGCATATTGGTCATGCCTGATGCCTGATGCCTCACGCGCGTCGAACAAGCTCGACGCCTACACCTGGCCGCGGGTCTTCGTAGCCGAAGCCTTCCACCTCCGCCACGGCTACGGCGGACAAGTCAGGTCGACGGGCACCACAGGTCGACGAGCGGTTCCGCAGGGCCGGGCTCGGAGAGCCGACCCTCCCCTGACTGTGAGGGCACACACGTGCGTCGAGCAAGCTCGACGCCTACAGCCGCGAATGCCGCGATGCCGCAATGCCGGAACGCCGCGATGCCGCAATCTCGAAAACTGCCCTCGACATTCCAGCATTCCAGCATTTTCGGCATTTCGATCTGGTGGTTATTCGACCTCGTGGTTACGGCACGCACGTGCCGAGCGCGGCCGCACCAGCGCTCCAATGCACGCCGGGCGCGTCCGCGTAGTGCGCCCACTCCACGACCAGCGGCGCGGCCGCCGCGCCTGGCGCGGACTCCACGAGCATGCCGAAGCGAGTGCCGAAGGCCTGGGGGAACAGGCTCGGCACGTTCACGTTCTGGCGCGCGCGCGCCGCGATGGGCACGTCGGCACTCGAGGGCAGCGAGCCTTCGCGCAACAGCGTCGCACGCAGCGTCGTCGGCGAGGCGCCGGTGTTGGCGACGAGGACGTACGTGTCCACACCAGCCGCCCACTCGCCCTCGGCGATCGCCCAGCGGGGACACGTCTGCTCGGCGCCCAGGCTGACATGCGCCTCGCGCCAGGTCGCCGACGATCCGGGCCACCACATGGCCCGTTCGGCGACGATCGGCGCATCGGCATTGATCACCATCGACACGGCCGTCGAGGCGAGCGACAGGCCGGGCGCCGGGGTCTCGTCGTTGACCAGCACCGTCAACCGGCTGCGTGCCTGCACTACGTGGATGACGGGCGGTGTTGGCCCGCCAGGCAGGAGATATTCGACGCGCACGGGCACCGGTGAGGTCCCGGGATTGCCGAGCAGCAGGTACTGCTGGAACAGGGGACCGGTGTAGCCCTCGGCGAAGAACCACGAGGTACGCAGTGCGGGCGCCCCGGCGCTGGCATGCCCGGCCTCGAACGCGTTGGGCACGGATCGGTACATTGCGCGTTCGGCGACGATCGGCACGTCCGACACGATCACCGCGGAGGACGCCGCGCCACCGGCCGGCGTCTGCGGACCCGCCTCATCGTCATTGACCCAGATGGTGCGTCGTGAATGCGGCGGCACCTGGTGTTGGCGCACGAGCGGCGCCAGCGGCGGTTCACGCAGGTACGTCACCGTGACCTGCGCAGGGAGATCGCCCGGGTTCTGCAGCAGGTAGAACAGCGCGAATCCGGTATACGTGGCGCCCTCGGCGAAGTACCACTCCGTCGAGGGACCGGAGAGGCCGTGCTCGGCATGGCTGCCGCGCCCCTGGTCCCATTGCACGAGTCGATCGACGGCAACGAAGACGTCCGACTCGACGACCGTCGCGAACGCGTGCCCTTGCAGTTCAGCAATGGCGTTCGTGTCGACGGTGACACGCTGCGACGCAGGGACCTGCCGCGCCAGCCGCACCACGACGCCGTCGTCGCGTTCGAAGCGCACCTGCGTGTACGCCGTCGCCGTTGCCGACGGGTTGGCGAGCGCGATGCGGGTGGCGAACGTGCCTTGCCTCAGGCCCTCGGCCAGCAGGCGTCGTGCGAATCCCCGCGGGTGCGTGCCGGCGGCGCGTTCGCCGGCGTTGTCGATGCCGTCGCCGTCAGGGTCCCCATCGGCGCCGTTGTCTCCGTTGCGGCTGCCCGGATCGAGGCCGTAGTCCCGCTCCCAATCGTCGGGGAGCCCGTCGGCATCGGCATCGGCTGGCGCGGCGGCGGGCCGCCATCCGAGTGTCACCACTTCGAAGCTCGTCGATCGCATCGCGTGGACGGCCGACACGATGTCGTCCATGTACGGCGTCCAGCGCGGGTCGTTCGTGCCGGTCACGAACATGTCGCTGCCGTTGTCGGCGACGATCAGGCCGTACGTCTTCATCGCCTGGAACAGCCGCTGCACATGCGGCGAGTACGACGAGATGTCCACGCTCGCCTTGAGGCGAAGCCGGGCCCCCATCGGCAACGCCCCGGCCGTACTTCCGGCGCGATGGGATGCGGGCCACACGTAGCCGTTCGTGGCGCGGACCGTCATGCGGAGCGCGTGACGAATCGGCTCGGTGCCGAACATCTCGTCGTAGCGCACCAGCCCCGGCAGGATGGCGAGGCCGGCGGCATCGGCGCTTGTCCAACCCTCTGGGCGCCGGCCGTTGCGGGTCATGTCGAACACGGCGCCCGACTCGGCCTCCCACCGGTTGGACGAGCCATTCCAGCGGGCGCGATACAACTCGTACAGCAGGCGGTTGTCGCGGTCGACGAGGATCAGGTGTCGGTCCCCACCGGGATCGAGCTGTCCTGGCTGGCCGCCTTCCACGTAACCGCCCGTGGTCCTGGCGGCCGGCGGAATCGGATAACCGGGTGGTCGTCCCGGTGCGCCGTCGTCGCTCTCGTCGCCATAGGCAACCCAGCTGACTGGCACGAGTGGCTGGGAACCGGGCACGCTGACGTACGGCATGCCGTACGTCGCCGTGGGGTCGCCCGCGTCGTTGGCCGAGGCGCCCCAGTCCGGGTGGACCCGCTTGCCATTGCTACCGCCAATCCAGGCGATGAAGGCGGCGCTGCCTGGATCGACGGGCGCCTGGCTGACGTCAACGTTCCACCAGTTGTCGGCCGGAAACAGGGGCAGCGGCTGCGGCAGCGGCCCGGCGGGTTGCGCGAGGCCAGCACCGGCGCCGAGCAGGATGCCGGTCAGGAGAAGAGCGGCGAGGCGAAACGAGTGGGGCGACGAGACCATGTCAGCTCAGTCGCTGGGGCAGTTCGGTGAATCGGCCCGGCAACGTCTCGGCTTCAGTAATGCCTGATGCCTCATGCCTCATGACGCACTGGTACCTGTGGTCGTAGCCGTCGACCTTGGTCGACGGACATCTTCCGACGTCGGTGGAAGAACGCCGCGTGCGTCGAGCAAGCTCGACGCCTACACCTACGCCGGGCAGGTTGGCGCTCACCAGGCGATCACGGCGCGTTCCCTGCGCACGTCGGCGGCGCCGCGCAGGTGACCTGTGGCCGGGTCCGCGCCCGCCGCGACGACACCGGTCGAATACGTCACCGGCAGGTAGAGGCGCAGCGTGTGACCACGAGCCTCGAGATCCTTGCGCACGGCCTCCGGTATGCTCCGCTCCATTTCGAGCACGCCCGGATCGATCCGGTGGTCGCGGAACGAACTCTGGATTGAGAGCGTGTTGAACCGTGCCGAGTCGACGGCCGCCTGCAGCGGCAGGCCGAAGTCGATCACGTTGACGAGCACCTGAAGGATCTGCTGGTCCTGGCTGTCGCCGCCCGGCGTGCCGATGGCGAGGAACGGCGCGCCGTCTTTGGTCACGATCGTCGGCGTCAGCGTCGTCCGCGGCCGCTTCCCGGGCGCGACGATATTGGGGCTACCGGGTTCGAGACGGAAGGCCTGCATGCGGTTGCTCAGTGGGACGCCCGTGTCGCCCGCGACGAAAGCGCCACCGAGCAGCCACCCGGACGAGGGTGTCGCCGAGAAGAGGTTGCCGTCCTTGTCCGCAACCTCGATGGCCGTCGTGTCGCCCGACTCACCGGGCGTGCCGACGCGCCTGATGTGCGGGTCGCGCGCCATGCACGGCGTTGGTAGGGACGGCTCTCCGAGCCGTCCATCTCCGCAGCGCGCCTCGATGGTGCTGTTGCCATCAAAAGGGCCGGGATTCCCCGGCCGTTGCTCGAGGCTCGCATGTTTCATGTCGATCAGCGCGTGCCGATCCTTCGCGTAGGCCTTCGACAGCAGGCCGGTGATCGGCACCTTCACGAAGTCGGGATCGCCGTAGTAGCGATCGCGATCGGCGTAGGCCAGTTTCATGGCCTCCGTCATTGCGTGGATGCTGTCGGCGCTCAGGTGACCCATCGCACGGAGGTCGAAACCCTCGAGCAGGTTCAGGGTCTGCAGCAGCACGGGGCTCTGATTCCAGGGCCCGGCCTTGTGCACGGTGTAGCCGCGGTAGGTGACGCTGTAGGGCTGCTCGATCTTGCTGTGATAGTTCGCGAGATCGGCTTCGGTGATCATCCCCCCTTCGGCCTGCACTGCCGCCGCCAGCTGGCGTGCGATGTCGCCCGTGTAGAAGGCATCCCGTGCGCGTCCGATTGCCTTCTCGCGCGGCTCCCCTGATTTCAGCGAGGCGGCCTCCGCATCAACCAGCCGGCGCAGGGTTCGAGCCAGGTTCGGCTGGCGGAACATCTCGCCCGCCCTGGTCACCCGGCCCTCCGGGTAGTACGTGCGCATGGTCGCGGCGTACGGCTCACAGCCCCTGCGCTCGCTGGTGAGATAGCGGCTGAGGAACTCGTACATCGGGAAGCCGTCGGCGAGCCTGATGGCCGGCGCGAGCACCTCGCCGAGCGACTTCGTGCCGTACTTCGCCAGCGCCAACGATGCGGCGTCGACGACGGCGGGGATGGTCGCGGCCAGCGGCCCGTTGGCGGGGATCGACGTCTTGCCGGTGAATGCCTCTGGTGTCGCGGCCAGGGGGGCCGTGCCCTGCCCGTTGATCACGACCACCTCGCGGTTCTTCGCGAGGTAGATGACCATCGGCGCCTCTCCACCCAACCCGAAGTGCGAAATCTCGACGACAGCCGCCGCGAAGATGGCGGCAATGCCGGCGTCCACCGCGGTGCCGCCGTTGGAGAGCAGTTCCGCGCCCGCTTCCGCGGTGTATGTACGGCCCGCGGCGACCACTCCGTGCGTGCCGGGGAACTCGGGGCGGAGGGATTGGGCACTGGCGGGCACGGCCTGGGCCAGCCCGAGAAGCAACACGAGGGCAACACGAGACATGGCCCAAAGCATAGGCCAGCGCGGGGCGGCTTCGCGTCGAGCAAGCTCGACGCCTACGAATCGCGCGAAGCTCGACGCCTACGTGTCGCGTCAAGCACGACGCATTCGTCTGGTGGGCGTCGACCTTCCACCCTCGCCAAGACTCCGGCGGACAAGTCAGGTCGACGCTCGGCGGATTCGACGCGGTCGTCCGTTCGACATTCCGGCATTCCGGCATTCCGGCATTCCGGCATTACGAGGCTCTTACCACCAATGTGTGGACCTCGCCAGGGTCGCCCCACGTACCATGCAGCAGTCATGCTCGTCATTTCCCACATCGTGAAGCGCTACGGCACGCGAGTCGCCGTCGACGACCTGTCGCTCGAGGTCAGGCCCGGCGAGATCCTCGGCCTGCTCGGGCCCAACGGTGCCGGCAAGAGCACCACCATGCATGTGGCGACGGGATTGCTGCGGCCAGACGCCGGCTCGGTGGCTATCGGCGTCCACGGCCCGCCGACCTCACCCGACGCTCGCCGCCGGCTCGGCCTGGCGCCGCAGAACCTTGCCGTCTACGACCTGCTGACGGCCGAGGAGAACCTGGCGTTCTTCGGCCAACTGTACGGGCTCTCCGGTGCGGCCCTGAAGGCGCGGGTCGACGCCGCGCTGTCGTTCGTGGGACTGGGCGATCGACGCCGCGATCGCGTCGACACCTACTCGGGCGGCATGAAGCGGCGGCTCAACATCGCGGCCGCGGTGCTGCACGAGCCGGAACTGGTGCTGCTCGATGAACCGACGGTGGGCGTGGACCCGCAATCGCGCAACGCCATCTTCGACAGCATCGAGGCGCTCAAGGCGGAGGGCCGCACGCTCGTGTACAGCACGCACTACATGGAGGAAGCGGTCCGCCTGTGCGATCGGGTGGCGATCATCGACGCCGGCCGGGTGCTCGCGCTCGACACCGTGGCGGGGCTGATCCGCACCCATGGCGGGACGCCATCACTCCAGGTTCGACTGGCTGGCCGTGACGTCGTGCTGCAGACCCACGACCCGCTCGCGGAGCTCAATCGACTGTCGCTCGAGGCACCGGTCGAGTCGTTCCGCGTCGACGAACCGACGCTGGAACAGGTCTTCCTGACGCTCACCGGTCGCACCCTGCGAGACTGAGGCCCCTCCAAATGTCAGCCATGCTTGCGATTGCGATCAAGGACCTGCGGACGTTCACCCGGCAGCGCGCCTCGCTGTTCTTCACGTTCATCTGGCCGCTCTGCGTGGCGGTCCTGTTCGGCGTGCTGTTTGGCGGCAGCGACAGGCCGACGCCGCGACTGCCCATCGTCGTGGTGGACGAGGACAAGACCGAAGGCTCACGCGCCTTCGCCGATCGGTTGGTCGCGCGCGACACCTTCGATGCCAGCGTCGCGGTCAGTCGCGCCGATGCGCTCGAGGCGGTGCGCAAGGGCGAGCGGATTGCGGCGGTCATGCTGCGACCTGGCTTCGGCGAGGCGACCTCGCGGATGTTCTACGGCACGCCGCCCGAGGTGCAGCTCTACACGGACCCGAGCCGGCAGGCCGAGCGCGGCATGCTCGAGGGCCTGCTGATGCAGCAGGGCGCCGAGCGAATGCAGGCGATGTTCTCCAATCCGGCCGGCGGGCGCGAGAACGTGCAGAAGGCACTGCAGGATCTCAAGAAGGGCGCACCTGGCGCTAACCCAGGCCTCGAGAAGTTCCTTGGGCAACTCGACACGTTCCTCGGCACGCCCGACGCCGCGCAGCTTGGCTCGGCTGACAGTGCACCGCCCGCAGCCGGCGCCGGCTGGGAGCCGTTGCGGATTACGAAGGAGGACCTGCAGCGCCAGCGCACGGGCCCGCGCAATGGCTACGACGTGACGTTCCCGCAGGCCATTCTGTGGGCGATTTTCGGGTGCGTGATGGCGTTCGGCACGACGTTCGCCTCGGAGCGCGTCCGCGGGACGCTGGTGCGCCTGCACGTGTCGCCGCTCTCGCGCGCACAGGTGCTCGCTGGCAAGTCGCTGGCGGCCCTGATCGCCATCTGCCTCGTTGAACTGTTGCTGATCCTGCTCGGCATCACGGCCTTCGGCGTGCGGGCTTCGTCGTGGCCTTTGCTGCTCACGGCGATCCTCTGCACCGCGGCCGCCTTCGTGGGCATCATCCTGCTGCTGGCGTCGATGGCCCACACCGAACAGGGTGTCGGCGGGATGGCGCCGGCGGTGATGATGCCGTTGTTCCTGCTCGGCGGCGCGATGGTGCCGCTGATGTTCATGCCGCCCTGGATGGCCCGGATCGGCTACCTCAGCCCCGTACGCTGGGCGATCATCGCCCTCGAGGGTGCGATCTGGCGCGACTTCGGCGTGGCCGAGATGGTCGTGCCGTGCACGATTCTCCTGGCGGTGGCCGTCGTGACCTTCACGATCGGCGCGCGCCGGCAGGCCGCCGACTGAGCGCCGACGACAATTTCAAAATTGCAGAATTTCAGCATGTCACACACATTGGTTCGCCCCGCTGACCTTGTACGTGACATTCTGCAATTCTGAAATTCTGAAATTCCGAGGAGCCACACCGATGTCCATCGCCGACAAGGGCTACACCCACCCCGAGGCGCTCGTCTCCACCGAGTGGGTGGCCGAGCACCTGCAAGACCCGAACGTCCGCCTGGTCGAGTCCAACGAGGATCCGCTCGTGTATCCGTCGGGGCACATCCCGGGCGCCGTGCAAATCGACTGGACCGCCGACCTGAACGACCCGCTGCGGCGCGACTACATCGCGGCGACCGAATTCGCGGCCCTGGTCTCGCGATTCGGCATCACCCCGGAGACGACGGTCGTGCTCTACGGCGACCGCAACAACTGGTGGGCCTGCTACGCGTTCTGGGTCTTCCAGCTGTTCGGGCACACCAACGCGCGCATTCTCGACGGGGGTCGGCTCAAGTGGGAGAAGGAGGGGCGTCCGCTGCCGCGCGACGTGCCGAAGTATGCCGCCTCCACCTATCCGGTGCCCTCCGAGCGGCAGGACAGTGCGCACCGCGCGTTCCGTGCGCAGGTGCTCACGCATAGCGAGGCCGGCGGGCAACTCGTCGACGTGCGCTCGCCGGACGAATACACCGGTGCCAAGCTGCACATGCCCGAGTACCCGCAGGAAGGCGCCATGCGGGGCGGACACATCCCCGGCGCGAAGAGCGTGCCGTGGGCCCGCGCCATCAATCCCGAGGACGGCACGTTCAAGGACGCCGAGCAACTGAAGGCCATCTATCTCGGTGAGAAGCACCTCGACCCGTCCAAGGCGACCATCGCCTATTGCCGCATCGGCGAGCGGAGCAGCCACACGTGGTTCACCCTGAAGTACCTGCTCGGGTTCGAGAACATCCGCAACTACGATGGCAGTTGGACCGAGTGGGGCAACCTCGTCGGGGTCCCGGTCGCGAAGGGTCCCGAACCTAACGCCTAACGCCTAACGCTTAATGCCTGATGCCTGATGCGTGATGCCTATCGCTTGACGCGGCGACGGTAGGGCCGGCTCTCCGAGCCCGGCCCAGTACACAGGCCGAATGACGAAGGCCGACCAGTATGGCGAAAGCCGAAGGCCGAATGCCGAAGGCCGTCAGTGAAATCGTGATGACCACCAAAGAGAAACTCGAGGAGCTCCAAGAGACGCTGGACATGTTCGCCGATCCGGCCAGCCGGGCCGACCTGCTGATCGGGTTCGCGGACAAGTTCCAGGAGGTGCCTGCAGAGGTCGCGACACGGCCGTACCCGAAGAGCCACCAGGTGCCGCAGTGCGAGTCCGAGGCATACGTGTGGTCGACGCTGAACCCGGACGGCACGCTTCGGCTGCACTTCGCTGTCGAGAACCCGAGCGGGATCTCTGCAAAGGCGCTCGCGGTGATCCTCGATGCCATTTTCTCGGGTCAGCCCGCCGAGGACGTCCTCGCGCTCGACTCGGACATCGTCGAGCGCGTGTTCCGCCAGAACATCTCGATGGGCAAGGGCCTCGGACTCAAGTCGATGGTGCTCGCCGTGCAGGCGCTCACGCGCGACGCCCTGAAGCGGGCGTCGGCCTGACATGCGCCGCCTCGTCGTCGCCACCAGCCTGGCGGCGGTGTTCATCGTCGGCGTCGCTGGAGATTACCTGGGCGCCGGACAGACGCCCGGCGCTCGACTCCCGACTCTCGACTCCCGACTCCCGAACCCGCGTCCCAACCTCCTGATGATCGTGACCGACGATCAGGCGAGCTGGACGCTCGGCTCGTACGGGAATGCGGATGCGCGCACCTCGCAGATCGATCGGCTCGCGGCCGAGGGCGTGCGCTTTGCCAACGTCTTCACGCCGTCACCGGTGTGCTCCCCGAGTCGCGCGACTTTGCTCGCGGGCCTTTATGGCACGCAGGTCGGCATCACCGACTGGATCAACCCGGATGAAGCCGAGGCCGGCGTCGGCCTGCCGCCCGAGACGACCACGTGGGCCGAGGCATTGCAACGGGCCGGATACCGCACCGGCCTTGTCGGCAAGTGGCACCTGGGTTCGCAACCGCGCTTCCACCCGACCCGCCACGGATACGGGTCCTTTTTCGGTTTCCTGGGCGGTGGCACCGAGCCCATGAACCCGAGGTTGTCCGACGAAGCCGGCGTCGAGAGAGTATTCCCAGGGCCGGAACCCGACGTGCTCACCGAGGCGGCGCTGCGCTTCATCGCGCAGGAGCCGGGCCGGCCATTCGCCTTGTCGCTCCACTATCGCGCGCCGCACACACCCTACGGTCCCGTGCCCGAGCAGGACCTCGCCCCATTCCGTGAGGCGGCGGTTGCCATCCCCGTCTTTCCCGGCCTCGACCAGGCACAGGTGCGCCAGTGGACGCGCGAGTACTTCGCGAGCATCCATTCGATCGATCGCAACGTCGGACGACTGCTCGACACGTTGCAGCAGACCGGCCTCGACAAGACTACGGTCGTCATCTTCACGAGCGACCACGGCTACAACATCGGCCACCACGGCCTGCACAGCAAGGGCAACGGCACCTGGATCGTCGGCGGCGTCAACGGCCCGGCGATGCCGAACATGTTCGACACGTCACTGCGTCCGCCATTCCTGGTGCGCGGTCCTGGCGTTGCCGGCGCCGCGCGCGTCGTCAGCGAGATGGTGTCGTTCGAGGACATCTATCCCACCGCGCTGTCCCTGGCCGGTGTGCCGATGCCCGTCGACGCGCCACGGCACGGGCGCGACCTGGCACCGTTGCTGCGCGGCGAGGCCATGCCGCAGTGGCGTGACGCGGTCTACGGGCAGTACGACATCCACCACTACGCGATCGCACACTGCGGATGATCCGTGAGGCAGGGTGGAAACTGGTGCGGTCGTACGGCACGACCACGAAGGATCAGCTCTTCGATCTCGAGGCCGACCCGGGCGAGCTCAAGAACCTGTGGAACGCGCGCGAGCAGGCGGATCGCCGCCGCTCGATGGAGCGACGACTGCGCGAGTGGATGCGCTCGATCGACGATCCGGTATTGAAGGAGCGCGGGCTCCTGTATCAGCCCGCGCCCTGAGAAATTGCAGAATTTCAAAATTGCAGAATTTCACCACCACCGGAGCACCCCGAAGGTTGGCGTTGGTCATGCAATTCTGAAATTCTGAACGTATGAAATTACCTAGTTGCTCCCCGTCGGCTTCACCACGACGCCGAGTGTGGCCGCCAGGAACGCCCACTTGTCCGCGGCTTCCTCGATCTGCTTGCTCGTGGGCTTGCCGGCGCCGTGCCCGGCCTTGGTCTCGATGCGGATCAGCACCGGATTGGGCCCCTTGTGCGAGGCCTGCAGCGTCGCGGCGAACTTGAAGCTGTGGGCCGGGACGACGCGGTCATCGTGGTCGGCGGTCGTGACCATCGTCGCCGGGTACGCGGTGCCGGGCTTCAGGTTGTGCAGCGGCGAGTACTTGTAGAGGACATCGAAGCCCTCCTTGGTCTCCGAGCTGCCGTAGTCGGACTTCCATGCCCAGCCGATCGTGAACTTGTGGAACCGGAGCATGTCCATCACGCCGACGGCCGGCAGGGCCGCGCCGAACAGATCGGGCCGCTGCGTGATCGCCGCGCCGACCAGCAGGCCGCCGTTGCTGCCCCCGCCGATCGCCAGCTTCGGCGTCGACGTGTACTTCTCCTTGATCAGGTACTCGGCCGCGGCGATGAAATCGTCGAAGACGTTCTGCTTGTTCTTCAGGCGGCCCGCGTCGTGCCACGCCTTGCCGTACTCGCCGCCGCCGCGCAGGTTGGCGACGGCGTAGACCCCGCCCATCTCCATCCACGCGAGGTTGGCGGGCGAAAACGACGGCGTCAGCGAGATGTCGAAGCCGCCGTAGCCGTACAGGTAGGTCGGGTTCGCGCCATTCTTCGCCAGGCCCTTCTTGTGCGTGATGAACATCGGCACCTTCGTGCCGTCCTTCGAGGGATAGAACACCTGCACCGTCTCGTACTGCGCCGGGTCGAACGCGACCTTCGGCTGCTTGAACGTGGTGCTGCGACCGGAGGCGACGTCGAGCTTGAGGATCGCGGTCGGATAGGCAAACGACGAAAACGCGTAGAAGCCCTCGGCCTGTTCGCGACGGCCGCTGAACGACACCGCGCCGATTGTCGGCAGCTTCACTTCGTGTGTCATGGTCCCATCGAGCCCGTACACGCGCAGCTTGTTCTGGGCGTCGATCTGCCAGGTGGCGACGAACTGGTTCGCGGCCATCGTCACGTCGTCCAGCACGTCCTGCTTGGGCCCCTCGGCAATCACGGACTTCCACGAGGAGGACGACGCCTGGCCGAGCGTGATCGCCACCAGTCGCTTGCGGGGCGCGCCCTGGTTGGTGAGCACGTAGAACGTCCCGCCATCGTTGCCGACGATGTTGTACATGGCGTCGAAGTCGTTGAGAAACGGCTCCACCTTGCTGTCGGGGCGGGCGAGGTCCTTCACGAAGATGCGGTTCTTCGGGTCGGTGCCTTCGCTCTGGTAGATCAGCAGGAACTTGCCATCGTCGGTGACGTCGGCGCCCAGGCCCCAGTCGGGCTGATCAGGGCGCGCGTAGATGAGCACGTCGGCGTCCTGCGACGTACCCAGCTTGTGGAAGTAGACCTTCTGGTCCTTGTTGACGCCGGTCAGGGCCGCGCCCTCTTTGGGGGCGTCGTAGCGGCTGTAGAAGAAACCGGAACCATCGTGCAGCCACGCCGCGCTCGAGAACTTCGACCAGCGCACCTCGTCGTCCAGGTCCTTGCCAGTGGCGATTTCGCGCACCTTCCAGCGGATCCAGTCCGAGCCGCTCTCCGACAGCGAATACGCCATGTAGCGCCCGTCATCGGAGAAGGTCGTGCCTCCGACCGCGACGGTGCCGTCGGCCGACAGCGTGTTCGGGTCGAGCAGGACTTCGGGCGGCGCCTCGAGGCTCCTGGCGCGGTAGTAGACCGCCTGGTTCTGGAGCCCGTCGTTGCGGGTGATGACGTAGTGCTCGCCGCGCTTGCGGGGCAGGCCGTAACGCTCGTAGTTCCAGAGCGTGGTCAGTCGCGAGCGGATGGCCGCACGCCCGGCAATCTTGCCCAGGTAGTCGAAGGTGACGGCGTTCTGTGCCTCGACCCATGCCTTGGTGTCGGCGGCGTTGTCGTCCTCCAGCCAGCGATACGGGTCGGCCACCTTCGTGCCGAAGTAGTCGTCCACCTGCGGCACCGTGCGGGTCTGCGGGTAGGCGGTCGGCGGAGCGGGGGCGGCGGTCTGGGCGGGGGCAGGTGTGCCGGCCGCGGCAATCAGCGGTGCGGTCATGGCAAGGGCAAGAAGGCTGCGCATGTATGGGGACTCCGAACACCAATAGTACTGCGACTGCCTGGCATGAGGTCGGGACCGCCGTCCCGGCCGTCCATCGTTGCCACCCACGGCGATCGTGGGCCGCACCCGGTGACGGACCGCTCGGAGAGCGGTCCCTACCTCACCGAGGTGGTCGCCCACGATTGCGGTGCGAGCGCGGCCCATGTAGGCTGCAAACCTGCAGGCGACCTGTGCGCTTGCGTTCTCTTCCTAGGAGCGTCTCTTGTCTTTCCGCCTGATCGTGTTCCCCGCACTGACGATGGTGCTCGCCTGCGCCACCCTTGCACACGCGCAAGCTGCCCCCGCCGGCAAGCTGAGCATCATCATGTTCGGCGCGCATCCCGACGATTGCGACATCAGGTCGGCAGGTACGGCCGCCAAGTGGGTGGCGCTCGGCCACAAGGTGCGGTTCGTGTCGGTCACCAACGGCGACGCGGGTCACCACGAAATGGGCGGCGGCATCCTCGCGGCCCGGCGTCGCGCCGAAGCGCAGGAAGTGGGCAAGCGTCTCGGCATCGAGTACGTGGTGCTCGACAACCACGACGGCGAACTGGTGCCGTCGCTACAGGTGCGCGAGCAGATCATCGCGCAGATCCGGCAGGTCAAGGCCGATCTGGTCCTCGGGCCGCGCCCCAACGACTACCACCCGGATCATCGCTACACGGGCGTGCTGCTGCAGGATGCGGCGTTCATGGTCACGGTGCCCAACATCCTCACGCACATTCCCGCGCTGACGAAGAACCCGGTGTTCCTGTACTACCAGGACGGGTTCCAGAAACCGAACCCCTTCTCACCCGACATCGCGGTGGACATCACCGATACCTACGAGAAGAAGATCGACGCGCTCGACGCCCACGTGTCGCAGTTCTACGAATGGCTGCCATGGCACGCCGGCCGCCTCGACCAGCTGCCCAAGGACGTGAAGGCGCGCCGGGACTGGCTGAAGAAGGACCGCGGCAGCAACGTCTCGCCGGTCATGCGCACGGCGCTCGAGAAGTACTACGGCAAGGACGTCGCGGCGACGGTGCAGCAGTTCGAGGCGTTCGAGATCTGCGAGTACGGCGGCCGACCGAGCGCCGAGGAGATCAAGCGACTGTTCCCGTTCCTGCCGTAGCCACAGTGACCCGGGACGGGCCGCGCTCGTGCGGTCCGCTACCCGTCGGCCACGTAGCCGTCGACCGTCGCCAAGGCTAAGGCGGACACGTCAGGTCGATGGTCAGGAGTTCCCGATGCGTCGCGCCGTTGCCGTCTTCGTACTCGTCCTCGCGACGCTGCCGCTGATGACCACCGGCGCGCTCGCGCAAGCCAGCGCGCCCACGGCGTCGCTGCAGGACCTGTCGTGGCTGGCGGGTCGCTGGGTCGGCACCACGGCCAGCGGGCAGCACATCGAGGAGATGTGGATGCCGGCGCGCGACGGCATGATGATCGGCAGCTTCCGCTGGGAACGCGGACAGGGCCGATGGCTCTTCGAGTTCATGTCCCTCGACACCGGCTCGTCTGCAGCGCCGACGCCGCTGACGTTCAGGCTGAAGCACTTCGATCGCGGCTTCCGCGGCCTGGAGGACAAGGCGGTCTCGACGACCCTGATGCCCATTGAGGTGAGCGGGTCGCGAGTGCTCTTCGAGATGAAGGAAGGCGAGCGCGTCGTCCGTATCACCTACTCGCATCCGGCGCCGGATGGCCTGCTTGTCGTCTTCGACGAGACGGCGCCAGGCCAGACCGCGGTCCACATCGAGTTCCCGTTCAGGCGCGCACAGCCATGACGCCTGCCGCGCCTCCCGTTCGCGACCTCCTGGACCTCCGCGGCCACGTCGCCCTCGTGACCGGCGCCGGGGCCGGCATCGGCACCGGGATCGCCGCTCGCCTTGCCGAGGCGGGCGCCCACGTGGCGGTCCACTACCACCGCAGCGACGCTGGTGCACGCGAGGTGGTGTCCCGGATCACCACCTCGGGCGGCACTGCCCGTGCGTACCAGGCCGACCTCACCGCCGCCGCCGCCGTTCACGACCTGCACGCCCGCATTACGGCCGACACCGGCGTGCCCGACATCCTCGTCAACAACGCCGGTACCTATCCTCTCGGCTCGATCCTCGACGTCGATGCTGCGGACTGGCAGGCGGTCGTCACCGCCAACCTCACGAGCGTCCACCTGGTCACGCAGGCCGTCGCTCGCGGATTGCGGGACGCAGGGCGTGGTGGGGCGATCGTCAACATCGCGTCGATCGAGGCGTCCAACGTGGCGCCCGCCCACAGCCACTACGCCGCGGCGAAGGCCGGCGTGGTGATGTACACGAAATCGGCGGCGCGCGAACTCGGTGCGTTGGGCATCCGCGTCAACGCCGTCTCACCCGGCCTGATCTGGCGCGCGGGCCTCGACCAGGCGTGGCCGCAGGGCGTATCGGCCTATACCGACGCGACGCCGCTCGGCCGGCTCGGTCGCTTCGAGGACGTTGCCGACGCCTGCCTGTTCCTGGTCTCCGCCGCGTCGCGCTGGATCACCGGCACTGACCTCGTGGTCGACGGCGGCGTGCTCACCAACCGCGCGTACTAGGTGAAGATAAAATGGGCAAAAAGCCCAAAAATGGCGAAAAGAGAGAATCGAAGGGCAAAGGGCTGAAAGCGATGATGGACAAAGTCCGAAAGACATGGGGCGTCCGTGGTCCCCTTCTGTTCTTAAGGCCTTCGCGGCTTCGGACCTTCGGCCTTCGATTCTGCCGTTTTGCCCTTTTCGCCCTTTTTGCCCATTTTACCTTTGACCGGTGACCAGAGACGACGTGATCCTGCGGCTCGGACTGGCGCCTCTCCCGGGCGAAGGCGGTTACTTCCGGCAGACGTGGATGTCTCCAGAATCCATCGGGGGTGGAGTCCTTGGCGATCGCTATCCGCGTGCGACGACGGTCGGCACGGCGATCTACTACCTCGTGACCGATGCTCCGGATGGCTTCTCGGCCCTGCATCGGTTGCGCACCGACGAGGTCTTCCACTTCTATCTCGGTGACCCGGTCGAGCAACTGCTGCTGCACGCGGATGGTCGCAGTGAGCTGGTGGTGCTCGGACACGACCTCGCCGCGGGTCAGCGCGTGCAGCATGTCGCCCCGCGGGACACTTGGCAGGGCACATGCCTCCGCGATGGCGGGAGTTGGGCGCTGCTCGGAACGACGATGGCGCCGGGGTTCGACGTGTCGGACTACGAAGCGGGAGACCGCGCTGCACTGAGTGCCGCGTATCCGCACCAGGCCGCGCGGATCGCCGCCCTCACGCGCGTGTGAGACTGCCGGTACCCGGTACCCGGAACCCGGTACCCGGTGCTAACCGTGAATCGTCGCTTCGGCCAGCAGCTTCTTGAGTCGGTTGTCGGGGCCGCGGCTTGCCACCAGCCGGGTGCCATCGCGGAGGATCACCGCGTACTCGCCGTGGAACAGCGGCTGCAACTCGCGGATGCGATCGGCGTTGACGATCGTCGACCGGTGAATGCGGATGAACTGCGACGTGTCGAGCACCGACTCCATGCCCTTCATCGTCTCGCGCAACAGGTGCGACTGCGCGCCCATGTGCAGCCGCACGTAGTTGCCCTCGGCCTCGATCCAGTCGATGTCGTCGACCTTGACGAAGAACACGCGACCAGAGGACTTGACGACGATCCGCTGTTTTTCGCGCTGCTCGGCGGTGAGCGACGCGACGAGCGAGCGGAGCCGATCCTTGTCCACTGACCCTTCGACGTCGTCCCGTTTCGTGATTGCCGTACGTGCGCGCTGCAACGCCTGCGAGAAGCGTTCGGCGTTGAAAGGCTTGAGCACGTAATCGAGCGCGTGCACCTCGAAGGCCCGCAGCGCGTACTGGTCGTAGGCGGTCACGAAGACCACGTGCGGCATGATCTCGCCCTCGAGTGCCCGCAGGACGCCGAAGCCGTCGACGCTGGGCATCTGCACGTCGAGGAACACGAGGTCGGGTCGTTCCTGCCGAATGGCGTCGATCGCCTGCTGGCCGTCGCCGACCTCGCCGATCACGGCGACGTCGTCGTGCATTCCCAGCATCATCCGGACGCGTTCGCGGGCAAGGGGCTCGTCGTCGACGATGAGGGTGCGCAGGGTCATGCAGAGACTCCTTCGACCGACGCGGCCAGTTCGGCCCCGTCGCCAATCGGCAGGCGCAACCGCACCACGGCTCCGCCATCAGGGTGGTTGGAGAGCGTGAGCACGGCACCTGGACCGTACAGTTCGCGCAGGCGCTCCCGCGTGTTGCGAAGGCCGATGCCGCGCACGGGCAGGCCTTCCGGCCCGAGCCTGAATCCGGGCCCGTCGTCCCTCACGGCAAGTTCCAGCCAGTCCCCCCTGCGGCGCGCGGTCACCTCGATGCGTCCGCACTCCGGGCGAGTGGCCAGGCCATGCTTGATGGCGTTCTCGGCGATCGGTTGGAGCACCTGATTAGGTACGAGGACTTGCAGCAGGTGTTCCGGGACGTCGACGTCGACCTTCAGCCGGTCGTGGAATCTGGTCCGCTGGATATCCAGGTAGCGGCTCAGGAACTCCACTTCCTGTCCCAGCCGCACCTCCTGGACCCCAATCGAGTCCAGCGACATGCGGAGCAGGTCACTGAGCTGCGTGATCATCTCGTCGGCGCCGATCGGGTCGCGGTGCACGAGCGTGGAGATGGCATTGAGTGTGTTGAAGAGGAAATGCGGGTGCAGCTGGCCCTTGAGGACCTCGAGCTGCGCGCGCGCCAGCCGCGCCTCGAGCTGCGACGCCCGCAGCGCCCGGTCCCGGAAGCGCCTGTAGTTGTGCCAGGCCTGGTGCACCGCCACGAGCACCCAGTACGACTGGAATGCCAGGTAGAACTGCGAGACCAGCAGCCACGTGAAGGGCAGCGGCTCGGGGTCCACGAACGGGATGTGGCTGACCGCCCACCGGCAGCCCGCGTACGCGACGCACACCGCCAGCGATCCGAGGACATGCACCCCGAACGAGCGCCGCCAGTTGCCCGGCTCGAGCGGGAACCGGCGCGCCATCGTGAAGATGGCCGGAGCGAGCAGCAGGAACGGCAGCCAGGTGGCAAACCCCGAGAAGATGATTTCGCCCAGCGGCAGTTGGACGCCACGCATCCGGTACTGCAGCGCCAGCTGCGGCATCGTCACCAGGCTGAGCACGACCAGCACGGCTGCGAGGAGGAGCCAGCCGCGGCGCTCGATGGCGTCGGTATGAGAGCCGTTCGGCATGCGCAAGGTGTCCACCACCGCGGTCCGGAGGTCGCCCATGCGTGGCCGAGCCACCTCGTCCAGCGAGGGGACGCGGGGCGCTGCCGCAGGGTGGGGTTGGGAGAGCCGGCTGAGCCAAGCCACAGCCCGTCCTATCCCGCGGCACAACCTCTCCACAACAATTCCGGGACGAACCGGATGAAAGTGGGACGAACGGGAGGGTGCGCGGGTTCAGTGCGCACCACCAATTAATGCCGAGAATGCCGAGAATGCCGGGAGTCGAACGCCTAACGCCTAACGCCTAACGCTCGACGCTCGACGCTCGACGCTCGACGCTTGACGCTTGACGCCCAAGCCTAAGCCCTGAGCCATGGGCCCTGAGCCTAAGCCTGAGACCTGAGTCCTGAGCCCTGAGTCCTGAGACTGAGCCCTAAGACTGAGCCCTGAGACTGAGCCCTGAGACTGAGCCCTGAGACCTGAGACCTGAGACCGAAGGCCCAAGGCCGGCGTAGTTCAGTGCGCCGGACCGTTACCCGTGGTACCGACCCAGCGGAGGAGGTCGGGCGATGCCTGCGTGGCGGCGGCCACGGCTTCGGCGAGTTCGGCGAATCGCTCGTCCTCGATGCGCAGGTTCAGGTCGCCGATCTGCACGTGCAGGCAGCCGTGCTCGCAGCGGTAGACGGAGCATTCCCCCGCCTCGCCGAGCACCTCGTACTGGTCGTCCGTGATTCCGTGATCGGCCATGGCAACCGGACGCAGGTCCGGAAGGGCAGCGTAGCCTTCCGTTCCCGATGGGTCAAGCGGAGCCGAAACGACCCTGCTCTAGACCCCAGACGGGAGATCCGCCTGCATCAACGCACCGGGACCCTGGCGCGGGTGTGTTCGCGCCTACGATCCCGAAGTCGTGAGCGAGGAGGCGCAACCGCCCTCAGCGCCAGCGACGGTCAGCCTCCCGGGCGCCGCCTGCGACACGGGGATATCGGGTGACGCCGCGCTGCCAAGCGGGCGCTGCAGCGGCCGAAGTAACGGCGGCGTGCCGCTCATCACGCCGGATGCAGGCAGTCCGCCAACGATCGTCCGCAGCGACGTCTTGCGTCGCCGCCGTCCTGTCCCACCCGCCAACGTTGCGAGTGCGAGCGACCGGTATCGCCAGGCGAGGAGCGCGGCAAGCACCCACTCGGCGATGCGTGTGGTGCTCCCGTCGATCGAGGCGGCCACGATGGCGCGCACGTCGTTGAAGCCAAGCCACCAGGAGTCGGGTACGACCGGCCCGAGCTGGGGAGCCGCCGCCATGCCGTCTGCGCACGGAGCCGTCGCGCCGAACACGAGGGAGAGCGTCACGAAGAGCTGGGTGCGAGTCATGGAGGACTCCGGGATGAGTGCGAACTTGTCAGGAACTATTCAACCAGTGGCTTTCGATCACACCTTGATACGCGTTAGGCTGAGAACGAACGGCTCATGCTTGACAGCCGCGCCCGCCCTCGTCGATAAGTAAGCCTCTTCCTTCGATCTCGATGGCTGACCCAGGAGATGCACCCTCCGGGGGCCCCGCATCTGCCGTGACCGTGCTCCTCAGGCGGTGGAGTTCTGGTGACGCTGGTGCGCTCGATGCCCTGTTGCCGGCCGTACAGGAGGAGTTGCGCCGGCTGGCGCGTTCCTACATGCGGCGCGAGCGTGAGGGACATACACTCGAGCCGACCGCCCTCGTGCACGAGGCGTACATCAGGCTGGTGGATCAGCACGACGTGCGCTGGGCGAGCCGTGGGCACTTCTTCGCCATCGCGGCCCAGGCCATGCGTCGCGTCCTGGTCGATCACGCGCGCGGGCACGTCGCCGCGAAGCGAGGCGGCGGTGCCGAGCGCGTGACCTTGAGCGGCGTGGCGGCGGCAGGGGCGGAGCGGCCCGACGTCGACGTGCTGTGGCTGAACGAAGCACTCGAGCGCCTCGCCCGGTTGGACGAGCGGCAGGCACGGGTCGTCGAACTGCGCTACTTCGCGGGGATGTCGGTCGAGGAGGTGGCCGAGGTCCTGGAGATTTCACCAGCGACTGTGAAGCGGGAATGGTCGACCGCGCGGCTCTGGCTGGCGCACGCGCTCAAGACGGGACACTGAGACATTCGTCGGGCCATTCCGGGAGGACGGGCACGCCGGGGAGATGCGCCCGTCCTCGGTGGCCGCTGCGTCAGCGGGCGAAGACTGCCAGTGTGTAGGCGCAGGGCTGGACGCGGCACGCCACCATCTTGACCTCGGCGCGGTAGCTGCCGGTGTTCGAGGTGATGATGGCCACTTCGGGCGTGCCCGCCGCGCCGACGTGACGGTCGAGTTCGCGGCCGGATGACGAAAACAGCTGCATGTCGACGCTGCAGCCATCCGCGCACGCCGCCTCCAGGTGATACTCGCGGCCCTTCTCGAATGCGAGGGTGTGCACCGCAGTTTCCCCGGCGCCGAGGGAGGACGCGTAGGCCTCCACCTGCTCCAGGGTGTTGCCGCGGCGGGTCGACGAAGGACGCGTGGCGACGGTCATGGTGTCGGCGGCCATCAGGAGCAGGGTCAGGGCGCTGGCGGCGATTTGCTTGGGGGTCACGGCGGTCATGCATTCCTCCAATGGAAGACCGCTCGAAGCGGTCACTCGTCTGGATACGCGTAGCCGCACCAGGGCAGGGCTCACGAGGGCGTAAGGCACATGACGATGGACATGACGCCGGAGCGCTGGGCCGCGATCAAGCGGGTGCTCGACGAGCTCCTCTCCATGGGGCCCTCCGAGCGCGAGGCCTTCCTGCGTCGATTCGACGACTCGTTCCGTCGCGACGTGACCGCACTCCTCGCAGCCGACCCGCGATTCCTGGAGCACCTCCTGCCCACCGAGATGGGAGGGGAGGACGAGGTCGCAGAGGTGCTAGTCGGCCGATATCGCATCGAGCGCGCGCTCGGACGGGGAGGCATGGGGGCGGTCCACCTGGCGCACGACCTCCTCCTGAATCGGCCGGTGGCCGTCAAGCGGCTCCGGGATCAATGGCTCGAGGAGGCCGATGCGATGCGGAGCCTCGTCGCTGAGGGACGCGCCCTCGCCGCGCTCGACCATCCCCACATCGCCCGCGTCCAGGATGTGCTCGAGACGTCGCCGCCCGCGCTGGTGATGGAGTTTGTCGAGGGCAGCACGCTCGAGGCCTGGCTGAAGGAGGGGCAGCCCGCCGCTGCCGTCCTCGCCGCGATTCACCAGATCGTCGATGCCGTGGCCTACGCACACCGCCGCGGGATCGTCCACTGCGACATCAAGCCGCGCAATGTCCTGGTTACGCCCGAGTCGCAGGTGAAGATCATCGACTTCGGCATCGCGCTCATGTGGGCGGTCGTCGAGACCGTTACGAGCGACGGGACGCGGGTGAAGCGGTACACACCCCGCTATGCCGCTCCGGAGGTCGTCCGCGGCGCGACGCCGACGCGACCCTCCGACGTCTACAGCCTCGGCGTCCTGATCGACGACGTCATCGACGGCTGCCGCGAGGCGGATGCGCCGCTGCCGGCGCCGCTGGCCGCGGCGCTCGCGCAGGTGGCACGTCAGGCGCGGGCTGCCGATGCCGACGCCCGACCGCGTGACGGCGCCGCCCTGGCCGCGCTCATCCCGGCTGACGAGGCCCGGGCCACGTCCTGGGCACATTGGCGGATGGTGGCCCTGACGACCCTGGTCGTCTGTGCCTCCTGTGTCGCTGGTGGCGTCGCGGTCGTCGGCGACAAGGTCTCGGCCTCGACGATGCCGATCATTGCCGTCGTGCCGAGGGTCGATGCCGACGCGTTCTCTACGGTCTCGGCTGGCGCAGCGGATCTGCTCAGGGCCGGACTCGCGCCGCTCACCAGGGCACGACTGGCCAAGGGCGAGGTGCCGCCCTTCCAGGACAACGTGCCAGACCTCGTCAAGCGGCTGCGCGATCAGGGCCTGTCGCACGTCCTGGTTCCAACGGTCGCGCCTGTCGGTTCGGGGGTCCGCATGAGCGTGGTCATCTACCTGGCCCGGGACGGGACCATCGTGAAGACCATCACCCGTCATGGCCAGCTCGATGCCATGGGCACGCTGGCTCGCGCGGTGGCCGCTCAGGTGCGGACCTGGCTCGGCGAACCCTCACCCGTGTTGCGCGAGGTCGCGCCGGCGTTCCAGCCGAGCCCGGAGGCCCTCGAGTACTACTCGCAGGCCCGGGTGTACAGCGAGCGCCCGGACAAGCCGGGCTCGCTCGCCCAGGCGCGACGGCTGCTGGAGCAGGTCGTGGCGATGCAGCCGGCGTACGCCGAGGCGTACGCCGAACTGGCGAGAGTGCTGCTCATGCAGTATTCGGTCACTCCTGCGCCCGAGCTCGTGATCAGGGCCCAGGATGCACTCGTGGAGGCGCAGCGACAGGGCGGCGACCTCGAGGACGTGCTCCTCGGTCATGCCCTGGTCAAGCAGGTCACCGGCCGCCCTGACGAGGCCGTGCCGTACCTGCACCGCGTGCTCGATCAGGCACCCGACAACGATCGGGCGCTGCGATTGCTTGGCCGCATCGACGTCACGCGTGGGCGCACCGAGGCCGGGCTCGACCTGCTCCGGCGAGCTGTCAGGGTTCGCCCGAGCTTCAACAACTACCGGGCCCTGGGTACAGCGCTGCATGGGGAGGGGCGGTATGACGAGGCGCTGGTGGCGTTCGAGCGGCTCGCGGTGCTGCAGCCCGACAATCCGTGGAGCCACCAGATGATCGGGACGACGTACCAGTTGATGGGCAAGGACGATCTCGCGCTCGCAGCGTACGAGCGATCGCTCAACGTGCGCCGTACCGCCTACTCCCTGACCAACTTCGCGACCATCCTGTACGGGCGAGGAGACCTGCAACAGGCCGAACGCTACTATGCCGAGGCCGTAGCCCTCGAGCCAGAAAACCCGCTGCTTCACCGCAACCTCGGCGACGCCCAACTCCAGCGCGGTCGGCGGGACGCGGCGCATGAGACCTACGGCAAGGCGCTCGCCGCGGCCGATGCCCTGCTCAAGGTGAACGCCGCTGACACCGTGGCCATGGGCAATGCCTCGTACGCGGCGGCGCGTCGCGGCGAGTGCGACGTGGCCCTCGCTTACGCCGAACGACTGGCCGTCATCGCACCGACACTGGTGCGGGCGCTCACCAACCGCGCCAATGCCAATGCGTTGTGTGGACGGCACGCGGCGAGCGCCGCGATCCTGAAGGCCCTCAAGACGCGCGGCCGCGCGCCATCGGCCGTGCTCGAGAAAGACGTATGGAAAGCAGTCGAAGGTCTGCCGGAGTATCAGGGTCTCGAAGGCCTCTGACGAGGGTACGACCGACGCAGCGTTCGCTTGACACGGCCACGACGTTCGGACCATAAGTAAGGTCCCTCCTACAAACGAGAGTTGCCCCGGCGTGTATCGGGCGAGATGTTCTGTACCTTCGTTGCCAGCGTGGCAAGGAAATAGCTGACGGTGACGGCGCAGCCGACGCTCGCGGGGAGGAAGTCCCTGGGTGGATGGCCGACGGCACTGGCACGCGGGTGCGAGGCACGCCGGACTCGTCGATGAGCCGATCGGCGTCGTCGCTACGCGTAACGGGTGGCGGCACGTTCACGCAGGTGTTCCAGAACGGGCCAACCGGTGGCACATGTCCTGGCGTCACGGCCGGGCGCCGCCCAACTGGAGGAGTGTCCATGACCGTCACATCGCGCGTTTCCACGCTTGTCTTCCGTTCCGGCCTGTATCTGCTGCTCGCCCTTGGCGCGGCCGCATGCTCCGGTCACCGAATCCTGGTGCAGAAACCAGAGCAGGTGATCTGCGTGAGCGACGAAGGGACGGTTCGCGCGTGTCTCGTCACCGATCCCGGCGATGGCAAGATCACCAAGAACATCCCCATCGGCAATACGGGGTGTTACTGGTTCAATCTGATCGAGAACCCGGGGGAGAAGAACAAGCAGTTCAGGCGCGAGGCCACAGGCCGCCCGCGCCAGTTCACGTTCCTGGTCGTCAACCAGTGCGCGGCGTCTGTCGACGTCAGGTTCGACATCGCCAAGAAGAGGACCGTCGATCTGGAGTTCCTCGACGGGCCAGTTCGCGCGGATGCCGGCGCCCAAGGGCCTTGCGAGGTGGTGCCAAAGCAGACGGCAGAGCCGGGCGCTCCGAAAGAAGGGGAACCGAAGGGGCCCGATCATTTCAGGCAACTGCGCCAGGGCCCGATCGCGGCCAAAAGCGACGTCAGTGTGCAGTGCCACACCTTGCCCTACCCACACAAGCTCATTGGCGGCAGGAGGCTGCGTCGAACGTTCAATCTGGTGGCGACGGGATACGACGGCAAGCCAATCACGGAGGTCCCGTTCGATCCGGACGTGGAGCTGGAAAAGGCCGGCAGCACCCCGTAGGTCACTGCACGTCGCCGGCGGCGTCCGGCCCGTGAGCGCCGCTGGACACCGACGCGGCTTCCGGGGTCTCATACCTCCGCATGGAGCGCCAGTACCACCAGTGGTTTTCGCCCCGCCTCGGCTTCGACATGGGGCTCGTCTCGTACGGCCACTACGGCACGCCGCTGCTCGCCTTTCCGACGAGCGGCGGCGATGAGTGGGAGATGGAGGGTCAGGGCATGATCCGCACCCTCTCGCCGTACATCGAGCAGGGGCGCATCAAGGTCTTCGGCGTGCGCTCGGTGTCCGACGCGTCCTTCTACAACCGCGGCGCCCACCCGTTCCACCGCAGCTGGATGCAGAAGCAGTACGACGAGTACATCCGCTGGGAGGTCGTGCCGTTCATCCACGACCACTGCAAGGGCATCCCGCCCATCGCCGTCATGGGCGCCTCGCTCGGCGCGTACCATGCCGCCAACAGTGCCTTCAAGCACCCCGACACCTTCAAGTGGTGCTTCGCGATGTCGGGCGTGTACGACATGCGCCGCTTCATGGACGGGATGTACGACGACAACTTCTACTTCAACAACCCGATGGACTACCTCGGGGCGACGACCGATCCCTGGTTCTACCAGCAGATCGCCACCTCGCAGGTACACCTCGCCACCGGCTCCGGCGCGTGGGAGAAGCCGGAAGAGACCTACCGCTTCGCCGCGCTGCTGCGTCACCGCAACATCCCGCACCACCTCGATGACTGGGGCCCGCAGGGCGGGCACGACTGGCCGTACTGGCACCACATGATGTGGGAGTACATTGGGCGAACCTTCTAGAATTGCAGGAATTGCAGAATTTCAGGATTGCAGGACCATCAGGAAGTCGAGTTGCTGACTGTGGTCGTGCAATTCTGAAATTCTGAACGTTTGAAATTCTGCAATTCTGAAATGGTGTTCAAGGGCGCGCAGCGACCCTGAACGCCGGCACTTGTCCACCGCCGCTCGTGACGTTGGCGAGACCCGACGCGCTGAGGCGGGTCAGGAACCCGCACACCTTGCCGCGGAAGATGTAGGGCGCGCAGTCGACCAGCATGTCGCGGTTGGTCACCCGGTGCGGGTTGTTCTCGACCATCGGGAACGGTTCACGCCTGATGGGGATCCGCTCCTGCACGATCCACGATCCGCCCGGCGCCGCGAGCGCCGCGCGCAGCGTGGTGTCCCAGGCTGCCTCGTCGGTCTCCCACCCGAGCGTCACGCCATGACCGCCGAAGTCGTCGGTCGGCTTGAGCACGAGCCGATCGCGCTGGTCGCGAATGAACGCGGCCAGGTCGACGTCGTCGCCCCCGCTGTTGCGAGTGCGGCGTTCTGCCACGACGCGGGTCCATGGCACGTGGGCGCGGATGACGGCGTGCTCGTCGGCGCTGAAGCGTGCCGCGTGTGCCTCGTCGGTGAGCACCGCGAAGAACGACTTCTTGTGCGGGATCTTGCAGCGGAAGGTGTTGGCCACGCACGCGAGGCGATCGCGGTAGGCCTGCACGAGCACGCGCGTGTCGTCGGGGCGCGCGACGAGGTCGTTCACGAGCGCACGCCGATACACCAGGTCCACTGCCTGGCCGTACACCACCAGCCGGCCGTTCACGAGCTCCAGATCGCGTGGGTCGGCGATCAGCGTCGGCACGCCACAGGCCGTGAACCGGTGGGCGAGGATCTCGAACTCGCTCCACGTCGGCACGCCCCGGAAGTCGGTGATGACGATCCGTGGCGCTGGCGCGGTGCCGCCCCAGTCGCGGTAGCTCGCGATCAACGCCTCGAGCATCGTGTCCATCATCAGGTACGGCTGCGCATCGAAGTGCTCGCGGAACCGGTCCATGATCGGCAATTGCTCGAACACCGCGGCGAGCGTCTCGGTGTAGCCGAAGCCTGCCGGTGACTCGGCGTTGTACTCGGCAAACATCAGCGAGTGGGGCAGGAGGAACGAATCCAGGCGGCTGGCCGTGCTGGCGTACGCGTAGCCGGGATCGATCGCGACCATCGCCCGCTCCGCATCCGACAGGCCGAACGCGCCGAGCAGCGCTTCGTCTTTCATTGCCTCGCGGATGATCCGCTCGGCGACGAGGGCGATGACTTCACACGCCGCCCGCTGGCGCGCCTCACCGTGTGCGTCCATGAAGAGCGGACGCAGGAACGGACAGCTCAGGCGATCGCCGAACATCAGGCGTGCGTCACGCATGTGCTGCGCATGCGCGTCCCAGTACGCCTCGGTGAGCTCGCCGCCCTGCCCGAGCAGCGACATCCAGGTCTGAATCGGATCGGGCATCGGGTCTCGGCTATTTCATCCAGCATCACTGACCGTCAACCTGAAGGTCAACGGCTACAGACGGGCCCGGAGGGCTCCCGACGTCATTTCGCCTCGGCGTTGCGCGGTGTCGGTGCAATCGCGACTTGGCTCGCCATTCGACGGCTCCGCCGAGGGTCGTAGGGGTCGACCTTCAGGTCGACACGAAGGAATCTAGTGAACGGTCGACACGAAGGAATCTACGGAACGGGAGAGCCGACGAAACCCGACGCCGAGCCCAGGCCGAGCATCTGTTCCCACTTCGGGAACATGTTGCTTTGGTGTCCGTTCAGCGCCCGGTCGATGCAGAGCCGCGCCATCTTGTCGACGACCATCTCGAAGTAGAACGGCGTGATCCGATCACGTTCGAAATCGGGCGCCGGGTTGAGGAAGTCGATCGCGTACGGGACGTCGTTCTCGATCCCGAACTCGATCGTGTTCATCTCGTAGCCGAGGGCCTCGTTGATCGTCTGCGCGTCCTTGACCACGCGTGCGCCGACCTCGGCAGACAGATAGTCGTGCTGGATGAGGTATTGGCGCGCATGCGGGTCGTACACCACCGGCAGGATGTCGTGCTTGCCGAACGTGAAGCAGCGGACGTACTTGTCGAAGTGGACGAACTGCTGCAGCGTCATGCAGTACGGCGCCGTGCCGTCGTAGGCCGCCAGCAGTTCCTCGCGCGTATGCACCTTGTACACATGCTTCCAGCCACCACCCGAGAACGGCTTCAGGATGGCCGGCCGCCCCGTGTAGTCGAGCAACCCGTCCCAGTCGAGCGGGTATCCCATGTTGCGCAACGACGCCGGCTGGATGTCGACGTCCTGGGGATACGCCTTCTGCGGCAACAGCACCGTGCGCGGGATCGCCACGCCGAGCCGCGCCATCAACGCGTAGTTGAAGAATTTGTCGTCGGCGGTCCACCAGAACGGGTTGTTGATCACGTAGGTGCCGCTGAGCACGGCCAGCTTGAGGAAGCCGCGGTAGTACTCCACCTCGTGCGAGATGCGATCGACGATGACCTTGTAGCGCTGCGGCTCGTCCATCGGTGAGCCGCTGAGCGTCACGTACTCGGCCGTGATGCCGTGCGCCTGTCCGAGCTGGTTGACCTTGTCGATGAATGCCGGTGGAAAGCTGTACTCGCGACCGACCAGCAGCCCGATTTTCATGATCTCGTCTCCCCGCGAAACGCGGCAGTCTACCATGCCAGCGTACGCCATCCGGCGCAGGCGCGCGGCGTGACCGTGCCTCGTGGGGACTTCCTATTGATAGGAGAAATTCGGCGGAACGCCGGTGCGATACGAAGAGTCCCAGCGGCCGGCAAGCCGGGACCAGGTACGCAGCGAACGGTCGGGCCCTCCCTCCCTTCCGCTCACTCACGCGCCCGATCCCGGGATACCGTCCACTGGACGACCCTTCTAATCCCAGTAAACGACGGCCCCTGCCAAACCGAACACGCGCTCGCGCGATCGGTGAAGCACCGGCGAGGGCGTCGTCACGCCGATGACACAGAGGCGTCGCCACCTGCCGGGACCTGCTGCACGGCCTGCCGGCTCGCTACACTAGACGCGTGTCGATTGCAGCTCGCGCCCCTCGCGGCGCACTCTCCCCGGACCTCTTCGACGTCAGCCCCGAGTCCATCGCGGCCCATCTCGAGGACGCCGCACATTACCCGGGCGGCCATGCCGACGCGGTGGCTCGACCGCGAACCGAGACCGATGTCGCTGCCGTCCTTGCCGACGGGCGTTCCGTCCTCGCCGTCGGTGCCCAGTCTTCTCTGACCGGCGGCGCGACGCCAAGCGGAGCCATCGTCCTCTCCACCGCTCGGTTGACCGCCATCGAGACGCCCGTCGACGGCCTGGTGAAGGTCGGCGCGGGCGTCGTACTGGCGACATTGCTCGAGGACCTGTCCCGACATGGCGTCGACTTCCCGCCAGTGCCAACCTTTCTCGGCGCAACGGTCGGCGGCATCGTCGCCACCAACGCGGCCGGGGCGGCGACCTTCAAGTACGGCACCACCCGGGAGTGGATCGACGGCCTTACCGTCGTGTTTGCGGGTGGCGACGTCATCGACATCCGTCGCGGCGATCACATCCTCGATGACTCGTGGACGTTCGTCATCGACGGACCGGCGGGTTCTCGTGTCGTGCCCGTGCCGACATACGTGATGCCTGACGTGGTCAAGCGGTCGGCGGGCTACCATGCCGCGCCGGGCATGGACCTCGTGGACCTGTTCATCGGGGCCGAGGGGACGCTGGGGATCATCACCGCGGCCGTGCTGCGGTTGCAGGCCGCGCGAGCAGGCCTCTGCTACGCCCTGGTCCCGCTCGTCGATGAACCGCGCGCCCTCGCATTGGTCGCGGAGTTGCGCGATGCATCGCGCGAGACGTGGCGGTCGGGCGACGCGGCCGGGATCGATGTCGCGGCCATCGAGCACATGGACGGCCGGTCGCTGCAAATCCTCGCGGAGGATGGGGCGGACCGCAAGTACGAGGTCACCTGGCCCGCGTCTGCGGGACTTCTGTTGCTGATCCAGCTCGAATTGCCGCTGCTCACGCAGGAGCAGGCGTACGAGCAGATCAGCGCCGCCCTCGACGAGGATGCGCCAGACACACCGCTGGCGCGCTTCTGTCGTGTGCTCGATCGGCACGGCGTGCTCGACGACACGGAACTGGCGTTGCCGGGCGATCGCAGGCGGGCCGAACAGTTGCTCGGCGTCCGCGAGGCCGTGCCCGCCGGCGTCAACGCCCGCGTCGGGCGCGCCAAGCGCGACATCGACGCACGTATCGCCAAGACCGCGGCCGACATGGTCGTGCCCTTCGAGCAGTTCGGCGAGATGATGGACATCTACCGCGCCGGCTTCGCGCGCCGCGGCCTCGACGTGGCGACATGGGGACACGTCTCGGACGGCAACGTGCACCCCAACGTGCTGCCGCGGAGCTACGAGGACGTCGAAGCCGGCAAGGCGGCGATCCTCGAGTTCGGGGTCGAAGTGGCCCGCCTCGGCGGATGCCCGCTGGCCGAGCACGGCGTCGGCCGCCATCCCGTCAAGCAGGCGCTGCTGCGACAGCTCTACGGCGAGACGGGCATCGATCAGATGCGCGCCGTCAAGCGTGCGCTCGATCCGCAGGGGCAACTGGCACCGGGCGTGCTGTTCAGCTGACGCGGCCGCGGCCGAGGCCTTGCATTTCGCTTGGCTGCTGCCCCTTCGCCCAAGATCCGGCCCTCGTGTCGCTGCCGGATCCTCGGGTAGGTGCCGGACTTTGTCCGGCAGTCTGCGCGCCCGCGTCGACGCCCCTACCCGCCGGGGCGCGTGATCCATTACAAGGGGACGTGCGCAATCGACGCCTCCTCGTCGCCTCCTCCGCGGTCGTGGCAGGCCTCGGCCTCGCGGCCGCCTGCTCGCGGGTCTCGGCTCCCGGCAATTCCGCGGCGACATCCGCTAGCGATCCCGTCGGCTTCGTCGCGAAGGCCAACGCGACCCTCCTCGAGCAGGCCGGCACGCTCGCTCGCGCGCAGTGGGTCGCCGCAAACTTCATCACCGAGGACACCGAGCAGATTTCCGCCGCGGCGACGGCCGATTACGTCGCCACATCGATGCGCCTTGCCAAGCAGGCCGCCAGTTACGGCACCACCGGCGGCGGGAATGCCGACGTCGCGCGCCAGTTGCTGCTGCTCAAGCTTGCCGCCAGCCCGCTCCCTGCACCGGCAGACGATGCGCTCCAGAAGGAACTCACCCGCATCGTCGCCGGCATGGAAGCCGCTTACGGACGCGGCAGGTACTGCCCACCGGGCAAGGAATGCCAGACGATCGACGACCTGAGTCGCCTGATGGCGAGCAACCGCGATCCGAAAGTGCTCCTCGACGCATGGGAGGGGTGGCATGCCATCGGGACACCGCTGAAACAGCCGTACGAACGATTCGCGCAACTGGGCAACCAGGGCGCGAAGGAACTCGGGTTCGCCGATCTCGGTGCTTTCTGGCGCGCGGGCTACGACATGCCGCCCGACGACTTCGCGAAGGAAGTCGATCGGCTGTGGGCGCAGGTCAAGCCGCTCTACGATCAGTTGCACGCGCACGTGCGACGTCGCCTCGCCGCGAAGTACGGTACGGACGTCGTGCCGCTCGATGGCCCGATCCCCGGACACCTGCTCGGCAACATGTGGGCGCAGCAATGGGGCAACATCTACGACCTCGTCGGCCCGCCGGGCCGTGCCCCCGGCTACGACCTCGCCGGGTTGCTGAAGGCGAAGAAGACCGACGCCATCGGCATGGTGAAGTACGGCGAGGGCTTCTTCACCTCGCTCGGTTTCGCGTCGCTGCCCGAGACCTTCTGGAAGCGTTCCCTCATCGTTCGTCCGCGCGACCGCGATGTCGTCTGCCACGCCAGCGCGTGGGACGTCGACAACGTCGACGATCTCCGCATCAAGATGTGCATCGAGATCAACGCGGAGGACTTCGTCACCGTCCACCACGAACTCGGTCACAACTTCTACCAGCGTGCCTACAACCAGCAGCCGTTCCTCTATCGCACCGGCGCCAACGACGGCTTCCATGAGGCGATCGGCGATGCCGTGGCGCTCTCGATCACGCCACAGTACCTGGTGAAGATCGGGCTGCTGCCGACGGCGCCAAAGGCCCAGGACGATGTGGAGTTCCTGCTGCGGATGGCGCTGGACAAGGTGGCGTTCCTGCCATTCGGCCTGCTCGTCGATCAGTGGCGGTGGAAGGTATTCAGTGGCGAGATTCCGCCGGCGCAGTACAACGCCGCATGGTGGGCGTTGCGCGAGAAGTACCAGGGCGTGGCGGCACCGGGGCCGCGCCCCGCAGACGCCTTCGACGCAGGGGCGAAGTACCACGTGCCTGCCAACACGCCCTACACGCGGTACTTCCTCGCGCACATCCTCCAGTTCCAGATGCATCGGGCGATGTGCAAGGCTGCCGGCCACACCGGACCGCTGCATACCTGCTCGATCTACGGCAACAGGGCGGTCGGCGCTCGCCTCCAGAAGATGCTCGCGATGGGCGCGAGCAAGCCCTGGCCCGAGGCGCTCGAAGCGCTGACCGGCGAGAAGCAGATGGACGCCACGGCCATCCTCGAATACTTCGAGCCGCTGCGCGCCTGGCTGGAGGCAGAGGCGAAAAAGGGAGAAGGGACAGGGAAGAAGTGATAAGGAAATCAAAAGAAGCAAGGCTGCAGAGAAAAGGGAGATGGTGACGGCACGTCGATTGCTGTGGCGACGGCTGCGATGTCCACGCAGCCACGCGACTTGACCGAGCGTTCGCTCCAGTTCTCTCGCGATCTCTTGTTGTTCATCGAGAGGGAGCAGGAGCGCCGTGTGTTCCCTCCCAGACTGCTCGATCAGTTGATGCGCGCAGGAACTTCCATCGGCGCGCAGAACGCGGAGGCAGATTCTGCGATCTCGCGCAAGCACCTGCTCTCCCTCCGTGCCCGCGCGCTGCAGGAAGCAACCGAGACGCAGTACTGGTTGAAAGTACTCGCGTCAGCAGACCGGTCGGACTCGGCGGAATCGATCCAGAAGCTGACGGGTCAAGCCTCCGAGTTGGTTGCGATTCTCACCACCTGCGTCAAGCGCCTCCGCGGTCAGTAGACCACCTCTTAGTCGAGCGTTCCCTTATCCCTTGTTGCTCGTAAACTTTTGATTTCCTGGTCCCTTGTTCCCTGTCCCTTGTCCCTTCTTCATCGGCCCGATCGCATGGCGTCCAGGCGGTTCGTGGCGGCCATGATGTCGCGCTGCAGCCGCCGCACCATGTCCCGCACGATGTCCTTGCCGCGCACGGCGGCCTGGTCGACCATCGCCTTGAGCTCCCATAGCGGCGTGGCCTGCACCGCCTCCGGGCTGCGTTCCCACGCGTCGAGTATCCAGCGGAGTTGCTCCTCGTCGCCGCGCGCGTAGGCCTTGTTGGCCTCGATCATCAGCGCATGGCGCCGCTCGCGCGCGGCATGGTCGCGCGCGAGGTCGGGGTGAATGGTCTTGGCCACATCGCGGAACAACTTGCGAACGGCATCCGACGTGAACCGGGGCGGCTCGGGCCTCGTGTCGTTGGGCGAGTCGGGGCTCGGGCTGACCGCGTCACCGACCTTCTTCGCCAGCTCGCCGAGTTCGGCCTCGGCGATCGCCAGTTCCAGTGCGTCCAGCTGCTCGTGCAGGAGCCCGACCTCCTGGCGATATCGGAGCCTGAATGCCTCGAGCCCGGATCGGGCCGCGTCGACCTCCGTGGTGCGTGTGCCGAGCCGCGTCTCGAGGGCGACGAGACGTGTCCCCAGGCCCTCCAGATGGTCGTCGTCACGTTCGGCGCGGACAAGCGTGGTCACGTCGAAAATCATAGCGAATGATCGGGGGAGCGCCCTCCACCCGTTGTCCTTGACGCCGGGGCGTGAGGACGCGACGATCGAGCCGATCATGAGTTCGAGGACCTTCAGCGCCACGATTGTTCGAGACGGGTCGGCCTGCTTCATTCCCCTGGCCTTCGATCCCCCGACCGCGTTCGGCAGGGTGCGCGCGCCCGTCAAGGTCACGCTCAACGGCGGCTATTCATTCCGCAGCACGATTGCGGCGATGGGTGGCCCGCCTTGCATTCCGCTGCGCCGGAGCCATCGCGAGGCAGCGGGACTTGCCGGTGGCGAGACGATCGAGATCCGCGTGGAACTCGACACCGAGGCGCGCGTGGTCACGCGGCCGTCGGTTGAAACGGACCATTTCATGCGTGATTGCAGGACGAAAGGCGAGACGCCCCTGCGCCGCGCGGCGGCCTTCGGTTCGGACGCCACTGTCGGGATGCTCCTGGACGCCGGCGCCCGGCTCGATGCCCTCGACATGAACGGCGATTCCCCACTCAGCTGGGCCAGTTGGTACACGCGGCCGCGGTCCATCATCAGGATGCTTTGCTACGGCGGGTTTCACGCCAATCAGGGGCTACGGCCTACGGCCTATGGCCTATGGCCTACCGCCTGCAGGCCGCAGGCTGCAGGCTGCAGGCTGCAGCCCGGTTTGGCCGGCTTGGAGGTGCGACGATGAAGTCCTTGGATCTGATCGCTGTCTCGACATTCCGGTCAACCGCAGATGCGCGGATGGCAAAAGGCATCCTGGATGAAGCCGGGATCGAGTCCATGATTCGGTCGGACAACGCCGGTGGCATGTATCCAGCGATCGCAGGCGCTGACTTGCTTGTCAGGGCCGAGGATGGGGAAAGGGCAGCCCACGCCCTTCAGCGGCGGCATCATCGGTCACAGCGCCAGTAGTGCTCGAAACACGGGGCTGGACGGGTCGTATGCCGTCTGGTGGGCGGTAGCAGAGCTCAGCAGCAGGGTGTACAGTGCTGACGACTTCCGGGCACGACGCGAGCGATCCAGTCCCAGGGGTGTCGAGACCCGACGCCGGCTGGGTGTGTCGTCGCGCCGGCACACTCGCTCAGCTTGCCTCGACCGCCATTCTCCGGTCGTGTTCAAGATGGCGCCGGAAGGCGCCTGCAGCAGGAGACCACATGAGACTCACCACTCGTTCACTGGCGTTGACAATTGCGTGCCTCGGGTTGTCATCCATTCTCGTCCGCCCAGCCCTCGCACAGGGTGACCCGCAGGTGGGTGTCTGGAAGCTGAATGTCGCGAAGTCGAAGTACACCCCGGGACCTGTGCCCAAGAGCGGCACCACGAAGATCGAAGCCGCCGGGGCCGGCGTCAAGGTGACCGTCGACCAGGCGCTGCCCGACGGCACTGCGCGACACTTCGAGTTCACCGCGAACTACGACGGCAAGGACAGCCCGGTGATTGGCAACCCGGACGCGGACACGGTCGCCCGCACACGCGTCAATGCGAACACCGTGCAGACCGTCAACAAGAAGGGCGGCAAGGTCACGACCACTCAGACATCGGAGGTGTCGGCTGACGGGAAGACGAGGACGGTCACGACCAAGGGTGTCAACGCGAGTGGGGAGAAGGTGAACAACGTCGCGGTGTACGACAAGCAGTAGCGTCGCCACATGGCACTGCGTGCGGCCTCGCGGGCCGCACGCCGCATGCATGCACGGCCGCGCATCACGTCAGTCAGACGGTGGAATCATGTTCAGCGCGATGGAAAGCACGGTCGGATGACGACGGGCGACCGCGACTACAGGCTGTCCAGCATCGACATGCTGCGTGGCCTCGTGATCGTGATCATGGCCATCGACCACGTGCGCGACTTCTTCATGGTCGCCGCCGAGGTCGATCCGATGGCCAATCCTGACATCGGCGCGGCCCTGTTCTTCACTCGCTGGATCACGCACTATTGCGCGCCCGTGTTCGTGTTCCTCGCTGGTACGAGCGCCGGGCTGATGACGGCACGACGGACGCCGTCTGCGATGGGCGCGTTCCTGCTCACGCGCGGCGTGTGGCTGATCCTGATCGAGTGCTCGGTCATCGCCCTGGCGTGGAGCTTCGCCCCGCATGGCGTTGCTCAGGCCGGCGGGGCGATCGTGGTGCCCCTCGGCGTCATCTGGGTCATCGGCGTCAGCATGGTGGTCCTGGCAGGCGCGCAGCGGTTCGGGCAGCGTGCGTGCTTCGTCATCGGCGTGGCGATGATCCTCGGACACAACCTGCTCGATCCGATCTGGCCCGTCACCAGCGGCGTGTTCGATGTCGGCCGGCCGCTGTGGGTGGCCCTGCACGCGCAGATGGCCATTGCCGCCGGGCCTGTGCTCATCGGCGTGGTATATCCCCTCGTGCCCTGGCCAGGCGTGATGTTGCTCGGTTACGGGACGGCGCTCGTGTTCCAGGAATCGCCGGAGAGGCGGGACGGGCGGCTCATCGCCTGGGGGACGGTGGCGACCGCGGCGTTTGTCGCCCTGCGCCTGGCGGGCATCTACGGCGACCCCAATCCATGGCGCGTGCAGGCCACGGCGCTGGGTACGATCATCGACTTCCTGAACGTCACGAAGTACCCGCCGAGCCTGTTGTTCCTGCTGATGACGCTCGGGCCCGCCGCGGTGCTATGCGCGGTTGCCGGGCGCGCGGTGGATGCCGTCAGGCAGCCGCTCGTCGTGTTCGGCCGCGTGCCGTTCGCGTTCTACGTGGCCCACCTGTACCTGGCACACGCACTGGCCGTCGCGTTCGGGGTGAGCCTGGGCTTCAGTGCCCGTCAGTTCCTCACTTTCAGTTTCTTCTTCCCTCAGGGATACGGCGTCGGGCTGCCCGGTGTCTATGCGGTGTGGCTGCTCGTGATCGTCGCCCTTTACCCATTCTGTCGATGGGTCGCCGCGGTCAAGGCACGTCGCCGGGATTGGTGGCTCAGTTACCTGTAGTCGCAAGCGACTATCCTGAGGAAACGTCACGGCGTGGGGTACGAGATGTCCGCAGGGAGGAATCAGTCATGTGGATCGCTGTGCCCAAGCACTGGTTCTCGTGGGACTTCACGGTTCGAGACTCCGCGCCGTGGCGGAGGTCAATCTGTCGTCCTGGCGCGAGCGGGGCGCTGTGCTCGCGGCTGGAATCGAGCACAAGGTCTTCCGTCAGGGTTTCCTGGGCCCCTTCGTTCTCGAGCAGGCTGGCTCGGTCGTGGCCTCCGCCGAGAAGTCCAGTGCCTTCCGAAAGACAGTCCAGATCGAACACCACGGCCGCCACTACACACTCAAGCCGCGGTCCTGCTGGCGTCGGGAGATGGTGTTGTACGAGGGCGACCGGGAGCTCGGATCCATAGCTCCGAGCAACTGGCTGGTCAGGGACGCTCGGGTCAGCCTGCCCGACGACCTGTCCATGGCCCTGCGCCTGTTCGTAGTCTGGCTGACACTGCTGCTCTGGAAGCGCGACTCGGATGCTGGCGCCGCGGCTGCGGCCGGCTGACCACCGCTTGATGCAACGGCACGTGGAAACAGTTGAATGAGGCGTCTCATCTACTTCGTGGCCTGCACGGCCGACGGATTCATCGCTCGGGAGGACGGCAGCTTCGACGTCGTCCCGATGACTGGCGAGCACCTGCCGTTCATCGCGCAGGAGTATCCAGAGACGATCCCGGGACACCTCTCGCAGGCCCTCGGCGTGCACGATCAGCACCGCCACTTCGATTCGGTCGTCATGGGTCGTCACACCTACGAGGTTGGCGCGGCCATTGGCGTCGCCAGTCCGTATCCTCACCTTCAGCAGTTCGTCATCTCGAGCACGATGGAGCAGAGCCCTCACGCGGATGTGCAACTCGTGAAGGATGATCCCGTGGCGCTGGTGCGGCGCCTGAAACAGCAGTCCGGGCTGGGCATCTGGTTGTGTGGCGGCGCCAACCTCGCCGGCGCACTCTACGACGAGATTGATGAACTCGTCCTGAAGGTGAATCCGGTCGTGATCGGAACCGGGATACCCCTGTTCCGCGGTGCGCGGGGCCCGATGCAGCTGGAACTGACCGACCACCGGACGTTCGTAGGCGGGGTGGCGGTGCACAGTTATCGCGTATGCCGATAGTCCCGGGGCGACTCACCGCACCTGCTCCCACGCACGGCCCGTGTCCAGCGGAATGCCCGTGGGACGAACGCAACGCCGGCGATGACGGGCCTGCGACCCTTCCGCGTTATCCTGCCGGGACCGATGCCCAATAACTGGCGCAGGCGCCACTGGTTGCTCCTGGCCGCGACGATGGCTGCCGCCGTGCCGGTGGCCTTTGGTTGCATCCGTGCCGTCACGACTGGTGACGATGTCCGTTACCTCTGGATGGCGGGCGCGGCCATCCTCGGGTCGATGGTGTTCGTGCCGCGCAGGCGCAGTGCAGCGCGTACCCCGAATGTCCTGCTCCGTGGGTTGAGCGCCGTTGCCTGCGGAGTGGTGTGTGCCGCGGCGATGGCCGTCCTCCAGGGGGCGAGGTCGGTGCCAAGCGTCGCGATCGTCGCCCTGGCGTTCGGTCTGTGCACGGGTACGAGCGCGGTCTTCGCGATGCTCGCACGCGAGGCCCGGCATCAGGGAATGAGCTAGGTCTTGGCCCGTTCCTGAGCGATGCTCTCGAAGTAGCCCTTGTACCTCTCGCGCAGCACGTTCTTCTGGTACTTCCCGACGCCGGTCCTGGGCAGGCTGTCAACGAGCACCACGCCATCAGGGAGCCACCACCGCGCCACGCGTCGGTCGAGGTGCGCGCGGACGTCGTGAAGTGTCGGCTGGCAGCCCGGTACCGGCACGACAACGGCGAGCGGGCGCTCACCCCAACGCTCGTGTGGCACCGCGATCACGACCACTTCGGCGATCCCCGGATGCTCGATCAGCGCACCTTCGAGGGTGACGCTGCTGATCCACTCGCCGCCCGACTTCACGAGGTCCTTGGCGCGGTCGCAGATCGTCAGGCAGCCCGTGGCCCCGATGGTCACGATGTCGCCGGTACGAAACCATCCGTCGTCGGTCCAGCGGTCCTTCGCCTCGTCGCCCGGGTAGTACGCGGCGGCGACCCAGGGGCCACGGACCTCCAGTTCTCCCATGGCCACGTCGTCGCACGGCACCAGACTGCCGTCGTCGGCGCGCGCGCGTACCTCGACGAACGGGGCGGGACGTCCCTGCTTCGCCCGCCAGGCGAACTGCGCATCCCCTGGCGCGTCGGCCAGTTCGCTCGGGAGCCGGTTGATCGACCCGAGAGGCGCCGTCTCGGTCATGCCCCAGGCGTGCACGACGCGGATACCGTGGCGGCCATCGAACGCCCGGATGGTGGCCTCCGGAATGGCAGCGCCGCCGACGAGCAGAATGCGCAGCGCCGACAGGTCGTGGCCCGGGTGCGCGTCCAGGTGTTGCAGGAGCGCGTGCGCGATGGTCGGGACGCCTAAGGCATGCGTCACGCGTTCGGTCTCGAGCAGCGCGACGATGCTGGCCGCATCGAGGTACGGCCCGGGCAGCACCTGGGCGGCGCCAACCAGCGCGCAGGCGAACGGCAATCCCCAGGCGTTGGCGTGGAACATCGGCACCACGCCCAGCACCCGTGACGATTCCGCGAGATTCATCATGTCCGGAAGCGCCGCGGCCAACGAGTGCAGTACGAGCGATCGATGCGAGTACAGCACGCCCTTGGAGCGCCCCGTCGTGCCCGACGTGTAGCACATCACGGCGGCGGACTGTTCGTCGACATCATCGAACCCGTCCACGGCGTCCTGTGCTGCGAGCAGGTCGTCGTAGCGCTGCGTGCCCGGAGGCACATCGGCATCGTCGCTGATGACGACGATGCGGCGATCGCCGATGCGTTGGCGCACCGGCTCGAATAGCGGCCAGAGGACCTTGTCGACGATCACCACGGAGTCGTCGGCGTGGTTGATGATGTAGGCGAGTTCGTCTGGATGCAGGCGGATGTTCAGCGTGTGGAGAATGGCACCTGACGCCGGGATGCCGTAGTACGCGTGCAGGTGTCGCTCGTGGTTCCAGCAGAACGTGGCAACGCGATCCCCCTGTCGCACGCCGAGCGAACGCATGGCCGCCGCGAGCCGCCGCGCGCCGACCAGGCACTCGCGGTAGGTCGAGTGCGAGACACTGCGGTCGGGAAGTCGGCCGATGATGGCCTTGTGTGGAAAAATCGACTCCGCGCGGCGCAGCAACGCCGGAATCGACAGCGGCATCCCCATCATCAGTCCACGCATCGGCAGAGGATACCGCAACCATTCCGTCATTCTTGCCATCGTGCGTGAGGCGCTCGTAGAATCGCCGCAACGCACTGGGGGCTGATCGCCGATGCGTGCAACCATACCCTCGGTCTGGCCCTCGACAAGGGCGGCGGCAACATCAACACGAAGACACTTGACGATCTGCGTGGCAAGGTCATCGTGCTCTTTTCGTCGAAGGGGCTCGCGGAGTTGAACGGAGCCAGGGCTGGCATTCTCGGCTTCAAGAACCTGTCGGCCGAGGGCCAGACGTAAGCCGAGGCCAGACCAGCGGTCAACCACGAGAGGTGAACATGGCAGTCTGGGCCTATGAGTGCAGGTCATGCCCCCCGGGCCACGTCTGGTGGGTCGCTCGCATCAGGATCGATGAAGTGGCGTCGGCGACCAACGTGTTGCAAGTGAAGGTGGACACGCAATGGTGCTGTGCCATCGTCGACCGCAGTCAGGCGGTCGCGGTCGACGAGCAGTTGGTGCGCGACGCCATTGCGGCCGATCCCGCTGACTGTCCCGACTGCGTGCCGGCGCCAGCTGCGGCGCCCGTGCCGGAGGTAGGGGAGCAGGGCGCGGCCACCACGGTGCTGGCCGCCGCCATCTCGCTGGCGGGGCGCCACGTGATGGTGGTGTTGGTGCCCCTGCCAGTGGTGCAGAGCCCAGGCGAGGCCGAGATGCTGGTCGCCGACCTGCGTCCGCGCTTTGGCGGTGTCGACGTGGTGTTGATGGGACAGGACGACGACGCCAGGCCGCACTACCACGGCGACGACGCATTGCTGGAAATGCTCGCCGGCGTGCCCGTCGACCGCATGCCCTGGAAGGACTACCCACTCGGCTGAGCCCAGCCGGGTGGCGGGCGCTCGAAGGAGAATCACGCATGCACATGCAACGCAGGATCGTCGTGGCCGCGTTCGCCGCGGCGTTGGTCGCCCCGCTCGTCGTGTCGGCACAGGACCTGCATCCGTCTCGGCGGCCCAGTCCGCTGGGCATCGCGCGCATCACGCTTGGCGATGCCTACATCCGCATCGTCTACGGCCGACCCTACAAGCGCGGGCGCAACAACATCTTCGGCACCAAGGAGAGCGGCGCGGTCGTGCCGTATGGCGAGCGGTGGCGTACAGGCGCCAACGAGGCCAGCGAGATCACGGTCACCCGCGATGTCCTGGTCGCGGGCCAGAAGCTGGCGGCGGGCACCTACTCCCTGTTCACGACGCCTGCGGCCGGAACCTGGAAGGTGCACTTCAACTCGAGACTTGGCCTGGATGGCGTCGGTATCTTCGCCAACGACACGTTCACGCCGGTCGATCTCGCGCCCACCGACATCCTCACGGTCTCGACGCCCGCGACGGAGTTGCCGGCCGACAAGGAAGTCGATCAGTTCACGTTCGAGTTCGAGAAGACCGCGGCCGGGGCAGACATGGTGCTGCGCTGGATTCGCACCGAGGTACGGGTGCCGATCGCCGTCGCAAAGTAACGGACGGTCCCGCCGCCAACCCGTGACGAATACGCAAGGTTGGCGGCGCATGCGCCGTGAACGAGCGGCCAGCCTCGATCAGAGCTTCGGGAAGTTGATACGCGACATCCAGCCGCACGCCTGCAGGCGCTGGCTGATGGCGATGGGGATGCCGCCGTTGGCGTACTTCGCCTTGAGGTACGCGAGGATCTTCTTCGCCCCATCGTCGAGACCACGTTCGATGCGGATCGCGGCATCGTTGGGCAGGCGCGTCTGCTTGAGGAACCCGAGCTTCCGGTTGCGGGGACCGAGCACGGTCTCGAGGTCTGCGGCGACGTCCTGCGCCAGTTTCTGTCGCTGCGGCTTCGCATCCGGCCGCAAGGCGCGACCTGGAAACGGGTCGAAATCCGTCTCGGCAAACCTGTCGAAGTCCTGGAACTGGTTGACCGGATCGAACACATCGAGGCCGAGCACGGTGAGCCTGCCATCGCCGCCCTCGCCCACGAAGAAGTTGCCGATGTTCTGCATGCGCCGCATCGGCTGCCCGTGCCAGGATCTGACCTGCACATTGTCCTGGAAGTTGATGCGATCCTGGTTGCCGTTGAACGCATCCACCGCGAGGATGTTTCCCAGCTTCTCGAGGGTGCCGTGCTGCTTGAACACATCGGCCAACTGCCGCACCTTGCCCTTGTCGCGAACCGTGGGATGACCGTCGGCGTCGAGGCCGAGGGCCTCCGATCCGGCCTCCTTGAGGTCCATGAGCTGCTGCTTGGCCGGCATGACGATGAACACGGACTGCTGTTGCGACACGGGCGTGCGCTGCCCCGCCATCGGCGGCAGCGGCGGCAGCAGCGCCTTGCCGAGTTCGGTGATCAGGTAGCCGGGCGTCTTCTCATCCAGGTTGCCGGCGTTTCCCGACGCCCAGCCCTTGATGGCCATCAATTCCTGCTTGCCGAGCACACGCGATCGTGCGTGGGGATCGATGGCATTCATGATCTCGATGGGGTCCTTCAGGAGCTTGTTCTTGCCAGCGCTGTCAGCCTTGATCACGCACGCGCCGTCCTGGTACGTGAGCAGGAACACCGGATGGCCGGCCGCCAGTTGCCTGATTCGCTGGAGACCGTTGGCGCTGAGTGACTGGTCGATGTTCATGACGACGACTCCGTGAGACAGGATGACGGCTTGCGCGCGGATACACTTGCCGCGACCTGTGAGTTCCAGGATTGGATCCCGTCCCGCGGAGCTACCGCCAGACATCGACGCGCAGAATCGGGATGCGGCGATTATCTCCAGCGGCGCCGGTCTGTCAATCATCAAGGGCGTCGGCGCGGTTCCGTCGAGCCGTTCACGGCGATGCCGGTGCACGGTGACGTCGCACAGCGAAAGGCGAACGATGGCAGTCTGGACCTATGAATGCATAGGCGGCGTCGACGTCGTGTTGATGGGGCAGGACGACGACGGTCCGCCGCGCTATCGCGGTGAGGCTGCTGTCGCTGCTCGCCGAGGTGCCGATCGACCGCCTGCCGTGGAAGGCGTATCCACTCGGCTGAACCTCAGACCGCGAAGAACGTGTAATACGGCTCGCGCTTCGCCATCCGGCGGATGAGGAGCGCGAGTTCGCGGGCGTGATAGTCGCCCCACATGCACGACTCGCCGCAGGGGATCTTCCGGCCCTTCGGGATGTGGTCCCATCCGTTCGGGCGGTGGTACACGGCGTGCAGCAACAGCCCCTGGTGCTTCGGGTCGGTCGAGAGGTACGGCTCCGAGAACAGCGTGCGTGACGCGGTGAGGCCGGCGGCCAGGTAGCGCTTGCCGGCAGGCGCATCACCGTGGCCGGCGAGATACGTACCGAGCCGGATCAGGCCCTGCGCGGCGATGGCGGCAGCGGAACTGTCGACCGGTTCGTGGTCGTTGTAGGGATCGGCCGGTCGGTCGAGATAGTCACCGAGATGGGCGAGACCCGGGGCGCCGGTGTCCCAGTACGGCACGCCGCACGTCGGCGTGTACGCGAGGTAGAAGTCCGCCGTGGCGCGTGCGACTTCGAGGTAGCGCCTGAGTACCGCGCGCTTGCGGGCGTCGAAGGTGGCAAACTCCGCCTCGTCTCGCGTCTCGAGGAACTCGAGTTCCTCCGCATAGCCAAGCAACACCCAGGCCAAGCCGCGCGTCCACGTCGAGAACGGTGAGTACCCCTGCTGGCTCGACGGGCAGCGATAGGAGCCATCGGTCACGTTGAACACGGATTCGTGTGCCACACGTCCGCGGATGTCGTACGCGTCGCGGCCCTTCCCGAAGTAGACGTTGTACGCCGCATTCGTGTCGGCATGCTGGACCAGCCGGTGCAGCAGCGAGATCTTGCGATCCCGCTCGCCCATGAGCGCGTGCCCGAGCTGGTGAGCCAGTGCGAGCGACCGCAGCGACCGCATCGTGTCGGCAAAGAGCGAGTGCGGGCCGTTGAACGATCGGATGTATCCGAGCCCGTCCGGCAGGTCGGTCCACCGTGCCGCCTGGATCGCACCCGACACTTTCAGTGCCAGTTCGTGGAAAGCGATCTCCCACTCGCTTGCCTCGGTGCGGCCCTCACGCGCGAGGCGCAGGAGGTTGCCGTACGTGGAGACGTTGTTGAATCCGTGGTCGTGCACGCCGACGTGACTCACATGGCTGGCCATGTGCTCCACGGTTGTGCGCCGGCCGATCTCCAGCATGGCGGCATCATCGGTCGCGTCGAACTGCAGGATGGCAGACCCGAACTGGAACCCCTGCGTCCACTCGGTCCAGCCCCGCGAGGTGTAGCGTCCCGCGACCGTGAACACGGGCGTGCCCTTGGCCGGATTCCACGTCTTCTCGAGGCGCGAGATCTTCCTTGCCGAGAGGGTGAAGAGCTGATCGGTCGCGCTGAGAAGCGACGTCGGGGTGATCTTGCTGTCGATGCGAATCATGTCTGTTGCCTGTGCCTATGGCGGTCCGGACGCAGCCCTCGACCTGCCGACGTAGCCGTCAACCTGCCGACGCAGCCCTCGACCTGCCGAACGTGCCGTCAACCTGCCGGAGTAACCGTCGACCTGCCGGAGTAACCGTCGACCTGCCGGAGTAACCGTCGACCGCCCGGACGTAGCCGTCGACCTTCCACCTTCGCCAAGGCTACGGTGGACAAGTCAGGTCGACGGGTGATGCGCTAAAGCCGGCGGATGTGAAAACCACCATCGAGGTGGATGACCTCACCCGTGGTGAACGGGAAATGGCCGGCAAGCACCGCACGCACGGCGCGACCCACGTCCTCGGCCGTGCCCCAGCGTCGCTGCGGCACCAGGCCTTCGGCCAGCAGTGCATCGTACTTGCCCTTCACGCCCGACGTCATGTCGGTGGCCATGATGCCTGGACGCAACTCGAGCACCTGCACGCCGTGTTCCGCGAGGCGCACGGCCCACAGCTGCGACGCCATCGCCAGGCCTGCCTTCGAGATGCAGTACTCGCCGCGGCTGATCGACGCCGTGTCGGCCGAGATCGATGTCACGAAGACGATCTTGAAGCCCGAGGCGATGGCCGGAGCATAGGGCGCCCGCAGCCAGTGGTTGGCGACGGCCTGGGTCAGGAAGAACGGTCCCTGCAGGTTGATCCGTAGCAGTTCCTCGAACGATGCCTCGCTGGTCTCGGTGAGATCGGCACGAACACGCGGGGCAATGCCGGCGTTGTTGACCAGCGCGTCAATGCGCCCGAGCGCGTCCAGCGTCTGCCCGAGCACCGCGTCACGGTCCACGCGGTTCGAGACATCGCCCTTCACCGGGAGAAAACGTTGATCGAGCGTGCGCGCAGCCTGCTGGCACAAGGCGACCGTCTCGTCGGCCGCCGCGGCGTTGCTCGCGTAGTTGATGACGACGGAGAAGCCTTCCGCCGCCGCCTCGACCGCGATGCCGCGACCAAGCCCGCGGCTCGCTCCGGTGACCAGCACGACGGGGATGTCAGGCATGCGGCGTCGATTGTCTTGGCAATCGATCAAAAGTGCAAAACCCGCGGGAGGACGGAGGACGGAGGACGGAGGACGGAGGACGGAGGACGGAGGATGGAGGATGGAGGATGGAGGATGGAGGATGGAGGAGAGAGGACGGAGGAGAGAGGACGGAGGAGAGGATTGAGGAGAGAGGATGGAGGACGGAAGGAGGAGCGAGGAATGGAGCCGACTCGGTCAGGGGGCGGCAGCCAACGGCACGGGTGTGCTGGCAGCATGCGCAGCGAACGAACGGCGGCCGACCGTGACGAACGACAGACCTGCACCGAGGCACAGGAGGCCCGCCGTCCAGAAGGCCCACGTGTACTCCCCCGTGACGGTACGGATTGATCCCGCACCCAGGGCGGCCAGCGACGCCCCCACCTGGTGGCTCGCGGCGATCCAGCCGTACATGACGCCGGTGTTCTCGCGGCCGAACGCATCCGAGGTCAGGCGCACGGTCGGTGGCACCGTGGCGATCCAGTCCAGGCCGTAGAACACGGCGAACCAGCCCAGCGCCGACGAGCCTGCGCCGAGTGTGTAGGGCAGCGCCAGGAGCGAAAGGCCCCGCAGCGAGTAGTAGCCGAGCAGCAGGTGTCGGCTCGAGTAGCGATCGGTCAGCCAGCCGGACGCCATCGTGCCGGCGATGTCGAACAGGCCCATCATCGCGAGCAGGCGCGCCGATCGCTCCGAGGAAATCCCGACGTCGTGGCAGGCGGCGATGAGGTGCGTCCCGATCAGGCCATTGGTGCTGGCACCGCAGACGAAGAACGTCAACGCCAGCAACCAGAATGCCGGCGACCGAACGCCGCGCGCGAGTGCCGCGAGTGGTGCCAGTGCCGGCGGCGTGCTGATCGCCACGCCGGTCGCTCCGTACCGCGCAAGCCCGATGTCCTCGGGCCGGTCACGCATGAACACCGCGACGATGAGGAACACCAGTGCCACGGCCGCGGCGACCAGCCACGTGGCTGCGCGCCAGCCGTGCGTCGTGATGAGGCTGGCCAGGAGTGGCAGGAACATCAGCTGGCCCGTGGCGTTGGCCGCCGACAATGCACCGACGACAAGACCTCGCCTGGCATCGAACCAGCGCGTCGCGACGATGGCCGCGAGCACCATCGAGGTCATGCCCGTGCCGGCGCCGACCAGCACGCCCCAGAGCAGCATCAGGTGCGCTTGCGTGCGCATCTGCGTGCTCAGCGCCACGGCCCCGGCAAGCAGCGCGAGCGCGATCAACAGGACACGGCGGACGCGCCAGCGGTCCATGATCGAGGCGGCAAATGGCCCGAGCAGGCCGAAGAGCGCGATGTTGACCGCGACCGCCGCCGAGATGCTGACACGCGTCCACCCGAACTCCTCTTCGAGCGGCACCATCAGCACGCCGGGTGTGGCGCGGATTCCCGCGGTCATCAGCAGCACGACAAACGTCGCCGCTGCGATGATCCACGCGTAGTGAAAGCGTGGTCGCTGCATCAATCGAGGCGGACGAGGCCGCGGCGCGTGCCGACCTTTACTGCCTCGGTCCGGCTCGTGACGCCGAGCTTCTCGAACAGGTGTCCGAGATGCGCCTTGACGGTGCGTTCGCTGATGCCGAGTTCGGCGGCGATCTCCTTGTTGCTCTTGCCGTCGGCCATCGAGCGGAGTGTCGCCAGTTCTCGCGGCGTCAATTGCACGCGGGTCACACGTTCGGCCAGCTTGGCGGCCGCGGCGGGTGCCAGGTAGGTGCGTCCACCGAGGACCTCGTGGATGCAGCCAATGAGTGCGTCCGCGGAGATGTCCTTCAGGACGTACGCCTTGGCCCCGGCGGTGAGGGCACGCGCGATGTCCTCGTCGGAATCGTAGGTCGTGAGGATGATGACCTTGGCCTGTGCGTCGAGTTCGCGAATCCGCCTGATGGCCTCGACGCCCTCCATGACCGGCATTCGCAGGTCGAGCAGGACGACGTCAGGGCGATGACGATCGAAGGCTTCGACCCCCTCGAGTCCGTTGGCCGCCTGCGCGACGACCTCGAGGTCGATCTCCTGGTTGATGATGTTGGCGACACCCGTCCGCAAGAGCGCGTGGTCGTCCACGATCAGGACCCTAGCGCGTGCGCTCTCGGGTTGCATCGTTGGCGCCAGCACCTCACTGTGCGGCATTGCGGGCTCCAGGGATCGAGAAGGACGGCGGCTGCCAGGCCAGCACGACCTCGGTGCCTGCTCGAGGGGCCGTCACCACGGTGAGTGCCGCGCCGATCCGGTCCGCGCGCTCCTGCATGCTCGTCAACCCGAAGCCGCGACCGGCGTGCACGTCATTGATTCCCCGGCCGTCATCGGCCACCGAGACCCGAACCCCCAGCCCACGCGCGGTCGAGGCTCGCACCACGATGCGCTGCGCGCGCGAGTGCCGAACGGCGTTGGTGAGCGCTTCCTGGGCGATGCCAAGGACCTCCCGTTCCATGCCGCCCATCGTCGGCAACTCGCCGACCTGCAGGTCGATGGGTATCTCGGTGGTGCGGCGGACCAGCGCCACCATGCGTGCGAGCGACGTCGCGAGGTCGTCCTCGCCGGCAGGCCGCGGCCGCAACGTGCCCACCGATCGCCGTGCCTCGATCATGTGCGACCGCGCGAGGTCGACCGCGGTCTCGAGGCTGCGCGTGACCTGCGGCGGCAGGTCGGGAGCCGATCGCTGGGCCGCCTGCAACTGCATCAGGATCGCGGCGAACCCCTGCGTCAACGTGTCGTGGATGTCGCGCGCGATGCGATTGCGTTCCTCCAGCCTGGCCTGCCGCCGCGCCTCGACGCGGCTACGCTCGGCCTGCCGGCTGTGATGCAGCGCCAGGGTGCCCTGCCGCGCCGTCGCGTCGATGACGGCGCGTCGCCACACGGCCTCGCAGTCGTCGGTGCACCCCGTGGCCAGCGCCATCCAGCCGAGTGTCGTCGGCCCGAGCGTCAGCGGCGCCACCAGCAGCGACGCGACCGCTGCCTTCGTGTTGTAGTCACGCACTGCCTCCGGGAGACGCGTGTCGTCGCCGGTATATTCGACAATCTCGGTCAAACCGGGTGCAAAGCCGCGTAGGTGTGAGGCCATGGCCTCGCGCGGCATCGCGATCGCCGCCCAGCCTTCCGTCTCGGGCGTATAGTACCGCCCGTCGATGTAGGCCATCCACATGTCGCAGCACTCGCCCTCGTCATCACGCAGCCACACGCCGCAGGCGTGGCTCTCGCAGTTGTCGACCAGCGATTTGATGAAGCCCTTGAAGTAGCCGACGATGTCCTCGCCCGTGACGAGCACGTCCAGCGCCAGCTGGACAGCGTCGCTCTGGATGTGGGCCATGCACTCGGCACGCCGGCGCTCGTCGAGCGCGCGCTCGAGGGCCAGGGTGAGCGCCTCGGTGGTCACACTCGGTTCGCAGGCCGGTGGCTTCGCCAGTCCTGGAGCGTCGAAGTCGGGCATCAGGGGTGCGTAGTTGGTGAGTGCATCCATCATCAGATCCCTCGCAATGAGAGCCTTTCGATTATGCGGCAGCCCGCCGGTGGCCGCGATGGTCTGTGAGGACGAGCCGCGCCTTGTCCGAAAGGCCAATGACGGTGGTGGCTCGAAGGCCGGTGCATCCGTCGGACTTTCGCCCCTCTTTCTCGTGTGTCGTCTGCCCGATTGTCCGGACCCTCGCCGAACGCAATGCTGTGTGGGTCATGTCAGCCCTGCTCTTCCGTCACACATCAGTAAGGCGATCCTTCCACGACCTGGGCCTCGCAGCCGGGGTGACCCTGCTGTCCATCATCGCCAGCTCGTGCGCACAGACGTCAGCCCAGCCGGCGGCGCCGATGTTGCCCATGGTGACCGTCGCGGCCGCCGTTGCCCGCGAGATCACCGAATGGGACGAGTTCACCGGACGGCTGGAAGCCGTCAACACCGTCGAGGTCCGTCCCCGGGTCTCCGGCTACGTCTCGCACGTGCACTTCCGCGAAGGTGCCCTGGTCCGGAAGGGTGACCTGCTGTTCCAGATCGACCCCCGCCCCTTTCAGGCCGAGGTGGACCGCCTGCGCGCCGAACTGGAGCGTGCCCGATCGACGGGGAAGCGCGCGCAGTCCGAACTCGATCGAGCCAGGCGTCTCGCTGCGGAGAACGCGATGGCCAGCGAGGAGGTCGAACGTCGCGTCTCGTTCGCTGAAGAGGTCGTGGCGCAGGTGGCCGGCGTCGAGGCCGCGCTTCGCGCCGCAGAACTGAACCTCGAGTTCACTCGGGTGATCGCGCCCATCTCCGGTCGTGTCGGCCGCGCCATCATCACCGAAGGCAATCTGGTATCGAGTGGTCCCGGCGAGGGCACGCTGCTGGCAACGGTCGTGTCAATCGACCCGATGTATGCGGCGTTCGACGCCGACGAGCCGACGTTCCTCGCGCAGGCTGGCCAGAACGGCCCGCACGGACGGGCTGTGCCCGTCCGGATGGCGTTGGCCGATGACGACAAATTCGCACGCGAAGGGCGCCTGCACTTCCTCGACAACCAACTGGATCCCGCGACCGGCACGATCCGCATCCGTGCCATCTTCGACAACCGCGACGGCGTCCTGACGCCTGGGCTGTTCGTGCGGCTGCGCATGCCCGGGCGACGGGCGTACAAGGCCGTGCTCATCGAGGATCGGGCAGTCGGCACGGACCTCGACAAGCGTTACGTGTACACGGTGGACGGCCAGGGTGTGGTGGTCCCCAGGCCGGTCACGCTGGGTCCGATCGTCGAAGGTTTGCGCGTGGTGCGCAGCGGCGTGACCGCTGGCGACAGCGTCATCGTCAACGGGTTGCAGCGCGTGCGGCCTGGCGTGCGCGTGCAGGTCGGTCAGGCCACGGCCGGGGAGACACAGTGAACATCTCGCGCTTCTTCGTCGATCGGCCGATCTTTGCGGCCGTCCTGTCGCTGCTGATCACGGTGGCCGGCGCGCTCTCGCTGTTCGTGCTGCCGATCAGCGAATACCCGAGTGTCGTACCGCCGACGGTGGTCGTTCGCGGCACCTATCCGGGTGCCAACCCAAAGACGATTGCCGAGACCGTCGCCGCGCCGCTCGAACAGCAACTGAACGGCGTCGAGGGCATGCTCTACATGTTCTCGCAGTCGACCTCGGACGGCCTGCTGACACTGACCGTGACGTTCGCGCTCGGCACGGATTTGGACAAGGCGCAGGTGCAGGTGCAGAACCGCGTCGCCCAGGCGCTGCCGCGGCTGCCGCAGGAAGTGCAGCGCATCGGCGTGGTGACAGAGAAGGCCTCGCCGGACCTGATGATGGTCGTCCACATCGTGTCGCCAGACCAGCGGTACGACATGCTGTACCTCTCGAACCTGGCGTACCTGCAGGTCAGGGACGAACTGTCGCGCATCGATGGCGTTGGCAGTGTGCAGGTGTTCGGCGCTGGTGAGTTCAGCATGCGTGTCTGGCTCGATCCGGATCGCCTGGCCGCCAGCCAGCTCACGGCCACCGACGTCGTGCGGGCGATTCGCGAGCAGAACGTGCAGGTTGCCGCGGGCGTGCTTGGTGCGCCACCCGCGCCGACCGACACCACGTTCCAGCTGCTGATCAACGCCCAGGGACGGCTGTCCACTGAAGAGGAGTTTGCGGCGATCGTGGTGCGTGCGACCCCGCAGGGACAGATCACGCGACTGCGGGATGTCGGGCGCGTCGAGCTCGGCTCCAATCGGTACGCGTTGCGCAGCCTCCTCGACAACAAGCCCGCCGTGGCCATCGGCATCTCGCAGCGTCCGGGGTCGAACGCCCTGCAGGCCTCGGCCGACGTGCGCGCCCGGATGGCGGCGCTCAAGGAGGCGTTCCCGCAAGGCGTGGACTACAGGATCGAGTACGACCCCACCGTCTACGTGCGCAAGTCGATCCACGCGGTCGTCGAAACGCTGTTCGAAGCGATCCTTCTCGTCGTGATCGTCGTCCTCGTCTTCCTTCAGACGTGGCGCGCCTCGATCATTCCGCTGGTGGCGGTCCCGGTCTCGTTGATCGGCACGTTCGCCGTGATGCTGGCACTCGGCTTCTCGTTGAACACGCTCTCGCTGTTCGGCCTCGTCCTCGCCATCGGCATCGTCGTCGACGATGCGATTGTCGTGGTGGAGAACGTGGAGCGACACATCGAGCTCGGGCAGTCGCCGACAGAGGCGACGCACAAGGCGATGGAAGAGGTCTCGGGACCGATCATCGCGATCGCGCTGGTGCTCTGCGCGGTGTTCGTGCCGACTGCATTCGTGAGCGGGCTGACGGGGCAGTTCTATCGCCAGTTCGCGTTGACGATCGCCATTTCGACGGTGATTTCCGCCTTCAACTCGCTGACGTTGAGTCCGGCGCTCGCGTCGCGGCTGCTGCGGCCGCACGGCGCGCCGCGGGATGCGGTGCAGCGGGTGGCCGATCGCCTCTTCGGGTGGTTCTTCGCGCGCTTCAACCGGTTCTTCGCGCGCGCCTCAAACGGCTACACGAACGGCGTGTCCCGACTGTTGCGAGTCGGCGCCGCGGCGATCGTGTTGTACGTGGGCCTGCTCGGCCTGACGGCGCTCGGTTTCTCGCGTGTGCCGGCCGGCTTCGTGCCCACACAGGACAAGGACTACCTCGTCGCGTTCGCGCAGTTGCCTGACGCATCCACGCTCGATCGGACCGACGCGGTAATCCAGCGGATGTCGGCCATCGCGTTGAAGCATCCGGGCGTGAAGAGCGCCATCTCGTTCCCCGGCCTCTCCATCAACGGGTTCGTCAACGCGTCCAACGCCGGGATCGCGTTCGTGATGCTCGAGGATGCCGACGAGCGAGCCCATGAGGGGCTGACCGCCAACCGGATCGTGCAGGACCTGAACCAGCAGTTCGGTGGCATCCAGGACGCGTTCGTCGCGATCTTCCCACCGCCTCCCGTGCAGGGAATCGGCCAGGTGGGCGGCTTCAAGCTGTACGTCGAGGATCGCGGCGGTGCCGGCTTCGAGGACCTGTACACGCAGGTGCAGGGCGCCATTGGAGAGGCCTCTGGTCAGCCATCGCTGGTTGGACTCCTCTCGAGTTTCCAGGTGAGCGTGCCCCAGATCGACGCGCACGTCGACCGGGAGCGGGCAAAGACGTACGGCGTCCCGATCACCGACGTGTTCGAGACTCTTCAGGCCTATCTCGGTTCGGTCTATGTCAACGACTTCAACCGATTCGGGCGCACCTACCAGGTCAACGTCCAGGCGGAGCAGGGGTTCCGGTTGCAGCCCGAGCAGATCGCGCGCCTCAAGACGCGCAATGCAGCTGGCGTCATGGTGCCGCTCGGCTCGCTGGTCACCGTGTCGAAGGGATACGGTCCGGATCAGGTCATGCACTACAACGGCTTCCCGGCAGCCGAGATCAACGGTGGGCCGGCACCGCGCTTCAGTTCCGGGCAGGCGCAGGACGCGATCGCGGAGGTGCTGGAACGGCGTCTGCCGCGCGGATTCACCTACGAATGGACCGAACTGGCGTACCAGCAGGCGATCGCCGGCAACACGATGTTGTGGATCTTCCCGCTGTGCGTCCTGCTGGTCTACGTGGTGCTGGCGGCGCAGTACGAGAGCTGGTCGTTGCCTATAGGCGTCATCCTGATCGTGCCGATGTCCTTGTGCTCGGCCATCGCCGGTGTGTGGCTGACCGGCGGTGACAACAACGTGTTCACGCAGGTGAGCTTCCTCGTGCTCGCAGCACTCGCCTGCAAGAACGCCATCCTGATCATCGAGTTCGCCAAGCAGCGCCAGGAAGAGGGCGAGACGCCCCTGCAGGCGATTCTCGACGCCTGCCGCGTGCGCCTGCGGCCCGTCCTGATGACGTCGGTCGCGTTCATCATGGGCGTCATCCCGCTCGTGTTGTCCACCGGCGCCGGCGCGGAGATCCGCCAGGCGATGGGTGTCGCGGTGTTTGCCGGGATGCTCGGCGTCACGTTCTTCGGCCTGATCCTTACGCCAGTCTTCTTCCTCTTTGTCGGCCGTCTCGTTGGCTGGTTCACGCGGCGACGTGGCGCCGCACTCGACCCCGCCGAAATCGCCACACCCGTGGAGGGCCACTGACCATGTCGCGAACCCTCACAGTGCCCGCCGTGCTGCTGGTGCTGACGCTGACGGCGGCGTGCGCCGAACGGCGTGGCTATACGCCGCCACCAGCAACAGCGCCAACGCTCTCGCAAGCGACAGCCGACGCGTTCACCGCGCAACCCTACGATCCGAAATGGTGGCGCGAGTTCGACGATCCGATCCTGCTGCAATTGCAGGAGGCGGCACTCGCAGCCAATCTCGACATCCGTGCCGCTGTCGCCCGCGTCGACCAGGCGCGGGCCGTGTTCGACGACGTACAGCGAGATCGGTACCCGACGGCGACGGTCAATGCGGCAGTGGACCGGCGTGACCAGGCCGTGCCGGGTTTCACCGACGAGCCGATCCGGACGTCCAGCTATCGCCTCGCACTGGATGCGTTCTGGGAGATCGACCTGTTCGGCCGTGTGCGATCGGCGGTACGCGCCGCGCATGCCGATACCGACGCCCTCGACGCATCCCTCGAGGACGTGCGGGTCGTCGTCGCCGCCGAGGTGGCACGGGAATACTTCACACTGCGCGGCCTGCAGCAACAGCTTGCGGTTGCGGCGCGCAGCCTGGAGAACCAGCGCGAGACCCTGCGCCTGACGCAGGTGCGCCGCACCGCAGGCATCGGCGAGGAGCAGGACGTGGCGAGCGCCGCCGCACGCGTCGCGGCGATCGAGGCCAGCGTGCCGCCGCTGCGCGCTCGGATTGCCGCGCGCACGCATCGACTGGCGGTCCTGACTGGCGTCACGCCCGGCGCGCTGCCGGTGGACCTGTCGCCGCGGGCGTACCCGACCCTGGCCAAGGCGCTGCCGATTGGCGACGTGTCGCTGCTGTTGCGCCGGCGTCCTGATGTGCGCGCTGCCGAGCGCCGCCTCGCTGCTGCGGCTGCCCGTGAGGGCGTGGCGGCAGCGGAGCTCTACCCGAAGATCTCGATCTCCGGAGCACTCGGTCTGCTCGCGGGGCGCGGCAACCTGTTCGGGCGCAGCGAATCGCGCGCGTGGTCGGTCACGCCGGCCCTGAGCTGGGCCGGCTTCGACCTTGGCAGTGCGCGGGCCAGGTTGCGTGGGGCCGAGGCCGCGTCGCGCGAGTCGCTGGCCACGTACGAGCAATCGGTGCTGCTCGCGCTCGAGGAGACCGAGAACGCCCTGATCGCCTATCGCGAGGAGCAGGCGCGGCTGGTGCACCTGGGCGAGCAGGCGCGCGAAAGCGCACGCGCGGCCAGCATTGCGCGCGTGCGGTTCCGCGAGGGGCTCTCGGACTTCCTGACCCTGCTCGACGCCGAGCGCACGCAGTTGGCGGCCGAAGACGCAGTGGCCGCAGCCGAAGCCGACGTGTTCGTGCGGGTAGTTGCACTGTACAAGAGCCTCGGGGGCATCTCCATCTGAGGGGCCGTGGCCACGGGCGCGTGAACAAGGGACAAGGGACAGGGAACAAGTCAGAAGAATACCGACAAGACACGAGGGACAAGGCCTACCCAGAGAGACACAAGGGACAAGAGGAGCTTCGACGTGATCCGACCACCCGAGCGCGATCACGATGTCGCTGGCCGAGCAGGGCGTGTCCGACACAAATGATCTGCTCCTCCCTTGATCTTTTCCTTGGAACTTGCTCCTCGTCGCTTGTCAGTGCCCTTCTGACTTCTTCGTTGTCCCTTGTCCCTTGAGGTGAGTGGTCGTGATTGAATGGCGCGCATGCATCGTGCGCTCCCGCTGCTCGCCTTCCTCTTCTTCGTATGCTCACTGGCCGGTCATGCCCAGGACCAGCCCGCGGCTCCGGCCATCCACGGTTTTGCTCGCGCCCGGCTGGACGCGCAGCGCGATCTGGAGCGGCGCTTCGACGATCAGCTGTCCAAGGCCAACCTGACTGCGTGGCTCGAACGCCTCGCCGGACGCCCCCATCACGCCGGATCGCCGCACGGCAAGGCGAACGCCGAGTTCATGGCGGGGCTGCTGCGCGAGTGGGGCTACCAGGTCGAGATTGCGCAGTACGACGTGCTCTTCCCGACGCCGACGACGCGGGTCGTCGAACTGGTGGCGCCGACGAAATTCACCGCGAGCCTTACCGAACCGGAGGTGGCTGGGGACGCGGTCTCGAAGCTGGGCGCCGAGGCGTTGCCGACGTTCAACATGTACTCGGCCGACGGCGACGTCACCGGCGATCTCGTGTACGTCAACTACGGCGTCCCGGCCGACTACGAGGAGCTCGAGCGGCGCGGCATCGACGTCACGGGCAAGATCGTCATCGCCCGTTACGGCGGATCGTGGCGTGGCATCAAGCCCAAGGTCGCCGCCGAGCACGGGGCGATCGGTTGCCTGATCTACTCGGAGCCCCGCGACGATGGGTACGGACAGGGTGACGTGTATCCGAAGGGTGGCTGGCGCAGCGAGCACTCGGCCCAGCGCGGGTCGGTCGCCGACATGCCGGTTTATCCCGGTGACCCGCTGACGCCGGGCGTGGCGGCCACGAAAGAGGCCAAGCGGCCCGAGTTCACGAAGGCCCAGACGCTCACGAAGATCCCCGTCCTGCCCATCTCGTACGCCGACGCCCTGCCACTGCTGAAGGCGCTCGGCGGCCCGGTGGCGCCCGCAGCCTGGCGGGGCGCCCTGCCCATCACCTACCACCTCGGGCCCGGCGCGGCACGCGTGCACCTGAAGCTGGCGTTCGACTGGAAGCTCGCCCCGGCCTTCGATGTCATCGCCACCCTCCCCGGCACGGAGTTCCCCGATCAGTGGGTGGTGCGAGGCAACCACCACGATGCCTGGGTGGCCGGCGCCAGCGACCCGACGAGTGGCATGGTCGCGGTGCTCGAGGAAGCGCGGGCGATCGCGCAACTGGCGCGCGCCGGCTGGCGGCCGCGGCGCACGCTCGTCTTCGCGGCGTGGGATGCCGAGGAGCCTGGCCTGCTCGGATCCACCGAATGGGTCGAGGACCATGCCGAGGCGCTCAGCGCCAGGGTCGTCGCCTACATCAACTCAGACAGCAACGCGCGTGGCTTCTTCAGCGCCGGCGGGTCGCACAGCCTCGAGCGCTTCGTCAACGAGATTGCGCGTGACGTGCCGGATCCAAAGGTCGATGGTTCGGTCGGCCACCGCCTGCTTGCGCGCACCATCCTCTCGGGGTCGCCCAGCGCCCGTCGCCTTGCCCGCGACGAGCAGCGCTTCGAGATCAGCGCGCTCGGCTCGGGGTCCGACTACACGCCCTTCCTGCAGCATCTCGGCATCGCGTCTCTCGACATCGGCTTCGGCGGAGAGGGCGAGTACGGCCAGTACCACTCGATCTACGACTCGGTGGATCACTACAAGCGCTTTCAGGATCCCGACATGGCGTATGCCGCGGCACTCGCCAGGGTCGGTGGCCGCGCGGTGCTGCGCCTGTCGGAGGCGGACCTGCTGCCGTTCGCCTTCGAGCGTTCGGCGGAGCGCATCGGCAGCTACGTCAAGGAGATCGAGGAACTCGTCGAGACCCTGAAAACCGAGACCACGGAGCACAACCGCCGCGTTGCCGACGGGACGTTCACACTGGCGTCCAATCCGGCCGAACGGTTCGTGGCGCCGGCGAAGAAGGACGACGTGCCGGAGATCGAGCTGAAGCCGCTGCGCAACGCGGTCGAACGCCTGCGCGTGGCGGCCCGGCGCTTCGATGCAGCGGCGACTGCGGCCGTCGACGGTCCGGCAGCTGCCCTTGCGCAGGCCAATGCGATCGTCTTCACGGCAGAGCGGGCGCTCACGCGCAACGACGGGCTGCCGCGCCGGCCCTGGTTCCGGCATCAGGTCTACGCGCCCGGCTACTACACGGGCTACGGCGTGAAGACCCTGCCCGCCGTACGCGAGGCGCTGGAACAGCGCGCCTGGGACGAGGCGCGGACGCAGGTCCCTCTGGTGGCGCAGGCGCTGGAGCGGTACGCCGGCGAGATCGAACGGGCGGCGTCGGCCCTGGAACGATAGGGTGAACAAGGGACAAGGGACAGGGAACAAGTCACAAGGACGTCAAGACACGAGGGACAAGGCCTTCACGCAAGAGACACGTCATCCTGCGTAGAGTGTCTACACAATGACCGACCGCCCGACGGCCATCGACCTGCTCCAGGGCACCCTCGACCTGCTGATCCTGCGCAGCCTGGTCTTCGGTCCCGCCCACGGCCACGCCATCGCCCAGCACATCCGGCAATCGTCCGAAGCCGTGCTGCAGGTCGAGACGGGCTCGCTCTACCCGGCGCTGCATCGCGCGGAGGCGAGAGGCTGGCTTTCGGCAGAATGGGCCGTGTCGGAAAAGGGCAAGCGCGCCAAGTACTACCGGCTGACGGCGGCCGGGCGCCGGCAGTTGGTCTCCGAGCAGTCACGATGGGAACAGATGTCGGTGGCCATCGCCCGTGTCCTGCGGGCCGAGCGGCAGGGGTCATAGGTGGACGCCCTGCAATGCTTCCTGTCGCGGCTTCGCGGCCTGACACACCCGCGCCGTGACGTCGACGCGCTCGACGATGAACTGCGGTTACACCTCGAGGAGGAAGCCGAACGGCTGATGGCCGACGGTGTTCCGGCAGACGAAGCGGCCGCTGCCGCGCGTCGATCACTCGGCAGCCCGCTCGCCATACGGACCCACACGCGTGACGTCTGGACGTTTCCTCGGCTCGAGCAGGTAGCGCGCGACGTCGGCTACGGCTGGCGCCAGATCACCAGGGCAAAGATGCGTTCGGCCGCGGCGATCGTATCGCTGGCGCTCGCCGTCGGCGCGTGTCTGACCACCTTCGCGGTCATGGATGCGCTGCTGTACCGGCCACTTCCCATAGACGACGCCAACCGCCTGCACGTGATGGTTCGCGAGAGTCACGGCGCCGACGGACCGCCGCGCTCGTTCGACGGCGTCGAGTATCCCTTGTTCCTGCGCATGCGCGCCGCCATGGACGGCGCGACCCTGCTCGGTGTGTCTTACGCTTCCCGGACCGACATCTCGTACGGAGGCGATCAGGACCTCGAGAAGGCGTGCGTGCAGTACGTGTCGGGCGACCTGTTCACGCGCTTCGGGCTGCGTCCGGCGAACGGCCGCTTGCTGACATCCGACGACGACCGTGTCGAGGGCGCACATCCGTTGGCCGTGATCAGCGAAGGTTACTGGACGCGTCGCTTCGAGCGCGATCCGGCTGTCCTCGGTCGCCGGCTGCGGGTTGGCGCCACGACGTTCGAGATCGTCGGCGTCGTCGCCGAGCCTTTCACGGGCACCGAACCGGGCGTCAGCGTCGACGTGTTATTGCCAGCGGTGATGCACCCAAGCGTAAGGGAGCTCGGCTCCACCTGGATGCGGCTGCTGGCCGTCGTCCGCGGCGGAGTGTCGGCCGACCGGGTGCGCGACCAGTTGCAGGCGCAACTCACGACGTACCAGCACGATCGTGAACCGACGTTCACCGGTATCCCGGAGGCGTGGCGACAGCGCCTGCTGACCGAGCGTGTCCGACTCGATCCCGCCCCGGCCGGCGTATCGACACTGCAGGAGCGTTATCGCAGCGGCCTCGCGGCCATCGCGGTCCTCGTTGGCCTGGTCCTGCTGGTCGCGTGCGCCAACGTCGGCAACCTGATGATCGCGCGCACCGCGACCCGCTCGCGCGAACTGGCCCTCCGGATGTCGCTCGGCGCCGGACGTCGAAGTGTGTTGCAACTCGTCCTCGCCGAGTGTGCCTGGATTGCCCTCATCGCCGCGGCCCTCGCCATCGTCTTCGCGGCGATCGCAGGTCCGGCGGTGGTCGCCCGTGTGAACGTCGCCGATGACCCGGCGCGGCTGGCGCTGCATGCGGATGTGCGCAGTGCCGCGTTTGCATTCCTGCTGACGATGCTGGTAACGGCGCTGTTCGGGATCGCGCCGGCGCTCGTGGCGATGCGCGTGACCCCGGGCGCGGCGTTGCAGGGCGGGCACACGCCGAAGTCGTACCGCCGGCTGATGCTCGGACTGGTGATGGTGCAGGTCGCATTCTGTTTCCTCGTCGTGTTCGTCGGTGGGTTGCTGGTCGCAACCCTCGATCGCCTGGCTCGGCAGCCCCTGGGCTTCGTTCCGCAGCGCCTGCTGACGGTGCAGGCGGTGGCCGCCACGCTTCGGCCGGTCGAGGAATGGGAACGCGCGGCCGAGGCACTGGGGACCCTGCCAGGCGTCGACGAGGCAGCCATCGGCGATCGCACGCTCGTGGACGGCTTCGGCTGGAACAACTTCATCTCGATCGACGGGGCGCCACCCGCCGAGCCTCGGGCGTTCTTCCGCGGCGTCGGGCCGGGATATCTCCACACGATTGGCGTGCAGTGGCGGGACGGCCGGGACATCCGGCCCGGCGAGGTGCACACCGGCGTCGCGGTGGTGAACGAGGCCTTCGCCCGCACGTTCTATCGCGGGGCCAACCCGGTGGGGCGCGTGTTCCACCTGCCGTGGCGTCTGGGCACCCGACGGGCCATCGAGATTGTCGGCCTGGTCGCGGACACACGGTACCGCGACCTCCGCGAGCCGGCGCTTCCGGTCGCCTTCGTGCCGTTCCGGTTGTTCGACCCTGCGTCAGGTGCCGTACGTCCGCGTCTCGATGCCGTGTTCCTTGTGCGGACCACGACACCTGACGTGCAGGCACTGACATCCATGATCCGCGCACAGGTCGGCCGCGCCGCGCCACCGGACCACGTGAACAAGGGACAAGGGACAGGGAAGAAGTCAGAAGGGTACCGACAAGACACAAGGGACAAGACTTGCCCAAGTGGCACAAGGGACAAGAGGAACTTCGAAGTGGCTCGGAACCGACCGAGAGGGGCGGGCCCGACACGGGTCGCAGGATCTCCTGCTCCCTTGATGTTCGTTCTGGGAACTTGTTGCTTGTTCCTCTTGTAGCCCTTCTGACGTCTTCGTTCTCCCTTGTCCCTTTGACGGTGAGTCGTCGGAGGGCGCGTGAACAAGGGACAAGGGACAGGGAACAAGTCACAAGGGCGTCAAGGCAGGAGGGACAAGAACTGCCCAAAGACACAAGTGACAAGAGGAACTCCGAAACGGGTCGTAATCGACCGCGAAGGGCGTGCCAGACACGACCGATTTCCTGGTCCCTGATGTCTTTCCTGGTACTTGTTCCTCGTCGCTTGTCAGTACCCTTCTGACTTCTTTGTTGTCCCTTGTCCCTTGAACACCGGCCCTCTTGTTTTTTGCCGCGGGGCGACTTCCTCAGCGCTTGAGGTGGACGCCTCCGTTGGTGGTGGCGAGGCGGACTGGTGCGCCACCCTTGCCGAGCGTCACGTCGATGTTCTTGTCGAGGCGACCCTGCACCGTGAGCGGGAAGTCGGAACGCACGCCGCCGTTCACCGTCGCGACGGCGAGCTGGCACGAGTACCCGTCAGGCACCTTGATGTTCACGCCGCCGTTGGTGGTGCGCGCGTCCAGCCCGGCGCCGTCCCAGTGATCGCCGTCGAGTTCGACGTGCAGGCCACCGTTGACGGTCGAGCCACGCACGTCACCAGACACCCGCGACAGCGTGACTCCGCCGTTCACGGCCTCGAAGCCGACCTTGCCCGACACGTTCGCAATGGAGATGCCGCCGTTGCCGGTGCGTGCCGAGACGTTCGCCTTGCTCGGGACCCACACCTCGAAGCTGACATGCCAGCCGCGTCGATCGCCGTTGCGATCGGGTCCGGTTGCGGTCACCTTTCCGCCTTCGGTGGAGATCTGCACCTGCTTGGCGAGCGCGTCGGCGTCGGCCTGCGTCTCGCCCGTCGTGACGACGCGTGCCCGCACCAGCGTGTCCGTTCTGCTTCCACCCAGCACGCGCACGCCGCCGTTCTTGCCGGCGTTCACGTCGACCGAGTTGGACGCCACGGTGTACTCTCGGACGTCACACGCCCTCCCGCCGCTCTCGCGCCACTCGCCGGACTCCTTGCACCAGTCCGCGGCCGAGCGCATCTCCTGCGCCTGCACGGTTCCGGCTCCCAGCATCAGCGTCGCGGCACCGATCACCATCAGGGATTTCATCACTTGCTCCTTCCGGACTCGTCCGCGCGGGTTCAGCCCGTGCGCCAGCCTCGCACGCCCCTTGGACGAGAACGCCCGACGTGGCGTTCACGAGGACCGAGGAGGGAGGAAGGAGGACGGAGGAGGGAGGAGGGAGGACGGAGGAGGGAGGACGGAGGAGGGAGGACGGAGGAGGGAGGACGGAGGAGGGAGGACGGAGGAGGGAGGACGGAGGGGGAGGACGGAGGTTCGGGCGAGGACAGAGGGCGGAGGAAGGACGAAAGGGGCAGAAAGCAGAAAGAGTACGGAGCACGGCGAACGGCGAACGAAGGCGGCGGTGTGGCTTGCTCTCCGGGGTGCGGACCTCGCACACTCTCGGGCATCTGACGAACGGGTGCGAAGCGGGCCGTGCGCGAGGTGACCGGTGCGGCCGTACCCGGCACCCGGCACCCGGTTCGCGGGGTCTCCAGTCCGGGTCTCAAGTCTCAGGTCTCAAGTCTCAGGTCACAGGTACTCGGTGAGTTCACAGCAAGGGGAGACATAGTGCAAACGACGGCACGAGCAGCACTTGGCGTCCTGATGAGCATGCTGGCCGGAGTCGGTCCGGTCGCCGGCCAGGCTGCGCCGGCGCAGCCCGCCGTCGTGCAGGAGCCGCCACCGCGGCTGCGGCCGACGCCGCCGACGCGCGATCCCGCGACGCCGGGCTTCGTGCAGGCGACCGACCTGCCCGACGGCACCGTCCCGCCGGCCGACAGGAACGGGAACTTCATCGTCGGCCCGACGCACACTGCCGCGCCGGAGACGGTCGCGATCGCCGCCGTCCCGAAGGGCACCGTGCACGAGTTCACGGTGACGGCGGCCGAGAGCACGGTGTATCCGACCGGTATCGCGCGCGATGCCGGCACGTTCGGCGTTCCGGACCCGGCCAATCCAGCCAGGCTCGAGGTGCCCACCAGTCGTCCGGCGCCGTGGACGCGCAAGGTCACTGTCTTCGTGCCGCAGCAGTACGTCGCCGGCACGCCAGCCCCTTTCATCGTTGGCGCCGACGGCCCCGACCCGATGCTCTTCACGACCCTCGAGAACCTGATCGCGCAGAAGCGGATCCCGGTGATGATCGGGATCTCGATCGGCAACGGCGGCGGAGACGCGCAGGGCAGCCAGCGCGGGCTCGAGTACGACACGTTGTCGCCGCGCTACGCCGAGTTCGTCGAGCAGGACGTGTTGCCGCAGGTCGAGAAGCGCTTCAACGTGCGCCTCACCAAGGATCCCGAGGCGAGAGCCACGATGGGGTGCAGTTCCGGCGCGTCGGCCGCGCTCAGCATGGCGTGGTACCGCACCGACCTGTACCACCGTGTGCTCAGTTACTCGGGCACGTACGTGAATCAGCAGTGGCCATGGAATCCGGACACGCCGCAGGGCGCCTGGGGCTATCACGCCCGCATCGTGCCGGAAAGTCCGCGCAAGCCGCTGCGCATCTGGATGCACGTCGGCGACCGCGACCTCTACAACCCGAACATCATGCGCGACGACATGCATGACTGGGTCGTGGCCAACGAGCGCCTCGCGGCGGTCCTCGCCGCCAAGGGCTATCCCTACCAGTTCGTGTTCGTGAAGAACGCCGGCCACTGCGATCGCGCCGTGAAGGCGCAAACACTGCCACAGGCGCTCGAATGGCTGTGGCGCGAAAAGTAGAAAGGGCGAAAAGGGCGAAAAGGGCGAAAAGACAGAATCGAAGGGGAAAGGAGAAAGGAAGAGCAAGGGAGAGACGAGAGGAAGAGCAAGAAGAATGGACCGAAGCCCAGCATGCGCGTTGCTGGGTGTGGTGGCACCATGAGCGGTGCGCGCAGGGACCTTGTCGAGCGGTCGTCGGTGTTCTCGGCGCGGCTGCTGGCGTTTTCGGTCAATGAACGCAAGCGCGGGGTCGTGCCCTACTCGTTGCTACAGCAGGCGCTGCGTGCAGGAACTGCGATCGGCGCGCACAGTGCGGAAGCGCAATCTGCGATCACCCGGCGGCACCTGATCGAACAATCCGCCCTGTGCGCGAACGCCACGGACGTGTCCTGGCTCTACGGCGAAGTCACGGAATTCGTCGCGATCCTCTCCGCCTCCGTCAAACGCCTCCGCGACCTGCCTTGATCCCTTTGATCCCTTCAATCCCTTTGTCCTTCACACCTGGACATCCGGATCCGATCCAGCAGCCTTCGATTCTGTCTTTCTGTCCTTTTCGTCCTTTTCGCCCTTCTTACCTTTGACAAAGGGCCGAAAGCGCGCGCCTCTCTCTGGCGCCTCTGCGGCCGTGCTACGCGTGCCCGATCCCGGTCTCCCTGGCGAGCACGTCGAGCGTGCGCGCGTAGAGCTCCTGCACTTCCTCACGGCTGCTGGCGATTACCGTGAGTCCCAGCTTGCCGTATTCCGACAGCGCGCCGATCAGGTGGAAGAGCACGCCGGATTCGGTCCGGTGGCTGTAGTGCAGGCCATTGTCGGTCACGATGTCGATCAGGTCCTCGGGGAGCACGCCGCGATAGGTGGAGGCGCGCAGGTTGTCGGTCGCCATGTAGTACTTCGGGCGGCTGCTCAGTGACACGAATTCGCCGGACCCGGGATCAAGCGTGCCTCCGGTGAGGAACTGCAGCGCGAGGAACGGGTGTGTCGTGCCGAGGACGCGGAGGTTGATCTCGAGCGCCGTCAGCTTCCACTTGTCTTCCGGCGTGTCCTTGTAAGCCAGGAAGTCGACGCCGAAGCGACTGACGACATCCTGCTTCGCGAGCACCTGGCCGATCAGGATGCTCCGGTGCTGGATCGCCATCCGGTAGTCCTCGTGCGCGGGGAAGCTGCACCCCTGGTAGACCTGCCCGGAAGGGCCGCCGAGGATCTGATCGTGCGTCGAGGTCGGCAGCACTTCGCCCGCCGGGCTCGTACGCAGCTGCGCCGATGGCGACACCTTGATCGCCGCGTCGATGAACTCCTCGACGATGCCGCCCATGCGCGTGAACTTCTGGAAGTAATTGTGGTGCGTTTCCCACGGCACGGCGAACTCCAGCGACCGCAACGCCTTGCGGATCGCCTGGCGATCGTCGGTCTGCTCCGGGTACCGGAAGATCGCGTTGCCCTCGCCGGAAAAGCTGTCATTCAGCTTCACGACGGCCCTGCGCAGACCGGGGCTGCGCTGCGCGAGTTCGACCAGGGCGTCTTCGACGTCGGCCTCACCGGTCAAGTCCTCGAAGCCTTGCGGCAACTCGACGCCGGCCTCGCGGAACACTTTGCGGCTGCCCGACTTGGTGCCGAGGTAATTCAGCTTCGGATCGAGACCGTTGAGCGGGATGCCGAGCAGCACCGACAGCTTGCGCTCGAGCGGCGTGGAATTGAAGACGGTCAGGTAGGCGCGCGAGGCATCGGGGATCGCCTCACGAATCCGCTCGATCAGGCGCGGCCGCTCGAGGACCTTCTGCGTCAGCGCCCGCGGCGACGCGTCGTACGTGCACAGCATCGTCAGCCGCGCACGCGCGTGGCTGGCTGGCACACCCGCGAGCAGGTGCAGGTAGTAATCGAGAATCAGCGGGTGCACGGGCTGCGACGTGACGTACACGACGTGCGCGCGAGGATTGCGTAGCCGGATCAGCAGGAACAGCAGCCGTTCCTCGTAGAACGTCGCGCCATCGAGCTTGCGCAGTTCGTCCTGGTCAAGCGTGAGCGATGGCACGACCACCGACGTGCCCGGCTGGTCGGCCGTGCGCATCAGCACGTCCCACACCTGGTTGAGGCGCGGCTTCAACTCCTCGAAGCGACGCAGTTCCTCTTCGAGCGTGAGCGTGTCGGCAAATGGCGGCTGCGGGATCACAGCGCGGCTCCCAGTTCGTCGAGGGATAGGACTTCGCCGCTGGCAATCATCGCGAGTGGCGTGGTGCGTTCGTGCAACGGCCACGGACGGCCGAGCGCCTCGGCCGTCAGACGCAGGCGCCGCAGCAGGTGATAGCGCAGCGGGCCGTGCAGTGAGAAGCTCGAGGTCAGCGCGAGCTGCTGCTCGCCGTTGCGATCGTCGAGGGCTTCCATCAACGTGTGGCGACGCTCCTCGTACCAGCGGTCGTCGATCTTGCCCGCCGCGTGACGACGCCGGAGGAGGGCCAGCTGCCGGGGCCGGTTGACGATCTCGGGGTGGTGGTTGACGCCGAGGATGCGTGGCATGCCGTCGGCCGGGTCCCGTTCGACCTCGAGCATGGTCAGGGCAGGGCCGATTGGGCCGCCGACGCCGAGTGTCTCGTGGGCGATGGCGGTGACCGTCGCGGGCAGTTCGTCGTGCGGCAGCAGATCGTAGAGGCGGCTGTCGAGGACGGCGATGCGCTGCGACACGCCCGCCTGCTGGCTCAGGAAGCGGAACCACGGGTGCGTCCGCGTCGCGGGCGTCAGTGCGTTCTCCATGATCCCCGCGCTCTTGCCGCCCTTCTCGGGGCCGCGCAGGTGCGCGTCCGCCACGCCCAACCAACGGCACATGATGCCGAAGCTGTGACAGATGCCGAGCAGCACGCCTTCGGGGTGGGCGCGCAACGCATCGAAGCAGCGGAACACGTCGGGTTCCCAGGCCGGGTCCTCCGTGATGCCCTGGCTTCCCGGATCGCACCCGTCGTTGCGGCGGGGATCGAGGTGCCCCGGGCCACCGGTCCCGACACACAGCAACCCGTCATCGGCTCCGACCGCGGGCGGGCCACTGCCGCGTCGCACGTCGTAGGACGAGACGCGGACGCGCAGATCCGCGTCGGCCAGGGTGCTCCGCAGGTCGCACACCACCTGGCGCAGCGACCGGACGACGGCCGCATGCCCCAGGTTCGGCCACCCATGGTTCATGTCGAGGACCGCGACTTCGAGCGTCCCGGCTTCGGGCGCAGGGGCATCCTCGCGCGTGCGAACGCGCTGGTACACGAAGCCGCTCGTCGGGTGACGGGTAGGGCAGTCAGTGACGCAGGCATCGTGCCCGTACTCGTACTGGTGTCGACAATCGAAGGGCACGGTGGTGTGGTGATCGTACAACTGGATCGCACCCCGCGTGCTCGACGGGCGGTCGCAGCGGCCAGGTACGCACCCGCCACCACCGGCGAGGCCGTCATCCGGGGGCGATCAGAGTGCGGCGGAACCGTCCTGGTCGTCGCCGGTTGCCTGCTCCGCGAGCGTCGCGTCCAGCGCGCGCCGCGCAAACCATCCGAGGATGCCTAGCGCCACCATCGAGACGACGATCGTCACCGCGGCCGACCCGAAAGCGTCACGCCGGCTGAAATCGAGGGTCGACAGGTGTGATCCGGCTCGCACCGCGATTGCCGTGCGCGGGGCCAGGCCGATCAGCGTCCCAACGAGGTACGCGCCGATCGGCACCCGCGCTGCCGCCATCGCCCCGTTGCTCAACGCGAACGGGGAATTCGGCGGGACCCGGATCAGGCTGACCACGAGCACGGTTTTCCACCACGACCGGCCCACGAGCGCGTCGCGCACAGCCAGCCAGCGCGGCCGTTCCGCCAGCAGCGCACTGGCATGGGCGACCGACAACCGGTGGGCCCAGGCGTAGTTGATCGCGGCGGCCAGGACGAAACCGGCCAACGCCGCCGGAATGCCGATGCGATCGCCGAATGCCCAGCCGCCGAGGATGGCTGGCGCATACGTCGGCAGCAACGCGAACCCGCCGAGCAGCGCGAAGCCCGCCACGTACAGGGCCAGGCCGCGGCCACCGAGGCCCTGCAGCCATGGACCGATGCGCGACAGGTAGCCGAGCAGCAGCACCGCCCCGAGCGGCGGCAACGCGAGCGAGATGATGGCCAGCGGCGCCAGGCGCCTGGCCGCTGCACGCCCGGCGTCGGGTCCGGCGCTCGTCTGGGGTGCGGGGTCGGAGGTCAGTCGCGCCCCGTCGAGTGCTTCCAGCGCTTGTAGATCTCCCACAGCAATGGCAGCACGGAGATCACGATGACCAGCAGGATGACGCGATGTGCCTGCTCGGCGAGCGGGCTGAGGCCGAGCAGGTAGCCGACCCACAGCAGGCTCGTCACCCACAGCACGCCGCCCATGACGTTGTAGGCCACGAAACTGCGGTAGGGCATTTGTGCCACGCCGGCGATGAACGGCACGAACGTGCGCATGACCGGCACGAAGCGCGCGATGATCAGCGAGCTGCCGCCCTTGTTGGCATAGAGCTCCTGCGCTTCGTACAGGTATTTCTTCTTGAAGAACCTGGTATCCGGCCGTTTGTAGATGGCCTTTCCGGCACTCTTGCCGAGGCCGTACCCGACCTGGTCGCCGATCACCGCCGCGAGCACCAGCAGCAGGTTGGTCAGCCAGATGTTCAGCGGCGGCAAGCCCGGGAAGGCTCCCGCGCAGACGACGCCGGCGGTCACCAGCAGCGAATCGCCCGGGAGGAAGAAGCCGGCCAGCAAGCCGGTTTCGGCAAACACGATGGCGATGAGGACGCTGAGCCCACCCCATGCGATGAGGGCGCGCACCCCTTCATCGCTGTGCAGGGCGCGCAGCCAGTTGATGAGTTCGGTCAGGTATTCCATGCAGGGGAGCCGCGCGACGGCCACGCGGTGAACGTCAAGCATACAGGGCGAGCGCACAGGCCGGGTCGCATGACGAACGCCGAACGTCGAACGCTGAACGCCGAGGTCTTGCCTGAGACCTGAGACCTGAGACTTGAGACCTTCATGCAGCCCCTAAGCCGTAAGCCCTAAGTCGTAGGCCGTGGGCGTTGGTCCCTGCGATAAACTGTCGCGCGTCAAGGACTTGCCTGTGAGCGCCCCAGACCAGCCAGCTGCGTCGTCCGCCTTGGCGGATCGCCCGTGGATTGCCACCGAGGACGTCATGGCGGAGGTGCGGGCGCGAGTGCGTGCCGAGGTGCGGGTACGCCTAGCGCGAGGGGGCGTACGGGCCTTCGACGACGAGGCAGTCTTCCTCGCGGCCGAGCAGCTGCTGGCGCGCGCGCTCGAACAGCGCGATCGGCAGCAACTGCTGCTGCCCGAGCTGCTCGAGGACGAGGATGACTGGCGGGTGAATCCAGCGCTGCGGCTCGAGAGCCACCGGCCCATCGCCGGCCGCACGATCATCTGGCTCAAACAGAAGCTCCTGCTGCCGGTGACGCGCTGGCTCTACGACTACAGCCGGGAGAACTTCGCCCGCCAGGAGCGGCTCAACTTCGCGCTGATGGCGTGCGTCCAGGAGTTGGTCGTGGAGAACGTCCGCCTCGCGGCCCGGGTCGACGCGCTCGAGCACGAGCGCGCTGGCGGCCCTGGGCCGTCCCGGACGGACTCGACGTGAAGCTGGCTTGCGTGGTGCAGCGGTATGGCGCGGAAGTCACCGGCGGGGCCGAGGCGCATTGCCGCGCCATCGCCGAGCGGCTTGCCGAGTCGCACGACGTCACCGTGCTGACCAGTTGCGCGAGGGACTACCTGACCTGGCGCAATGCGTACCCTCCCGGCGAGAGCCGGCTCGGTCCGGTGAAGATCGCGCGCTTTCCGGTCGATCAGCCACGACACCTGCACCGGTTCGCGGACCTGAGTCATGACGTCTTCGCACGTCGCTCCACCGCGGAGCAGCAGCACGAGTGGTTTCGCGAGAACGGCCCGCGCGTGTCCGGCCTCCTCGACCACCTGCGGACCAACGGCACGGACTACGACCTGATCCTGTTCTGGTCGTACCGCTACTTCCCCAGCTTCTTCGGCCTGCCAATCGTCCGCGACCGCGCCATCCTCGTGCCCACCGCCGAGGAAGATCCGACCGTCTGGCTCGACGTGCTGTCCGATTTCTTCACGATGCCCGCTGGGATTGTCTTCCTCACCGACGAAGAACGCGATCTCGTCGCCTCCCGCGCGCTCGGGCCGCTGCCGCCCTCCTGCGTGATCGGATCCGGCCTGGCCCCGGCGGCCCTGCCGCACCCGGAACTGCGCGGCGAACTCGAGAACATGGGGGTCAGCTTTCCCTACGCGCTCTACCTCGGGCGCGTCGAGAAGAACAAGGGCTGCGACACGCTGTTCCGGCACTACCGGCATTACGTGGAACAGGGCCGCCCGGCGCTGCCGCTGGTGCTCGCCGGACCGGAGTTCATGGACGTTCCGAGCCATCCGCAGATCCGGCCCCTCGGTTTCGTGCCCGAGCACCTGCGCGAGACACTGCTCGGCAGCGCGCGGACGCTGATCATGCCGTCGCCGTACGAGAGCCTGAGCCTGGTGCTGCTCGAGGCCTGGAACCACGGCGTCCCGGCGCTGGTCAACGGTGGCTGCAAGGTGCTGAAGGGGCAGACACTCCGCGCCAACGGCGGCCTCTACTACCACCATGCCAACGAGTTCATCGAGGGACTGACGCTGCTCGCCACGGATGAGGCGCTGGCGCTGCGGTTCGGAGCACAGGGGCGAGCACACGTCGAGGCCTGGTATCGCTGGCCGCGAGTGATGGCCGCGCTCGAACCCTTCCTGCGCGCGGTGGCAGACGCGTGAGGAGCGTCGCAGTTGACGAGACGCGCGCGCATCCGGCTCGCACCGAGATCGTCGCCGGGCTCACCACCTTCCTCGCCACCGCCTACATCGTCGTCGTCAACCCGTCGATCCTGAGAGATGGCGCGGGGATGCCGTTCGATGGCGTTTTGACGGCGACGGTGCTGCTGTCGGCGCTGATGACCATGCTCATGGGCCTCTACGCGCGGCTACCGTACGCGGTGGCGCCGGGCATGGGTCTCAACGCGTTCTTCGCCTACACCCTGGTGCTCGGACAGAAGGTGCCGTGGCCGACCGCGCTCGGGATGATCTTCTGGGCTGGCGTGCTGTTCCTGGTGATCTCGGCGACGCCGGTCCGGGAGCGCCTGGCCCAGGCGATCCCGGCGTCACTGCGGACGGCAATGGCGTGCGGCATCGGGTTGCTCATTACGCTGGTCGGCCTCAAGGGCGCCGGTATCATCGTCGGCGACGCGGTGACGCTCGTGAAGCCTGGCCCGCTCACTCCGCAGGTGTTGTTGGCCGCGGGAGGTCTGGCACTCACGGTGGGCCTCATGGTGCGCGGCACGGCTGTCGCATTCCTCGTCTGCATCGCTGCCGTCACCGCGGCCGCCTGGGCGATCGGATTGGTCGCACTGCCCACGAAGTGGCTCAGCCGGCCAGATTTCACGTCGGTGACGCTGCGGCTCGACCTGTGGGGTGCGCTCGCCCCGGCCATGTGGCCGGCGATCATCGCCGTGCTGTTCACCGATCTCTTCGACTCCCTCAGCACGTTCATCGGCGTCGCCGAAGCCACCGGCTTCACCGACGACGATGGGCGGCCGACCCGGCTGAGGCAGGGCCTGATCGTCGACGCATGGGCCACGCTCGTGGCTGGCCTGCTCGGCACCTCCTCGGGCACGGCCTACGTCGAAAGTGCGGCGGGCATCAACGCCGGTGGTCGCTCCGGGCTCACCGCCGTCGTGACGGCCCTCTGCTTCGTGCCGTGCCTGTTCCTGGCGCCGCTGGCTGCCATGGTACCTGCGTACGCGACGGCGCCAGTGCTCATCGTGGTGGGCGTCCTCATGTTTCGCACGTCGCGAACGTTGCCCTTCGATGCGATGGAGGAGATGGTGCCGGCGTTCCTGACGCTCGTGCTCATCCCGCTGACGCTGTCGATCACGCAGGGTCTGCTCTGGGGCCTCGTGGCGCATGTCGTCGCCTTCGTCGTCGCCGGCCGTCTTCGTGATCTCACGCCCTGGAACTGGGGCCTGGGCATCCTGGCGACCGGGCTGTTGTTTCTGCACGGCTAATTGCAGGAATTTCAGAATTCATTACCAGCGCCACCTGCGACAAGCGAAGGGGGTGGTGAAATTCTGCAATTCTGAAATTCTAAAATTCCCGCGGGGGAGGCGTGAAATACTTTTCGGCAATGCCCGCGTTCGCCCCCGAGTACGTCGACCTCGTCCTCAACGACATCTTCGAGGACGCCAAGCGCCTCTTCCTCGTCCAGCTTCGCGCCATCGACTACGCGCACCTGGTGATGCTCACCGAGCGGGGCATCGTCTCTGCCGACGCCGCACGCCTGATCCGCACCGGGCTCGATCGCATCGACGAAGACCAGGTACGCGCGGTCACCTACGATGGCACCTACGAGGATCTGTTCTTCTACCTCGAACAGACCTTGATCGACGTCTGCGGTCACGAGGTCGCGGGTCGCCTGCACACCGCCCGCAGCCGCAACGACATCGACATGACGATGTACCGGATGCGGCTTCGGGAGGCACTGCTGGAGACCACGGCGGCAGTCGAGGAGTTGCGCGGTGCGTTGACCGAGCTTGCCGGCCGCCACATTCACACGGTGTATGCGGCGCACACGCACACCCAGCCGGCGCAGCCCAGCACGGTGGCGCACTACCTGCTGGCGGTGATCGAGCAGCTCGGTCGTGATCATCAGCGGCTGCGGGCGGCCTATGCCAGCGTCAACCGCAACCCGCTTGGCGCGTGTGCGATCACCGGCACTGGCTTCCCGATCGACCGCGAGCGCACGAGCGTGCTGCTTGGATTCGATGGACCGACCGGCAACACCTACGGCAGCATCGCGACCGTCGACTATCTCCTGGAGTCGACAGGCGCGCTGTCGGTGCTACTCGTCGGCATGGGGCGCGTGGTGCAGGACCTGATGCTCTGGTGCACCGCGGAGTTCGGGTACCTGCGGCTGTCGGACGGCTATGTGCAGTGCAGCAGCATCATGCCGCAGAAGCGCAACCCGGTGGCGCTGGAGCATGCGCGTGCACTTGGCAGCAAGGCGCTCGGGCAGGCCCAGGGCGTGTCGATCGCGGTGCACAACACGCCGTTTGGCGACATCGTGGACACCGAGGACGACCTGCAGCCGCTTGTGGCGACCGCCTTCCGAGATGCCATCAGGGCCATCCGCCTCGTCGCTGGGGCGATGTCGCAGGCCACGTTCGACACCCACAGGATGGCCTCGCGCGCGGCCCAGGGCGGCACCACGGTGACCGAACTGGCCGACACCCTGGCGCGGACGCACGAACTGCCTTTCCGCGTCAGCCACGAGGTCGCGGCGCACTTCGTGGCCGAGCGTCGTCGCGCGCCCGCGTTGCCGCTGACCGAGGCCCTCGCCACGGCGACGACTGCCGTGCTCGGCCGAACGCTTCCGTACACGGAGGCGGAACTGCACCACCTGCTCAGCGCCGAGCACTTCATCGAGGTGCGACAGACACTCGGCGGCCCTTCGCCGGTGCGCACGACCGAGGCCCTGCAGGCCGCGACCGCACTGCTCGACACCGACCGCGCCTGGACTCGCCGCACCAGCGACCTCCTCCGTGATGCGTCGCGCTCCCTTCGTGCGGCTGTCGAGGCCCTCTGATGACGCACCCTCCCAGGTCCAAGACCCTCGGTTCCGCGATCAAGGTCGTCGCCTTCGAGATCGTGACGTTGCTGCTGCTGTTCGTGTTGCAGCAGGCGTTCACCCGCTAGTGATGCATCCCGTCGACTGGTTCATCATCGCGCTGTACCTGGGCTGGATCATCTGGACCGGCGTCCAACACACACGCGGCAGCAAGGAGATCGAAGGCTACTTCCTTGGTCATCGCAGCAACCCGTGGTGGGCCGTCGGGCTCTCGGTGATGGCCACTCAGTTGAGCGCGATCACGATGGTTGGCACCACGGGGCAGGGCTACATGGACGGCCTGCGCTTCGTCCAGTTCTACTTCGGGCTGCCGCTCGCGATGGTCATCCTGTCGGTCACCGCCGTGCCGTTCTTCCACCGCGCGAAGGTCTACACGGCCTACGAGTATCTCGAGCGCCGGTTCGACGTGAAGACCCGGACACTGACGAGCGCGCTGTTCCTGCTCTCGCGCGGTCTGTCGTGCGGCACGATCATCTCGGCTCCGGCGGTGATTCTCTCGATCATCATGGGCTGGAACCTGACGCTGACGGTGTTGCTGATCGGCATTCCGACCGCCATCTACACGATGCTCGGTGGCGTCCAGGCCGTCACCTGGACCGACGTCAAGCAGATGTACATCATCATCTTCGGCCTCATGGCCGTGGCGATCGCGCTCGTGCTCGGGTTGCCGGGCGATGTCAGCGTCGGCGATGCGCTGCGCGTCGCCGGCGCCACCGGGCGCATGCAGGCCTTCGACTTCCGCTTCACGCTCAGCGAGACCTACACGTTCTGGTCGGGCCTCATCGGCGGCCTGTTCCTGATGCTGTCGTACTTCGGCTGCGATCAGAGCCAGGTGCAGCGCTATCTCACCGCCCGCTCAGAAGACGAGGCCAGCTCGTCGCTCTACATGAGCGCCTACTGGAAGATTCCACTGCAGGTCCTCGTGCTGCTCATTGGCGTGCTCGTCTTCGTGTTCTACCTGTTCAACGAGCCACCCATGCTGTTCAACCCGGTGCATGAGGCGCGGGTGAAGCAGAGCGCACTTGCCGGCCGCTATGCCGATGCCGAACAGCGGTTCTCGGCGGCGTTCGCCACTCGCCGGGTCGCCGCGCGCGCGCTCGCTTCGGCCGACGATGCGCCGGCGCGTGCGTCGGCGGAGACCACCTTTCTCGACTCGGACGCGGCACTGCGAGCGGTACGCAAGGATGCGACCGCGCTGGTACAGGAGGTGACCGGTGACCGCACCTACCGCGACGTGAACTACGTCTTTCCGACCTTCGTCACGACACACCTGCCCATCGGTCTGATCGGCATCGTGCTCGCCGCGATCATGGCCGCTGCCATGTCGAGCATCGCCGCGGAACTCAACGCGCTGGCGACGACCACCGTGATCGACTTCTACCGCCGCCTCCTGAAGCCCGATGCGCCTGACGCGCACTATCTCACCGTGTCGCGCATCGCCACAGGCGCCTGGGGTGTCTTCACCTGCATCGTCGCGCTATTTGCGACCAACCTCGGCTCGCTCATCGAGGTCGTCAACCGGTTCGGGTCCTTCTTCTACGGCTCCATCCTCGGCGTGTTCATGCTGGCCATGCTGACACGCCGCGCGTCGGGGACCGGCGCGTTCGTCGGCCTCATCGGCGGCATGACGCTCGTTGGCTCGGTCGCGGTGCTGCGACCAGACATCTCGTTCCTCTGGCACAACGTCATCGGTGCCTTCGGCGTCGTCGTGGTGGGCCTGCTCGTCAGTCTGGTCGTCCCAGTTACGCCACCCGCGTCGGATTCGATCGCGTAACGTCGCGTTCGAGGCACTGGCGCACTTCGTCCGGCGCAGCGGACGACTCGTCACAGGAATCGCGCGCCTTGACCTCCCGCTTCCGCCGACCGGGCGCTACCTTCGACCCTCGACCCTCGACCCTCGACCCTCGACCTTCGACCATCGGCGATCGGCGATCGGCGATCGGCCTTGGCCCTTTGGCCTTTGCCCTTCAAGCGTCAAGCGTCAAGCGTCAAGCGTCAAGCGTCAAGCGTTTTAGGCGTTAACGTTGGCAATCCCGGCATTCGGCATCGCGGCATTGACGATGTTCCCCCAATGCCTCGTCCCTCCCCCCGCCCCCACCCGTCCCTCGCGGAGGACCAGTCACGTCAAAGTCGCGAACGCGTCGCCCGCGCAGCCGTCTTCCGCCACAACGGCATTCACGGAGGACGCGATGCGACAGGTCGGTCTGCTGCAACTGGGGGGTCTGGTCATCTCCGCAACCCTGATGCACACCGCACCTGCTGCGGCGAGCGACGACGCGTTGGATGGCCGTTGGATCGGCGGGTTCGCCAACCGCAACACCGTCGTGGTGCTCGACGCGCGGTTCACCGGCGCCCCGGCGCCGAGCGGCACCCTCGATGTTCCGCAGCGCGGCGAGAGCGGCATCCCGCTCCGCAACGTGTCGCAGCATGGCCGGTCGATGACCTTCGAGGTGCCGGGGATCGATGGCAACCTGTTGTTCGAAGGCAAGTTCGTCACGCCGACGCAGGTGGTCGGCAGCGTCCGCCAGGGCCTCGGTCACAGCAGCTTCGAGCTGATCAAGCTCGCGACGGTCGGACGCGAGGAGTTGGCCGGCATCTACGGCACGTATGAATGGGCTCCAGGCAAGGTCCTCCTCGTGGCGGCGGGTCAGGAGCAACCGATCTACGTGGATTACGAGTCCGGACGGACCGGTGCACTCTTCGCGCTCGGGCGTGACGAGTACGTGGCCGGCCCGTCGGTGTCCACGGGTTTTCCCGTGATGGTGCGGCTGCGCATGGTGCGCGACGGCTCGGACCGCGTCCAGCGTGTGGATTTCGAACGGCGTGGCAAGTCCGTCCAGGCCCTGCGCAAGGAGTTCTACAGCGAGGTGCCTGTGCGCTATGGCAACGGCGACGTGAGCATCTCCGGCAGCCTCCTCCTGCCCTCCTCTCCCGCCCCGCATCCGGCCATCGTGATGATCCACGGATCGGGAGCAGTCACCCGAGATGGCCTTCGTCCCTTTGCCGATCACTTCGCGCGCAACGGCGTGGCGGTACTGATCACCGACAAGCGCGGCACCGGGCTCTCGACTGGCCGGTGGGCGCGCGCCACCTTCGACGACCTCGCGGAAGATGCACTGGCTGGCGTGCGCTACCTGCGCAGCCGTCCCGAGATCCAGGCCAACGCCATCGGCGTGCACGGCATGAGCCTCGGCGGCTGGGTGGCGCCGCTGGCCGCCGTCAAGTCGCACGACGTGGCCTTCGTGGTCGTGGAGTCGGCGCCGGTGATGACGCCGCTCGAACACGAGCGCCTGCGCGTGGAAACCACGATGCGCGCGGACGGCCACCGCGGCGAGACGATTGCCCAGGCGGTGGCCTTCATGGATCAGAAGTTCGACGTGGCCCGCACCGGCGACGGCTGGGACCGTCTCGAAGCGGCCATGCGCGCCGGCGACAAGGCCGGCTGGCTCCCGTACGTGAACGCGCCGGCGTCGCTCGAGTCATTGCAGTGGAACTGGAACCACGTCTTCTCGTACGACCCGCTGCCCGTCCTGAAGCAGCTCGACGTGCCGATGCTGGTGCTCTACGGCGAACTCGACAGCGTCGTCCCGCCCAAGGTGCACAAGGCGCGGATGGAGCAGGCCGTCCGCGAAATGGGCAAGCGCCAGGTGACCATTCGTGAGTTCGCCCGCGCCAACCATGGCTTCTTCGAGGCGATCACCGGAGGGCGCCAGGAACAGCCCAACCTCGGCAGCTTCGTGGCGGGCTATTTCGAGGTGCGTACCGACTGGGTGCTCGCCCGCGCGCAGGCGGCACAAATGGCAGGCGCGGAACTACAGAATTAGCCATGGCGTCCACACGTCGAAAGTAATGCCTGATGCCTGATGCCTGATGCCTGATGCCTGATGTTGCGCACCGAACGTCGCCGTCGACCTTCAGGTCGACGGTCGGGGCACGACGTACAATCACGGCATGCAACGTTGGTCCGTGCATGCTGCCGTCCTCGCGCTCGTCCTGTCGGGCGCATCCAGCGGGGCGCTGCGCGGGCGCGAAGCGATCGAGCCTCGGCCGTGGTCGGCGCTCTATGACGAGGCGGTAGCTGCGCTGGCCGGCAGCGACGCCCATGCAGCCGTCGACGCCGTCGAACGCGCGGCGCGGCGGGCGCCGCCGAACCACCCGTACCTGCTCTATGCGAAAGTGCGCGCCTACACGAAGGCCGGGCGCACCGATGATGCCTTCACCGCGCTCGGACTCCTCGCGGAAAAGGGCATCGCTGCAGACGTGCTCGTCTCGCCGTCCTTCGAAGCCCTCCGCGATCATGGCCGCTGGCCCGAGTGGCAGGAAAAGCTGCAGGCGCTGGTCGCTCCCGCGCAGCGCAGCGTCGTTGCGTTCCGGCTGAACGAGCCGGACTTCTTCCCAGACGCGATGACGTACGACCGGGGCTCGCGTCGTTTCCTGATCGGGAGCCTCTTCAAGCGCAAGGTGGTGGTGGTCGACGAAGTCAGCGGTCGCGTCGTCGACTATGCGACGTCGCGCGAGGCCGGGTTCCTCGGCGTCCGCGGACTCCAGGCGGACAACCAGCGCGGCGCGCTGTACGTGCTCAGCGCCGGCGGCCCGGAGATGCAGGGCTATGCGGCGGCCGACGAAGGGCAGTCGTTCCTGCATCGTCTGCAGCTCTCGTCTGGACGACAGGTAACGAGGACGCCGCCGCCACCGCTGGCCGCCGGTCACCTGCTCGACGAACTCGTGCAGGCCGCTGACGGCACGCTGTACATGACCGACGCCCGGGCGGGCGTGCTGTACCGCTGGCGCCCCGGTGCCCGGGCCATGGAGCCCTTCGTCACGATCGGCGCGGACCTGCGGCCGAGTGGGCTGGCATGGAGTGCCGATGGCCGCGCGCTCTACGTCTCCCACATCGAGGGCATCTCGCGGATCATGCTCCCTACGCGCGAGGCGGTGCCGGTCGGCAATCCTGCGTCGGTCACGCTCGTGGGCATCGATGGCCTCGCCGCCTACCAGGGCGACCTCATCGCCGTACAGAACGGTCTCCCCGGCCTGTCACGCGTCGTGCGCCTGCGGCTGGCGCCGGACGGCGTGAACGTCCGCGCCGTCGATATCCTCGATGCCAACCTGCCCGATCACGACATGCCCACATCGGGCGTCGTCGTCGGCGACGGCTACTACTACATCGCCAACAGCCAACTGCGCCGTTTCACGGCCCCGGGAGTGCCAGGGCCAGCCGATGCGTTGCAGAAGCCGGTCATTCGCCGGGTGAATCTCGTCACCAAGGCGGAACAGCCGGGGAAGACCGCTGCCGCGAGGTGATCACGTGACCACACGTCTTCTCGTCGCCGCCTTGCTCGTGATGGTGCTGCAGGCGACCGCCGGTGCGCAGGCGCTCCGCGTCGCCCCGTACCTGGCCGGACTCGATCAGCCGGTGGGACTGGTGACCGATCCGTCCGACGACCATCGGCAGTTCGTGATCGAGAAGCCGGGCCGCATCCGGCTTGTCGTCGACGGCGTGCTGCAGGTCGACCCAATCCTGGACCTCACCACGGAGGTGGCTCCGGATGGCGAGCAGGGACTGCTGGGGCTTGCCGTGGACCCGCAGTTTGCGACGACCGGCCGAATCTGGATCAACTTCACGCGGCGGCCCGACGGCGCCACCGTGATCGCCCGCTTCACACGAGCGGCCGGGACGCCATTCCGCTTCGATCACGCGACGCGCCACGACCTGCGTTTCTCCGTCTCACCGGAACGACGCTTCATCCCCCAGCCGGCCGCCAACCACAATGGCGGCAAGTTGCTGTTCGACTCCGAGGGCTTCCTGCTCGTCGCGATGGGCGATGGCGGCGGCGGCAACGACACGTTCCGCACGGCGCAGGATGCCAACAGCCTGCTCGGCAAGATCCTTCGGCTCGATGTCGGCGTGCCCGACGTCCGTGACGCGCCCCTCCAACTGCGCGAGGATGCGGAACGCGGCTACCGCATTCCTCCCGGCAACCCGTTCGTGGACGGCATTCCCATTCCCGCCAGGGCTGAAATCTGGGCATTCGGCGTCCGTAATCCGTGGCGCGTCACACTCGACGCCCCTGCGCTCGGCGGCACCGGCGCGCTCCTCATCGGCGACGTCGGGCAGAGTGCACGCGAGGAGGTCGACTACGAGCCGGCCGGCCTCGGCGGCCGGAACTACGGCTGGCCGATGCGTGAAGGCACGCTGGCCACTGCCGGGGCGCCGTCCGACGTGAGCGCCGCCTTCCTGCCTCTCGTCCACCCCATTCACGACTATCCGCGCGCCGATGGCATCACCGTCATCGGTGGCTACATCTACCGCGGCCGGTTGCTCGGCGCCGGCTTCCAGGGGCGCTACGTCTTCGGCGATCTGGCCGATCGACTGCGCAGCGTCCGCATCACGGTGGACGAGGGCGGTGCCGTGACGGCCGACGACGTGCGGGATCACACCAGCGAGGTGGGCGGACTCACCGGAAGCCTCGTGTCGATCGACGCAGATGCCCACGGCGAGCTGTATCTGGTGTTCCTGTCCGGCAACATCCAGCGCGTGACCACGGCGACCGACGGCGATGGCGACGGCATCGACGATGCCTGGGCCAGCCGCTTCGGCTTGAGCGGGTTGGGCGCCGCAGCGCGCGGTCCGTTCGGCGACCCGGATGGCGACGGCATCACCAACGCACGCGAATATCGGCGCGGCTCGCATCCCCGCGGTGGTCCCGTGGCCAACTTCGGCGAGGGCGCCGAAGGCTTCTTTGCGACGCGCTTCGGCCTGCTGAACGATCGCGACACGGCCGAGCCGGTCCTGATCCGGTTCCTGCGCGCCGGCGCAGGCGAGGTCGCCACCGAGGTCGTGATCCCCGCGCGGCGCAGCCTTGCCGTTGACGGCAGTGCGATCCCGGGACTGGCCAACCAGGCGTTTGCCACCGTGCTCGAAGCGGCAACGCCGCTCGCCGTCACGCGCACGATGACCTGGCCGGCCACCGGCCAAGCCTATGGCAGCCATAGTGAGCGCGGCATTCCGACGCCGCGCACGTCGTGGTATTTCGCCGAGGGGGCGACCACGGCCTTCCAGTTGTTCTTCCTGCTCGGCAATCCCTCCACTTCGACGGCCCATGTGCAGGTGGACTATCTCCGGCAGGGCGCAGCCGCCGTCTCGCGCACGTACGACGTTCCGGCCTCCTCGCGACTCACGATCTGGGTGAACCAGGAGCCGGGCCTCGATCGCGCCGAACTCGGCGCGGTGGTCGCGTCGCTGAACGGCGTCGCGATCACGGCGGAGCGCGCGATGTACACGCGCGGCGGCCCGACGATGTTTGCCGCAGGACACGCCGCGGCGGGCGAGCCCGCGCCGGCGACGCGCTGGGTGTTTGCCGAGGGATCCACGACCCCGTACTTCCAGACATTCCTGTCGATCATCAATCCCGGAGACGCTCCCTTGCCGGTCCAGGCCGACGTTCGCCTGCAGGATGGATCGACGACGGCGGCGCCGCTGCACTTCACGCGCGTCGTCGCGCCGCGCGCACGGGCGACCCTGTGGCTGAACCGCGAGGTGTCGGACGAGGGCGTTGCCCTGGCCGGCCAGCAGGGCGTGTCGGTGGAACTGAGCGCCGCCGGCACCTTCGTCGCGGAGCGCGCGATGTGGTGGCCGGGCGAATCGGCCACCTGGTACGAAGCGCATGCCTCGGCCGGCTTCATCGAAGCGCCACGGCCGTCGTGGCGGTTGCCTGGCGGTGAGTTGAGTCCGGACGCAGGCGGCGGCGAACCGGACGTGCAGACCTACGTGCTGATCGCCAACGTCGCGCCGACCGCCGAGGCGGTGGCCGTGACCGTCTACTTCACCGATCGCGAGCCCGTCGCGCAGACCATCCAGGTGCCGGGCAACAGCCGTGTGTCCATCGCGCTGTCCGACCTGCTCACGGCTCTCGGCGCGATGCCCGCCACTCGCGCGCACGTCGGCGTGACGGTCGCCGCCGCGTCACCCGCCGCGCAGCTCTACGCGGAACAGGCGACCTACGGCAGCACGACGCACCAACGCTGGGCGCGAGGCAGCAACAACAAGGGAAGCCCATAGGGGGCTTCACGAAATGCCGGAATGCCGCGATGCCGCAATGTCGATTGCGGAACCGGTGGACGGTGCCCGGCGCCGCCACGGTCGAACAACCGCACAATGCCGCGATGCCGCGATGCCGCAATGGCGAACGCTAGCAGGAAGGTAGCGCCGGGCTGCCCCAGCCGTTCGGAGTTCATGCGATTTCGCGGTTCCGTTCAGCATTTCCGGCATTCGCGGCATTGCGGCATTCCTAAGGCTGCCCGATCGGATCACCGGCCGGCACCGGCAGCGGCTTCTGCGGGGCGTAGGGCGAGAACGGGCGCTCCCTGTAGCGCTTCACGACGTCGGTGAGCGTCTCGATGTGTGCACGCCACGCGGCCGTGCGTGGTGCATCGGCGACAGGGAACAGCAGCGCCGGCAGGCGGCCGACGAAGTGACGCGCAATCGCGCGCACGTCGCTCGAGGCCGAGTCGTTGGCCCCGAGATCCATCAGCCTCTGCGCGAACACCTGCTGCGCGGCCCGCTGCACCAGGGCCGCGGTCGATTCCGTGGCCAGGTTGCCGCTTGCCTTCAGCTTCGCCGCGATCGCGGTGATGACGTCTTCCAACCCGGGGTTCTGCGTGTCGCGCGCGTGGAACTCGACGAGGCGTGCGGAACGTTCATGGTGGAGCAGGAGCGAGATCGCCATGTCGGCGGCGATGGTCGCGGCCGAGACGGGATCGAAGGTGAGCCCTGTGCGCCGCGGGAACATCTCGGTGTTGAAGCTGCCGAACGCCTCGCTCGGCGGCTGGAGCAAGGCCAGCACCCGTTCTGGCACCGCCAGCACGTCGGGCGACAGCGTGTCGAGCACCCCAGCCAGCGCGGCCCGCTGCACGTCGGGCGCGACGATGATTGGTGCCGCTGGCGCGGGCGCGTTGCCCTTGCGCACCGCGTATGTATAGAACTGCCCGCCCACCGACTTCACCGTCGCCTGCACCTGGTAACGGTGGTGGAAGTAGATTGGCAGGAACTTCTGCTCGAGCAAGCTGAGTGACTGGCCCTCGGGGATGCGGGTGACGTCGAAGGTGCTTAACGCGATCTTGCGCACCGCGAGCTCGTGCTTCAGGTTCGCCACCGGATCGCTGCCGTTGTCCCACAGGCTGGCAAGCGGGTGCGCGGCGCCCGCGGGCCTGGCGTCGCTGTCGGCGATGAACAGCATGCCCTTCGCGGTGGCCCCGTCGACCAGTCGCGAGAGTTCGGCGGCCTCGTCGGCGCCTGGCGCGAACTGGCTGTAGGCGTATTTCACCGCGAAGCTGTCGAAGGCACCGATGCCGACGCCGTACGCGTCGGAGAGATCGATCCTGCCGTTGGTGACCTTCGCCATCGGTGCGGGGTAGTCCATCACCGACGCGCGGCCGTACGTGCTGGCCGCGAAGTTGTGCGTGAAGCCGAGCGTGTGTCCGACCTCGTGTGCCGAGAGCTGCCGGATTCGGGCCAGCGCCATCGCCGTGGCGTCGGTCTTCGGATCGGCGTCGGCCAGGTAGTCCGCATCCGGCGAATCGCCTGCCGCGCACTGGATTGCCGCGTCGGTGCTGGTGAGCGACGTCAGCCCGCTGCCGATCATGATGTCCTGTCGCACCCGTAGCGAGCCCAGGCTCACGTTGCCCTTGAGAATCTGCCCCGTGCGCGGATCGACGACGGCCGCCCCGTACGACCAGCCGCGCGTCGATCGATGCACCCAGTTGATCATGTTGTAGCGAAGGTCCATCGGGTCGGCGTCGTCGGGCAGCACCCGCACCTGGAATCCATTGCGGAACCCGGCGGCCTCGAAGGCCGCGCCCCACCAGCGAGCGCCGTCGAGGAGGGCCGCCCGAATCGGCTCCGGCGTGCCGTTGTCCACGTAATAGACGATGGGCTCGACCGGCTCGCTGATCGTGGCGGACGGGTCCTTCTTCTGCAGGTGGTGCCGGATGGCCCAGTGCTTCTCGATGGGCTCGGTAATCGGCGAGGCGTAGTCGTGGAACGTCAGGTCGATGCCCCCCGCGCGCGGATCGGCGATGCGCGGCCGGAAGGTGTGCGTCGCCAGGTCGGGTAGCTGGACGAACGAGTGATGTTGCCTGACCGTGAACGCGGAGCCCGTCGGCGCCACCTGTCTGACGAGCTCGCCCGCCGGGCCATCGGTCACGAACGTGACGATGGTCTCGATTTCGCTGTTCTTCGGGAAGGCCTTGGTGCGGGGCAGATGGAAAGCCGTGCGGTTCGCGTCCACACGGTACGCGCCCTGGCTGGCGCTGCGCAGACGCTCGCCGACACCATGCGCGTCGCGCAACAGGAAGTCGGTGGCATCGACGAGCACGCGTCCATCCTCGACGGCTTCGACCTTGAAGCCCCACAAGACCGAGCTCGCGAACGAGTCGGCGACCGCCTGGCGCTCGGCGGCGTCCTGGCTCAACGCACGGAACCGGTAGTTGGCCTGGGTGAGCAGGACCTTCGGCCCGACTCGCTGGAAGGTGACGACGGCCGTCGCCCCCATCTGGCCGCGATCGAGTCCGATCGGATTGGAGCCGAGGCCGGCCGGCAGCGACGTCTGGTAGAGCAGCTCCTGGTCGAAGCGGGAGATCTCGAGATAGAGGCGCCCGGCGGCATCGTCCCAGTACATCGGCACGAAGCCGTCCATCCGCGTCCACTGGCGCGTGCGCTCGTCGATCGTGGCGGGTGGCGGCGTTTGCGCGCTGGCCGGCGGCACGAGGGAAGCAGTGGCGAAGACAAACAGCGATAGCAACAGGGCGCGCATGTAGGTATGCATGATGTGGAAGGTCAGGCGCGTTCTCCGAACGCGCCTGGGACGCGCCATTCGGAAAACGCCCCTCCCGAATCTAACGACTCGCCGCGGTGGCCGGGCGTGCGGACGCGTTCTTCACGTGCGTGTCGAGCCAGTCGAGCATCTCGGCCACCGTGTGCAGGACCGATTCACGCGCGGCGTAGCCGTGGGCTTCGTGCGGCAGCGTGACATAGCGCACTGTCGCCCCGTGGCCCTTGAGTGCCATGTAGAACCGCTCGGACTGGATTGGGAACGTGCCGCTGTTGTTGTCGGCCTCGCCATGCGTCAGCAGGATCGGCTCGTTGATCTTGTGCGCGTACCAGAACGGCGACATGCGCGCGTACACATCGGGCACCTCCCAGAAGGTGCGCGACTCGGACTGGAACCCGAACGGCGTCAGGGTCCGGTTGTAGGCGCCGCTGCGCGCGATGCCCGCACGGAACAGATCGGTGTGCGCCAGCAGATTGGCCGTCATGAAGGCGCCGTAGCTGTGCCCGCCGACGGCGATCCGGTCGCGATCGGCGACGCCGCGGGCGACCACGGCGTCGACGGCCGCTTCGGCGCTGGCAACCAGCTGCTCGACATAGTGGTCGTTGGCCGTTTCGCCCTCGCCGACGATCGGCATGGACGGGTTGTCGAGAATCGCGTAGCCCTGCGTGAGCAGGAGCAGGTGGGACGCCCCACGAATCGCGTCGAACCGATACGGCGACCCGCTCACCTGGCCAGCTGTGGCGGCATTGGTGAACTCCTGCGGGTAGGCCCACATCAGCAGGGGCCATCGCGTGCCCGGCGTATGACCTGCCGGAAGGTAGAGCGTGGCACTCAGCGCCACGCCATCCTTGCGCGTGTAGCTCAGGCGTTCCTTCGTCACACCCTGCATCTGCGGCGCCGGATCGGCAAACGAGGTGAGCGCAAGTCGACTCCCGACTCCCGATGCCCGGTTGGCGGTTCCCGGGTCCCGGTTCCCGGTCCCCGGCGCAATCGTGCGCAACACGTAATTGGGCGGTGACATCTTCGACTCGTGGCGCGTCAGGAGGCGGCTGCCGTCCGGCGACACCACGGCCACGACCTGCTCGACCTGCTCGCCGCTGCTGCGGAACAGGCGGGTGGCCTTGCCGGTCGCCAGGTCGAGGCGATCGGCAAACGGCCGGTCTCCCTCGGGCGAGGCGCCCTGGCCGAGCAGGTAGATTCCGCCCTGGTGGGTCAGGACGGTATCGCGGCCGGGCGCGCTGTAGGGGCTGCCGGGGTTCGCGTATGCATCCTCTGTCGAGCGCTCGAAGAGCACCCTGGCCGTGCCATCGCGTCCGACAACGGATAGACGTGTGCGGCGCGTTGGTCGATCGGATTCGGTGACGAGCGCCTGACCATCTTCGGTCCACGAGATGTTCTGGCAGCGGTCTTTCGTCCGGTGCCAGGTCACCGGGGCCATGCGGGCGGGCAGCACCAATGCCATCAGGCGATCCCGGTTCGGCACCGTCTTTTTCGGGTCGCCCTCATCGAGGGCCACGACCCATGTCACGCGTGCCGGCTGCGTCGGATCCCACGAGTAGCGCCGTGGTCCGACGGGCACGCCGTTGATCGGGACGGTATCGGCCAGCGGCAGCTTCGCAAGCGAGTAGACCTCGGCCCCCGACATGTCGATGACGCGCACGTGCTTGGGGAAGTCGTCGTACGGTACCAACCGTGAAAATGGCCGTGCAATCGATTCCACCAGGAGGAAGTGGCCACCAGGCGCGGGCTGGGCCATGGTGTAGAGGCCCTCGCCGCCGACCAGGCGCGGGGGACTACCGGCGACCGGGATCACCGATATCGTGCTCGTGACGTGCCAGGCAAACAGGGCCTCGTCGTGGGGGCTCGCCAGCAGGTCCTGATACGTGCGGACCGGCGCTGGCGTACCGCGTGTCTCCTGGACGTTCGGACCCGAAGGCGCGGCCGGCAGGGTTGGCTCTGGGCTGCGGCTGGCTGGCGCCGTGAGGCAGACGAGGGCACGGCTGTCGGCCATCCACTCGCAGCGCACGCCGAGCGGGGCGCTGAGGCGAACGCCCGGCACCTGCCGCGCCGTCGCAGCGGCAGAATCCACCAGCCATAACTGCACCTGGTCAGCCCTGACGACAGCGAGGGCGTAATTGGTGCCGTCGGGAGAGAAGCCGATCGGCAGCAACCGGTCGGCGCCGGTCAATGGGATGGAGACAGGGCGAGGCGTCCGGCCGTCGAGGCCAGCGACCGAAGCGGCCCCGTAGCTCGAGCCACCGACCGGCGCACCTGACGCGATCGCAAATCGCACTCCGCCCAGGCGGCGCAAGGGCTCGGCCATCTCCGCGATCGAAGGCATGGCGCGCGGCTGCAGCAACACCAGCCGATCGCCCGTCGGCGCCAGGAGCGCGCTCGGCACGGGTGGCGCATCGAGGATGGCCGGAATGGGGTCGCGCGGCACGCGATACCCGGACGGCGATTGCGCCAGCGCCGCCTGCGAGAGCGTGAACGTCGCGAGCGCGAGAGCGCCCAGTCGGCAGCAGGTCATCATTGGCCTCCGAAGAGGCGGGATTGTAGCATTCGCCGCCAGCACGCCTGCGCGATCGGGTGCGTGGAGGAAGTAGGATCTCGCGATGCATCGCCGGCATTTCCTGCAGCAGACCGTGATGGGGGCCGCCAGCCTCTCCAGCGTTGCCCCGGCTTTCGGCCAGTCACCGCTCGCCCAGGAGCCTCAGCGCATCTCCAGCGCCACGATCGCCGTCGGCGACGAGGTCGTGGAGCGCAGCGTCGACGACCTGCGCCGCGCGCTCGAGACTGGCCAGCTGACGACGCGAACGCTGACGCAGTCCTACCTGCGCCGGATCGACGCCGTCGACCGTCAGGGCGCCGGCCTCAACAGCGTCATCGAGTTGAATCCCGACGCGCTCGACATCGCCGATCGGCTCGACACCGAGCGCAAGGCGGGCCGAGTGCGTGGCCCCTTGCACGGCATTCCCGTGCTGATCAAGGACAACATCGACACCGCCGACGGGATGAAGACGACGGCGGGCTCGCTCGCACTCGTCGATGCGCATCCCCTGCTCGACGCCGGCATCGTCACTCGCCTGCGCGAGGCCGGAGCCGTCCTGCTCGGCAAGACGAACCTGAGCGAATGGGCGAACTTCCGATCGGAGAACTCCACCAGCGGCTGGAGCGGGCGTGGCGGGCTGACGCGCAACCCGTATGCGCTCGATCGCAACGCGTGCGGATCGAGCAGCGGCTCCGGGGCCGCCACCGCCGCGAGCCTGTGCGCCGTGGCCGTCGGCACTGAAACCGACGGATCGATCATCTGTCCCTCGTCGCGTTGCGGTCTGGTCGGCATCAAGCCGACCGTCGGCCTCGTCAGCCGGAGCGGCATCATCCCGATCTCGGCGACGCAGGACACCGCCGGGCCGATGGCGCGAACCGTCGCGGATGCGGCAGCGCTGCTGCACGTGCTGGCTGGCCCTGACCCGCGAGATGCCGCCACGAAAGGCCAGACGCTCGCCAAGGACTATCGCGAGTACCTCCAGAAGGACGCGCTCCAGGGCAGGCGTATCGGCGTCATGCGCAACTTCTTCGGCTTCGACGCGCGCGTGGACGCCCTGATGGAGGATGCCATCAAGGCCGCCGAGGCCGCTGGCGCCACGATCGTGGACAAGGCGAACCTTCCGACACGAGGGCAGTTCGGCGACGCCGAGCTCGCGATCCTCCTCTACGAATTCAAGGCAGGCCTGGGGGCCTACCTGGCCACGCTCGGTCCTTCCGCGCCGATGAAGACGCTTGCCGATGTCATTGCCTTCAACGAGGCACACGCGAAGGAGGAGATGCCCTACTTCGGCCAGGAACTGTTCATCAAGGCACAGGCGAAGGGCCCGCTGACCGACAAGGCCTACCTGATGGCAAAGGCGAAGGCGGCGCGGCTGTCGCGGACGGAGGGCCTCGATCGGGTATTCACCACGAAGAAGGTGGACGCGTTGCTTGCGCCGAGCGGCGGTCCGGCGTGGCTCACCGACCTGGTCAACGGCGATTACGGCACCGGGGGAAGTTCCGGGCCAGCTGCGGTGGCGGGCTACCCGAGCATCACGGTACCGGCCGGCTTCGTGCGCGGACTCCCCGTTGGCGTGTCGTTCATCGGCCCCGCGTGGTCCGAGGCCCGCCTCATCGGCATCGCCTACGCCTACGAGCAGCAAACGAAACTGCGTCGCGCGCCGCAATACTTGCCGGGGGCGCTCGTCTAACGGCCTGAAGCGTTCAAATAGCCCGCGTTCCGCCGGCTATTTGAACTCGATTTCCAGCTTGTCGACGTCGTTGATCTTGATGCCCTTCATGCCCTTGAGGGCGGCCCTGATCTCGGTCAGCGACGGGTTGTTCCCGAGCTTCTCCATCTTCTCGAGACCTGCCGGATCGGCGAAGAGCTCACCGAAGGCGACGTCGAACAGCGTCACGCGCTTGCCCTGCACATGCGTGGCATTGGTGCGGACCAGGGTGCCCACGGGCTCGACGGCGATTGCCACGCGCATGTCCTTGAACATCGGCGCGAGCATGGCCATCATCTCCTTGGGCATCTCTGGTTTGTCCCCGGCCTTGGCCTCGGTCTTGGCACCCGACTTCGCGTCGGCCTTGGCCAGTTCCTCGAGCATGTTCATCGTCAACAGCGAAGAGCTGCCGCTTCGAGAGAAGCGAATCGGTAGCGGGTCGCCCTTGCCGGTCACGCTCGTGCCCCCCTCCTCCATGTCGGGAAGCGACGTGCTGACCTTCAGCTTGTTGAAGTCGGTGAAGGCATAGATCGCCTTGACGCCCTTCATCTCACCCTGCGTCACCGGCTCGCTCGAGACGAAGGTGACGCCCTCGCCGAGGTTCGCGGCGTCGGCCGCGAGTTTCTCCTTCGAGAAGATCGTGGCCGGGTCCAGCTTGGGCTTGGCGTCCTTGCTCTCGCCCCCGCCCATCATCGACATCATCGACATGGTGGAGCTGTTGATCAGCATCGTCTGCTCCATGGTGCCGGAGCCGTCAGGCTTGATCTTGATGACCGAGTCGAGCGAGATACACCCAATTGCCCACGACGCCACGAAGGCCAGGACCGCCATCTTCACCGTTCGCATCCACGTTCTCCCTGGCCCGTGGGCCTGTCTCCGGGTGTCGTCACTCCGTTGAACCCGGGTGGTAAGCTGCCCGAGGCCGATGTTTTCGACCCGCCTGCCTGCTTCGCTCGTGCCCACCCCGCTGTCGGCGGCCGTCGCGGCACGGCGGCGCCGCCACGGGCGGCTCCTGGATCTGACGCTCTCCAATCCTACGATGGCAGGGCTGGCATATCCGGAAACGCTGGCGACCGCCTTCTCGAACGTCGCCGCCCTCCGGTACGAGCCCGATCCCCGCGGCCTGCGCTCGGCGCGCGAGGCGATCGCACGGTGGCAGGGGTCCATCGGCGAGCCGGTATCGTCCGACCAGCTGGTGCTCACGGCCAGCACCAGCGAAGCGTATTCACTGCTCTTCAAGCTGCTGTGCGATCCAGGCAATCGCGTGCTCGTGCCGTGCCCGAGCTATCCCTTGTTCGAGCACCTGGCACACCTGGATGCCGTCGCCGTCGATCGGTATACGTTCCGCGACGCCGGCCGCTGGATGCTGGACGAGTCGGAGCTGCGCGCCTCGATCACGCCGACGACGCGCGCCCTCATCGTCGTGGCCCCGAACAATCCGACCGGTCACGTGCCCACCGATCGGGAATGGGATGTGTTCGCCGACCTGTGCCATCGACACGGGCTGGCCCTGATCGTGGACGAGGTGTTCTCGGCTTACCCGCTCACCGCCGGCGTGACACACGTCCCGATTCCTGACATGCCAGGCGTGCTGACGTTCAGGCTGAACGGGCTCTCGAAACTCATCGGCCTTCCGCAGGCGAAGTTGAGCTGGATCCTCGTGACCGGCCCGGACGACCTCGCGCAGGCGGCACTCGACGTGCTGGATGTGATTGCCGATACCTACCTGTCGGTCGCGACGCCCGTGCAGGTCGCGCTTCCCGTGTTGCTCGAAACAGGGGCAGAGGTGCGACGGCAGATCCTCGATCGCGTACGATCGAACCTGGCTCACGTCGCGAGCCGCGTCGCCGGCAGCACGATCGACGTGCGCACGCCTGACGGAGGCTGGAGCGTGGTGCTCCGGGTGCCGTGCGTCGGCGGCCCCGACGATCTCGCGCTGGCCCTGCTCGATCGCGACGTCATCGTCCACCCCGGGTACTTCTACGATTTGCCACACGACGGTTTCGTCGTGATTAGTCTGCTTGCCGGTGAAGCGGACGTGCGGGAGGGCATCGACACGCTCTGCTCGCTGCCGCTCCTGCAGCTCGCCTAATCCTCATGTCCCACGCCATGCTCGGTCGTCGCGCCGGCCTCCTGCTCCCGCTCTTCTCCGCGCGTTCGACGCGCAGTTGGGGCATCGGAGACATCGCCGACCTCTCGCGCCTCGGGCCGTGGCTGCGTGCTTCCGGACTCCGGATGCTGCAGGTGCTGCCCGTCAACGACATGGCCACGGGGCAGACCTCGCCGTACTCGGCCCTCAGCGCCATGGCCATCGAACCGCTCTACATCGCCCTCGACGACGTGGCGGACGTGCGCGCGCTGGGTGAGGCCGCGTTTCCCAAGGGTGCGCTGGCGCATCGTGTCGAGCTCAATGCGTCGCCAACGGTGCCGTACGGCGAGGTGAAGGCAATCAAGAAAGTGGCGCTGCGCCGCGCCTTCGATCACTTCCACAGCACGGAGTGGGCCAACGACACCGAGCGAGCGCAGGACCTGCGTGCATACATGGCCGCCGAGCGGTGGTGGCTCGACGACTACGCGCTCTTCCGCGTCCTGCACGACCATCACGATGCGCGGCCGTGGTGGGAGTGGCCTTCCGGCCTGGCAGCACGTGAACCCAGGGCGATGGCAGCCGCGCGGACCAAGCACGCCAACGCCGTGCTCCAGGCGTGCTGGACGCAGTGGATCGCGCAGCGGCAGTGGGAACAGGCCCGGCGCGATCTCGACGGCATCGCCCTGGTCGGCGACCTGCCGTTCATGGTCAGCGCCGATAGCGCCGATGTCTGGGCTCACCAGTCGCTCTTCTCGCGCGAGGCGAGTGTCGGCACGCCGCCGGACGCGTTCTCGGAGACCGGCCAGGACTGGGGCCTGCCCGTGTATCTGTGGGACGCGATGCAGGAGGACGACTTCGGGTGGCTGCGTGCCCGCGGCCGGCGCATGGCGGCGATGTTCGACGCCTTCCGCATCGACCACCTGGTCGGCTTCTACCGTACCTACTGGCGGCCGGCGAACGGCGACACGCCCTTCTTCGTGCCCGATGACGAAGCGAACCAGCGCCTCCTCGGCGAGGCCGTCATCGAGGCGTTCGCCAGCGCCGGCGCGGCCTTGATCGCCGAGGACCTCGGCACCATTCCCGATTTCGTGCGGGCGTCCCTGGAGTCGCTCCGGTTGCCCGGCTACAAGGTCCTGCGCTGGGAGCGCGACTGGCACGTGAAGGGGCAGCCGTTTCACGACCCCGCGACCTACGCGGCGGCATCGCTGGCGACCACCGGCACGCATGACACGGACATGCTGGCTGACTGGTGGGACACGGCGACGCTCGAGGAGAGGAGAGCACTGCTGGCCATACCGGGCCTGTGCACGTCCGGCGTGTCCGCCGGGCACCCGTTCGACGACAGCGTGCGCGACGCGTTGATCGAGGTGTTGATGCGTTCCGGGTCTGATCTCGTGGTCTTCCCGCTGCAAGATCTGTTCGGGTGGCGTGACCGCATCAACGTGCCCGCCACCGTCGGCCCGACCAACTGGAGCTGGGCCAGCCCCATCCCGGTCGATCGCCTGATGGACGACGCGGCCTCGCGCGCACGCACCGAGACATTGCGCGCGATTGTCGCCGCGACGGGCAGATCATGACGAAGGCGTAGGCGCCGACCCCGACTCCCGATCGAATGGACCACGAACTTGGCCCCGTGCGGGCTCCTGAACTCGACGGGGCTGTCGCCTGGCTCAACACGCCGGCGCCGATCACGCTGGCGCAACTGCGCGGCAAGATCGTGCTCCTCGACTTCTGGACCTACGGGTGCATCAACTGTCAGCACGTGCTGCCAGACCTGCAGCGGCTGCAAGCGAAGTTCGCCGACGTGCTGGTGGTGATCGGCATCCATGCTGCCAAGTTCGACAATGAACGCAGCACCGAGAACATCCGCCGCACGCTGCAGCGACTCGGCATCCGCCATCCTGTCGCCAACGACGCGCAGTTTGCGATCTGGCAGGCCTACACGGTGCGGGCGTGGCCGACGCAGGTGCTGATCGACCCGCGCGGCTACGTCGTCGGCACCGCCACGGGCGAGGGGCACGGGGCGCAGCTCGAGGAAGTGATCGAGGCGGTGGCCACCGTCTTCGCCGACCAGGGCACTCTCGATCGCACGCCGAGGCTGCTGTCGGCAGAGGTCACTGCGTCGGCCGGCGCACTGGCATTCCCCGGCAAGGTGCTCGCCGACGAGTCGAGTTCCCGCCTCTTCGTCGCTGACACCGGTCACCACCGCATCGTCGAGGCGGATCTGGCCGGGCGCATCGTGCGGGTGTTCGGCGACGGCACTGCGGGGCGAGAGGACGCCGTGGGTGGGGCGGCGCGGTTTCGATCGCCGCAGGGCATGGCCCTCGATGGCGACACACTATGGGTGGCCGATGCGGGCAACCACCTGATCCGGCGAATCGATCTCTCGAGCGGCCGCGTCAGCACGGCCGCTGGGACCGGTCGCCAGGCCACGTGGCAGCAGTCGGACGGAGGTGCTGCGGTCGAGATCTCGTTGAATTCGCCGTGGGACCTGGCGTGGGATGGGCGCCTGCTGTTCATTGCGATGGCCGGGCCGCACCAAGTCTGGGTGCTGGACCAGCAGCGAGACATGGTGATCCGTTATGCCGGCACCGGCGCCGAAGGCAGACATGATGGCCATATCGACGAGTCGGCCTTTGCCCAGCCCTCCGGACTGGCGATGGTCGGCCGGGAGCTCTACGTGACCGACGCCGAAGCCAACATCGTCCGTGTCGTGGCGCTGCCACCGCAGAACCAGGTCCGCACGATTGCGGGTGGTGATCTGTTCGAGTTCGGCGACGTGGACGGGGTGGGTGACGCCGCTCGGCTCCAGCATCCGCTCGGCATTTGCGCGGTCGCTGACGGACTGCTCGTTGCCGACACGTACAATCATCGGATCAGGCACCTCGATCCGGCGACGGGGCGGGTGCGGAGGTGGGCCGGGTCGGGTCGACCGGGTCACGTGGATGGCGCAGCCGGGACGGCCTGCTTCTACGAGCCCGGCGGCCTCTCGGCGACGGAACGCCACGTGTACGTGGCCGACACCAACAACCACGCGGTGCGCGTGGTGGGCCTCGCGAGTGGCGAGGTGCAGACCCTCGGCATCGCTTGAACAACGCGGGATGCGCGTGACTCCGCGGAAGGGACAGCAGAGATGATTCGGACTTCGAAGGCGCAGTGGAACGGCTCGCTCAAGGACGGCAAGGGCACGGTGTCGCTCGGCAGCGGCGCCTACGACGGGCAGTACTCGTTCTCGTCCCGCTTCGAGAGCGGCACCGGCACCAACCCGGAGGAACTCGTCGCCGCGGCGCACGCCGGGTGCTTCTCGATGGCGCTCTCGGCCGGCCTCGGCAAGGCCGGGATTACGCCAACCCGAATTTCGACCAGCGCGAAGGTCAACTTCGAGAAGGTGGGCGACGGCTTCAGCATCACCCGCATCGACCTGGTGACCGAGGGTGATGTCCCCGGGATCGACGAGGCGACGTTCATCGAGCACGCCGAGAACGCGAAGAAAGGTTGCCCGATCAGCCGCGCCCTCGGTGCAGTCGAGATCACGCTCACGGCGAAGCTTGTCAATGCCTGATGCCTGATGCCTGACGCCTTGAATGCCTCATGCCTCATGCCTGGCGTCAAGCACCAAGGCGCGAAGCCTTTCAAGCGTCAAGCGTCAAGCATCAAGCGTTGAAGGATGGCAACGCCGCCTAGTAGCCGGCGGCGTAGCCATCCTTCCTGCTCTCCGACGCCCCGTAGTAGACGCCGTCCTTGCGCATGATGGCCTGGTAGCCGCCATACATGCCGTAGGCGTTGCCCACCTTGTGGCCGCGGCGCATCGACTCGCGGATCGTCTCTGCCGGATAGCCGGCTTCGAGATTCAGTTCGCCCACGTCGTTCACGTGTCCGGTGCGCGGGAACGAGCCCACGTGGTAGATGCGCGGCGCGTCACCGGCCTCTTGCAGGTTCATCCCGAACTCGAACAGGTTCAGCAGGATCTGCACGTGGCCCTGCGGCTGCATGTCGCCGCCCATCAGCCCGAAGCTCATGAACGGCTGATCGTCCTTGGTCACGAATCCCGGGATAATCGTGTGGAACGGGCGCTTGCCGGGTGCATAGCTGTTCGGGTGTCCCTCCGTGAGCTCGAACCACATGCCGCGGTTGTGCAGCGCGAATCCCAGGCCCTCGACCACTTCCAGTGAGCCGAACGACAGCGAGTTGCTCTGGATGAGCGACACCATGTTGCCGTCCTTGTCCGCCGTCGTCAGGTAGACGGTGTGGCTGTCGACGGGAAAGCCGGAGTGATACACGCCAGCGCGATCCGGCTTCACGAGCGCACGGCGGGTCGCTGCGTACTCCTTCGAGAGCAGTTGATCGACAGGCACGCGCATCGATTGCGGCTCCGCGTACGCGTTGGCGAGGTCCTCGAACACCAGCTTCTTGGCTTCGGTGAACCAGTGCACGTGATCGGCGCTGCCGAAGCCGGCCTTTGACAGGTCGACGCCCTCGAGCACGTTGAGCATCTGCAGGACGGCGCTGCCCTGCGTGTTGGGCGGCAGTTCCCAGATGCGGTAGCCGCGATACATCGTGCTGACGGGAGTGACCCAGTCGGAGGTATGCGCGGCGAAATCCTCGACCGAGAGGAAGCCGCCCTGCGCCTTGATGTGCGCGGCGATCTTCGCGGCGATGGGGCCCTTGTAGAACTCGTCGCGTCCCCGCGTAGCGATCGCCTCGAGGGTCGAGGCCAGCCCGGGGTTCTGGAAGATCTCGCCCTTCTTCGGGAACGTCCCGCCCGACATGTACAGCGACCGGAGATTGACGAAGCTGCCCGGCGGCGTCGCCGGCAGCCGCTGGCTCAGGCGGAGGTTGGAATCGTCGGAGATGTCCGGCGCAACCGGGAAGCCGTCGCGCGCGTACGCGATGGTCGGTGCGAGCAGACGGGCCATCGGCTTCGACCCGAATCGGCCGTGCAACGCGAACCACCCATCCACGCATCCGGGCACACTGACGGCCAGCGGGCCGTTGGCGGGAATCTGTGTCAAGCCGCGCCGCTTCAGCTCGGCGAGCGTCATCGCCCGCGCCGATCGCCCACTGGCGTTGAGCCCGTACAACTGCTTCGTCTTCGCGTCCCAGACAACGGCGAAGAGGTCGCCGCCGATGCCGCTGTTGCCCGGATCGCCAAGACCCAGGAACGCGTTGGCCGCGATCGCGGCGTCCACGGCGTTGCCGCCTTCCTTGAGGACGTCGAGCGCGATTTGCGTGGCAAACGGATGGCTGGTCGCCACCATGCCATTGCGGGCAATCACCTCCGATCGCGAGGCGAAGCCGCGTCCGGAGAGCCGATCCTGGGCGACCACTGCCGTGCCGAGGATGGCGGTGACCAGCAACCCGATCGCCGTCGTGGAGATACTTCGGACGGTCATGCTCGCAACCCCGACACGATCTGCAGGTGCCCCATGTGGTGACGGCCGTGCCATGCGTACATGTGCACCAGTTTGTCGAGCGTCATCGGGCCATTCACCGGGTGCACCAGCTCGCGGCCGAACGCCTCGTCGGGCAAGGACTCGAGCAGCAGGGTCCAGCGCTGGTGTGTTGCGGCGAGCAGCGCGAGCGACAGCTCGATCGGCGCAGACGAGGCGTCAGGCAATTCGGCCCAGCCTTTCTCGTCGTAGGCCTTGATCGTGGGCCGATCCTCGGTGAGGAGCCAGCGCGTGCGCACGTACGCGTTGATGTGGCTGTCGCTGACGTGGTGGATCACCTGGCGAGCCGCCCAGCCACCGTCGCGGTAGCGCGTGCCGAGCTGTGCCTCGGACAAGGACGTCGCAACCGCCCGAAATACCTGTGGGAATTCGACGATGGTGGAGATGGCACCGCGGCGCGCGTCGGCGCCCATGTCCCCCTCGTACTGGAAGCGGCCGACGGGATAGCGAAGGGCTTCGGACATGACCGGGAGTGTAGCCTGACGAACGCTGAACGCTGGACGCTGAACGCCGAACGCCGCTGCCCGGCTCCACACGAAGGTAGGGACCGCTCTCTGAGCGGTCCATCTCCACAAGCCTTTCGCTCTCCGAGCGGTCCATCTCCACAAGCCTTCTCCGAGCTGTCCATGTCCTCGACCTGGCATGACGTGCGGAGATGGACGCCTCGGAGAGGCGTCCCTACCTTCCGATGAACTTCATCCCGTCAGCGGCGTAGCGGTCACCCGCGAAAATCCCCTTGGGGGTGATTGATTCGAGCCGTGAGAGATCCGCGTCATCCAACGTGATCCCGGTGGCGCCGAGGTTCTCCTCGAGGCGCGCGATGCTGCGCGTCCCGGGGATCGGCACCATGTCGTCGCCCTGCGCCAGCACCCACGCCAGCGCGAGTTGCGCCGGCGTGCAGCCCTTGTCCTGGGCCATGGCGGCGACGGCGTCCACCAACTCGAGGTTCTTCGCGAAGTTCGCGCCCTGGAAGCGTGGCGCACGGCGCCGGAAGTCGTCTGCGGCAAGGTCCTCGAAGCGGCGGATGGCGCCGGTGAGGAAGCCACGTCCGAGCGGGCTGTACGGCACGATCGTGATCCCCAGCTCGCGACACGTCCCGATGATCTCGTCCTCGATGTCGCGGCTCCACAGCGAATACTCCGATTGCAGCGCGGCGATGGGATGCACCCGGTGGGCGCGGCGGATGGTGTCGGCGCCCGCCTCGGACAGGCCGAGGAAGCGGACCTTGCCGGCCGTCACGAGCTCGGCCATCGCGCCGACCGTCTCCTCGATCGGCGTGTCCTGGTCGACACGGTGCTGGTAGTAGAGGTCGATGTGATCGACGCCGAGACGCTGCAAGCTGCCCTCGCAGCTGCTGCGCACGTACTCGGGAGTGCCCTTGACCGTTCGCCTCGCCGGGTCGGCCAGGTCGCGCACGATGCCGAACTTGGTGGCGATGAGCACCCGGTCGCGATGCGGCGCCAGCGCCTGCCCGACCAGCCGTTCGTTGGTGTACGGGCCGTACATGTCGGCCGTGTCGAAAAACGTGACGCCGAGGTCGACGGCCCGCAGCATCGTTGCGATCGATTGCCCGTCGTCGCGTGGGCCGTAGAAGTCGGACATGCCCATGCAGCCGAGCCCGATGGCGGAGACGGGAACCTTCGAGGGGCCGAGCGTGCGCTGCGGAACGGACATGGCGACACCGTAACGCGTCGGCGTGACATCCGCAAACAGGCCCCCCACGGAACCCAACCGTCCCGCCGGGCGTCCCACCGGAGGCCCCGCCCGCCGGCTGGCGGGGCAGGCGCGACCCTGAGGAGGGCGAGATGGACACGAGCAGGTCACTCGACGAACAGCGCCGTGAGTTTGCCTCGCGGCGATTCCTCGCGATGCCACTCGCTGGCACGATCGCCTGGCTGGTGGTGGCCGGCGGCAGCATGCTTCTGCCGCGCTACCGGCACCTGGTCCTCTTCGCCGCAACCGGGTCGATCGCCTATCTGGGAACGACGCTCTCGAAGGTCACGGGCGAGGATTTCCTCGACAAGACACGCCGGAAGAACGCCTTCGACAGCCTGTTCTTCCACACCGTGGCAATGTCGTTGCTGGTGTACGGCATCGCGATCCCGTTCTTCCTCGTCGATCCTTCGTCGCTGCCGTTGTCGGTGGGGATCCTGAGCGGGCTGATGTGGCTCCCGGTTTCCTGGCTCCTCGAGCACTGGGTCGGCTACTTCCACGCCTGTGCCCGCACGCTCCTGCTCGTCGCGACGCACTACCTGTTCCCGGAGCAACGCTACCTCGTGATTCCACTGGTGATCATCGCTGTGTACGCGGTGACGGTCGTCATCCTGGAGCGGCGCTGGCGCCGCGTGCGCTAGAGGACCTCCTGCGTCTCGACCTTCCAGTAGACCTGCCAGTCGGCGCCCTCGTTGCTGTCATTGGCAATGGTGACGACACGCACGACGGAACTCCATCAGGTGTAGCCGCCGGACTTGTCCGGCGGTCGCCCATCAGAGCGCGTCGGACAAAGTCCGACGCCTACAGGCGACAACGTCCGTACGCCTCACCTGACGTTGACTGCAACTGATCGCCGGAGGTAGGTGCCGTAACGTTCGCTCGCCACGTCGAGTGCTCGTCGCACTCCCGGGCGGAGCGGCTCCAACAGGCGCAGGGCGAGCGTGAAAGGTGAGTCGCTTCGATTGGGAAGCGCTCGCTTCCACGTACACGCATGCCGGCCGTCCACCATCACCGGCTGGCTCAGCAGCGCCGACTGCGTGAGCGTCGAGACCGCCGACGACGCCAGCAGGCCGCGACGGTCGCGGTAGCCGAGCGTGGACCTCGCAACCATTACCTACGCACTTGGCCACAATCGGCGAATTCGGGGACGCACAGCACCATGCTGCGCGCCCCCCGCTGGTGCGTCAGCGGACCTTTGTTGCAAGCTTCCGCAGGACCTGGCTCGACAGGACGGCGGAACTGCGAGGACCGACGAGAGGACAAGCAGGGCCTCATGTCCGGAACAGCGCAAAGCGCGGACTTTCGGTGCCACCGGTGCAGATGTCTTTGTTCGCGGCGGCCAGGCGTGGTACCGAAGAGCGATGGCGCTCACCGGAAGATGCACCATCGCCCTCCTGCTGGTGCTATGGGCCGGCCGCGTTCCCATCGCGCAGGAACAAGGCCGGGCTGATAGCGACTGGCGAGGCATGCGCATCCTGCTGGACACGCTCGCCGACCGCTTCGGTCCCACCGAGCGAGAGCGTGGCTTCGAGATGGTGCGGTCCAGGCTCGCTCGAGGCGCTCTGGTTCCGTCGCCGCTGTTCGACGATGTGTCGGTCTGGATGACCCGGGGCGACACATGGCGGGCACTCGAACTCACGGGGTAGATGTCCGGAGGGCTCTATCGCGTCGGCATCCGTGCCGAGGCTGACACTCCGGCGACCCGGGGCCAATACCGGGGAAGAATGCGACTCCAGCGCCTGGCAGGGGGACGCTTCGAGTGGACCGCGAACGACGTGCAGGCGATCGGCGAGACCAGCCCAGCCGACATCGGACGTGCGGCACGTGCACTCCTTGACGGCGCTGCGCGCGCGAGAGGCGACGAGGCGGTGGCACGCTCCGCACTGGCCAGGACCCTGCCGCGCGCGTCGGCTCAGTTCGGGCGGCTGTTCCGACTCGAAGGTCTGGCTCTCCAGCCAGATGGCGACGGCGCAACTTCGATCCGCCTTTCGGTGAGACTCGTGCCCGACGGCATCCGCGGCGTGGCGCCCCGCTACGCGACGTTCATCGAGCGATATGTCGTGCCGATGCGCGTGTCCCTCGTCGTCGCGGACCCGGTCGGCGTCAAGTGGTGGGCGATCGAGGCCGCCGAGCGCCTATGGACACTCCGCCTGCGCGTCAGGAACGGGCATCTCGTTCCGCTCGACGGGCGTGTCGACGCTCAACTGCCGTCACGGCTCCGGGTCATGGCCGACTTGGCGACGCGGTTCGGGCGATTCGGCGTTGGCGCCCGCCGCGTCGCCGCGAACGTGTCGCTCACCCGCACGCCCGGTGAAGTGGGCCTGCTGGCCACGTTTCTCGAAGAGCCGGATTGGCAGCTGCCGTTGTTGGTCGAGACGATGCTCGACAGTCCTCTCCGCTACCCGTTCGAGGCGCCAGGGTCGGACGTCGCCTGGACGATCCGCGAGGCGCCGGGCGGGAACGTTCTCGCACGACGCTATCGCGCTCGCGTCAGCGACAGCTGGATCCTGCGCTGGCTGTCAGGCATGGTGAACGATGCGGTGGGAAGCTTCCGGGACGGCGCGGAACGGGAAGCGGATCGGTACCATCGAGCCTGCCTCCTCGCACTCCGCGACGACCTTGCCACCCTCGACGCTGCTCCGTAGCCAGCGCGCCCGTCACATGTCAGCGCCCAGCCGAACCGCTGGACGTCTGCGTCGGGCTCCGCATCCCCGACGCGGTGCAGCGGTTCTCTCGCGAGTTGACGCATTCGGCAGATCCGACACGAGAAAACACATGCCGAACCTTCGTCGCCGAGACATCACACGCCGATCAACGTGACCGGTCGCCCCAGGAACGCGGCGTAGCGCTGGACGCCTCGAACGAGGGCCCGTCGCTGTCCAGGCGCGAGCGTTTCCAGGAGACGCACTTCGACGAGGAGGGGAGCCGTCGGACGCGGTGACAGCGTCCGGCGCCACGTGCCCACGTGGCGGCCCTCCAGCATGAGTGGCTGCGACAGCAGCGCCGACTGCGCGACTGTGGAAACCGGCGTCGACGCATGCAGTAGCGGGCGGCGATCGCGGTAGGCGACCGTGTACTCGTCGAAACTGGGGAGCAGGTGCACAGCCGCCGCACGGCGAGCGGCCGCTGGCGGGCGCTGCTTCGTGGCCGCCGTCGTCTCGTGGCCTTCGGCGCTCTGCCAGTACTCGGTTCGGTCGATGATGCGGCGTTGCAGGGCATCGCCCGCGAGCGCGATGCCTTCGCGCACGGCGCCCATCGGCAACCCTGACCACCAGGCGGCGTCGCTTACGGTCGCCGGGCCATGACTGGAGAAGTAGCGCGTCACGAGTGCGGTGACGGCTGCCTCCCGGTCGACGGGACGCGCTGGTGGCACGCGCTCGTCGATCAATGCGTACGTGAATTGCTTGCCGACGCGCGGGCCACTGCAGATGAGGCCCTCGAGTTCGGCGTGCATCACCAGGTGGGCGAGACGTTGGTCGGCGGGGTCGATGCGGGCGCGCCGGAGGACGTCGGCCAACTCGGGGCGCGTGAGGTGACGGCCGCCCGCGAGCGCCCGCGCGAAGACGCGCTCGGCCTTCGCGCGTGTGGAGGGGTCGAGGCCGAGTTCCCGGTAACGTGCCGCGCTGGCGGTCTGTATGCGCGGGCCCGTCAGCGCGAGCATCCACCGCAGGTCCTCGGGCGCGACGAAGTGCCACGTCGGCCGCAGTACGTGCGTGCGGACGAGGGCACCGGCGTCGAACGCCGCGAGCACGTTGGCTTCCGTGGTTGCCGTGGCGAGACGCTGACCGATCGCCCACAGGGCGCCCGAGAAATCCTGCGCCTGCACGGCGCCGAACCAACGGACGACGTCGACAGGCGAGGGTAATCCGTCGCCGGCAAGATGATGGCGCGCCAGACGTTCGCGAAGCATGCGTCGCGCCATCGTCGCATACCGGGAAAGCGCCTCGGCGAGAGGCGCCCCTGTTCAGTCTCGGGGCTCAAAGTCTCAGGTCTCAAAGTCTCAAAGTCTCAGGTCTCAGGTCTCAGGTCTCAGGTCTCAGGGAAGACGTGAGACTGATCTCGTAGCTGCCCGTCGACCTGACGGAGTGACCGTCGAGCAAGCTCGACGGCGACATCATCAACGCCGTCTTGGTGCCCGGTGCCCGGTGCCCGACACCAGGCATCAGGCATCAGGCATGAGGCATGACCTACGGCTGGCTCGTCGTCGTCGCGGTCGCGGGACGCTGGGCCGGCGCGCCCGGAGGGGGCGTCGCGGGGCGCGGCTTGGGCAGTGGCTTGCGCGGGAACAGCGCGTCGCGGTTCGCGGCCTGATAGGCAAACGACGCGATCACGATCGCGTTCTGCATCAGGTCCTGCGGAATGGCGCGCTCGTAGACGTCCAGGTTCGTGTGATGCGTGCGCGACGAGTACTCGAGCGGATCCTGGATGAACTGGAACCCGGGAAGGCCGACGGCATCGAAGGCCTGATGGTCGGTGCCACCCGTGTTGCGAATGCTGAGCGTCTCCATGCCGAAGTTGTGGAACGGCTTCATCCACGCCTCGAACACCGGCGCCGCCGCCTCGTTGCCCTGCAGGTACACGCCGCGGAACGCGCCGCCGCCGTTGTCCATGTTCAGGTAAACCGACAGCTTGCCGTGTTCCGGCTTCAGCTTCATGTCGGTGGGATCGGCGAAGTGCTCCTTGACGTAGGCGCGCGAGCCGAGCAGGCCCTGCTCTTCCCCGGTCCAGAGCGCCATCCGGATGGTGCGGCGCGGCTTCAGCCCGCTCGTCTGCAGGATGCGCATCGCCTCCATCATCACCGCGGAACTCACGGCGTTGTCGGTCGCGCCGGTGCCGGTGTGCCACGAGTCGAAGTGCGCGCCGATCATCACGACTTCGTCGGCCTTGTCGGTGCCCGGGATCTCGGCGATGACGTTGTAGACATCGAGCGAGGTGTCGACGAACCGGCTGCGCACGTTCATCGTCAGTTTCACCGGCACCTTCTTCTCGAGCACACGCAGCAGGCGGCCGTAGTGTTCGCCGGCGAGCACGACCTGCGGCACTGGCACCTGCCCCTCGACCGTGCGATCGCCATCGCCGGGCATCGGCCCCTGCGCGATCACGGCGCCGTTGTCACCGCGAGCGCCGGCCGACATCTCGACGACGGCGAGGATGCCTTCCTCCTTGTAGAAGGCCATCCGCTTCTTGCGGAACTCCATCCCGGCGCCGAAGCCGCCCGGGAAGCGTCCACGCGCGCTTCCGATCTGGTCGTGCGACAACTCCTCGAGGCCCGTCTCGGTGTAGCGGCGTGTCGGCGATTCGAAGAACGACGCGACCTCGCGGGTCGGAGACTGCAACACGAACTTGCCCTTCAGCGTCCCCTTGTACTTGGCGAAGTCTTCGTCGGTCTCGATCGTGACCGCCACGGCGTCGCCGCTCACTTCGCCTTCTGTGCCGGGCGTCCATGCTTTCGGGTACCCGAGCAGGACGAAGGGCTGTGGCGCGTCCATGCGGATGGACGTGTGCTCGTTCACCCAACCGCGGCCGAAGGGGCCCCACTTCTCCGTGTGGACGTTGGCGAGTCCCCACGCGGTCAACTGCTTCTGCGCCCACGCCGCGGCCTGGTGCATCATCGGCGAGTTGGTGAGGCGCGGGCCGTTGATGTCGGTCAGGTAGCTCAGCGTCTCCATCACCTTGGAGTTGCTGACGCCCTCCTGCTTGATGCGATAGATCGCGTCGAGGTCGGCCTGATCGCGCAACTGCGCGGTCACCGGCACGGCGAGGGTGGCGGCCACCAGGGCCGTGGCGAGCGCAGCCCGACGCGTCCCGCCAGGAAGGGTCCAGCGAATCATCTACGTAGCTCCTTGAAACTCGGGTCGCCCGGACAGGGACACCCGGCTGCGACAGCCCTGGCGCGACGTAGCCTTTGGCGAAGTCGGCCGGGTGACGCGGGCGAACACACGATGTTACCCCCGCGAGGCACCGCAGGTCATCGGGGATCTAGGCCTGGATACCATTCGATACACATGTCCGCCGACCTGAAGGTCGGCGGCTACGGCCCTCGGCGGAGCCGTCGATCGTTGGCAGCACACCGCAGCTGCTCGGGGACGCTGACAGCCTGGATGCTTTCTCTAGCGGAAGGGCGACAGTAGGCGTCGACCTTCAGCTCGACGCACGCATCGGGACTCGACGCGTTCTGACTGCGTGCTAGTTGGCGTTTGCGGCGGTCGCGGCTGCGGTCGGCACGGCGCGTGCGAGGCGACCGAGCGGCCGGTCTGGCGAGCCGGCAAAGCGCCACGCCTGGCGCTCGCGGTGCTCGACGAACGAGGCCAGCGCCGAGTCGGGAATTGGCTGGCCTGGCGGCAGCTTGCGGTGCTCGTCCAGCGGATTCACGTGCGTGCCGCCCTTGAGCAACTCGTAATGCAGGTGCGGGCCCGTGGACAGGCCCGTCGAGCCAACGTTGCCGATGAGCTCACCCTGTGAAATCCGCATTCCGGCGCGGATGCCCGAGGCGATGCGCGAGAAGTGCAGGTAGCGGGTCTCGTAGCCGCTGTCGTGACGGATGTAGACCGAGTTGCCGCCGCCACCGGTCCAGCCGGCCCGGAGGATCATGCCGCTTGCCACGGCCAGCACCGGCGCACCGCTCGGGGCACCGTAGTCCACGCCGCGATGCGCGCGAGCCGTCCCGAGGACGGGGTGCACCCGGCGGAACGAGAAACCCGAGGTCACGCGCGGCTCGAATTTCAGCGGTGACTTCAGGAAGAAGCGACGCATCGATCGGCCGTCGCGGTCGTAATAGTCCGCCTTCTGGCCGGGCACTGCGTACCGGAACGCCTCGAAGCTGCGTCCACTGGTGGTGAACCGCGCCGCGACGATATCGCCGTAGCCGCCGAACTCGCCCTCGCGGACCACCTTCTCGAACAGCAACTCGAACGAGTCGCCCGGCTGTAGTTCGTTGGCGAAGTCGACCTCGCCCTCGAACACCCGCGCGAACTCGAGCGCGAGCCCGATACTCTCGCCAGCTGCATTGACCGCGGCGATGAGTGACGGCGTTTCGCGCGAGATCTCGCCACGAATCGACATCAGGGCCTTGTGTTTCTCGTAGGGCACGACCTGGACGTCGTAGTCAGGCATGGCATCGGCCGCCTGCTCGTCGGCGCCGACGACCTTGAGGAACTTGTCCGCGTCGATCTGGTACGTGAACTCGCGGATCATGCCGTCGAGCCCGAGTTGCAGGCGATACGGGCGATCGGCGCGGATGCGGCGCAGGTCGAAGCGCTTCTTCGCCGACTCGACGAAGTGATTGACGATGTCGTCGCTGACCTGATGGGCACGCAACAGGCTGGCCAGCGTGGCGTTGCGGGGCACTCGTGCCTCGATGAGGCGGGTAGCTTGTTCCTGCACCTGGACGGCTGCCAGGGCGCTCACAGACTCTTGCGGCGTCGGCTGCGCCGAGCAGGCGGACAGCGCCACGGCGGCTGACAGGGCGAGGGGGAGGGTTCGCTTCGTCACGCGGGCGTCAGAATACAAACGTTTGAATAGCGGGGCTACTGCAAATTGTTAGTTCTACCGAGAATGTAGGGATCGGATGCCCCAAAACCGTCGCTGCTTCGGCGGAAGCGCGTCCTCCACAACCCAAGGTGGGCGCATTTCGAGGCGTTTCGCCGCGCCTTCGTCGTCGACCTGACTTCGGCGAAACCGTCCCACCAGCTTTTCGTATCAACGGTTCTAATGATTGGACGTCTGCTTCTCACCCTTCTGGTTGCCTCGCCAGCGATTGCCGCCGCCCAGCCGGCGTGGTCTGCAGAGGCAATCGACGCGGAACTGCGCGAGGTGATGCGACTCACCGGCGCACGCGCGCTGGGAATGGCGGTGATCAGGGACGGGCAGGTGGCGGAGGTGCGGGCCCAGGGGGCACGTAACGCGACAGGCGCGCCGCTGCTCCCCGACACCGTCATGTACGGCGCATCGCTCACCAAGGCCGCGTTCGGCTACATGGTTATGCAACTGGTGGACGAGGGGCGCCTGGACCTCGACGCATCCATCGCCCGATACCTGGACCGGCCCTTGCCAGAGTACCCGCCGGACGACAAGTACGGCCCGTGGAAGGACCTTGGTGGTGACGACCGCTGGCGGCAGCTGACGCCGCGCATCCTGCTCACGCATGCCTCGGGCTTTGCCAACTTCGCGTTCCTCGAGCCGGATGGGAAGCTCCGTTTTCATTTCCCGCCCGGTGCCCGCTATGCGTACTCGGGCGAAGGCCTGATCCTGCTCCAGTTCGTGCTCGAGAAGGGTCTCGGGCTCGACGTCGGCGCCGAAATGCAACGCCGCGTGTTCGACCGTTTCGGGATGCGGACGACAAGCATGACGTGGCGGCCCGACTTCGCCGCCAACCTGGCCGACGGCTGGGACGCGCAGGGCTCTCCGGTACCGCACGACGAGCGCAGCAAAGTACGCGCAGCCGGGTCGATGGACACCACCCTGCGCGATTTCGCGCGGTTCGCGGCCGGCTATGTGCGCGGCGATGGCCTGACCCCCAAGGGCCGCGCCGACCTCACGCGGCCGCAGCGTTCCATCACCACGGCATCGCAATTCCCCACGTTCCAGCCAGAAATCCCACCCGCCCGTCGTCGTCGCGATCTCGCGGCCGGCCTCGGCGTGATCGCCTTCGACGGCCCGCAGGGGCCGGGCTTCTACAAGGGCGGCCACAACGACTCCACGGGGAGCACGTGGGTCTGTGTCGAGCGGCGCCGGGACTGCGTCGTCATCCTCGCCAACGACGTCCGCGCCGAGCCGGCGTTTCCTCGTCTGGTGCACTTCGTCCTCGGCGACACCGGCGCGCCATGGACGTGGGAATACGGGGACATGACGTTCACGCCGCTGCGCGCGACTCCCCGCGCACCGTAAGATCGGACGCGATGGCTCTCGTCCGACCGTTCCGCGCCCTTCGTCCTCGCCCCGACCTCGCCGCCGAGATGGCGGCCGTTCCCTACGACGTCGTCAACGTCGAGGAGGCGCGTGCCCTCGCGCAGGGCCGCCCCAACAGCCTCCTGCACGTGTCGCGTGCGGAGATTGACCTGGCACCGACCGTGTCGCCCTACGCCGACGAGGTGTACACGCGTGCGTGGGAGACGTTCGAGGCATTCCGGTCGAGCGCCTTGGTCCAGGACCACTTGCCGCGGCTGTACGTCTACCGGCTGCGCATGGGCGACCACGAGCAGACGGGGCTTGCCGGCGCATTCTCGGTGGACGAATACCGCCGCAACGTCATCGTCAAGCACGAGCGCACCCGCAAGGACAAGGAAGACGACCGGACGCGGCACATCACGGAACTGCGTGCGCAGACCGGCCCGGTGTTGCTCACGTTCCGCGACACGCCGGCGGCGTCGGCCGCGATCGCCGATGTCACCGCCGGGACGCCGCTCTACGACTTCGTGGCCGACGATGGCGTGGGGCATGCGGTGTGGGCGGCAAACGATGCGCAGGCCGCGGCGCTGAAGGCCGCGATGGCGGACGTGCCGTTCGTGTACATCGCCGATGGTCATCATCGTGCCGCGAGTGCGGCCCGCGCACAGGACGCGCTCGGTGCCGAAGCCGACGACGAGGGGGCGTTCTTCCTGGCGGTCGCCTTCCCGGACACACAGATGCGGATCCTGCCGTATCACCGTGTCGTCAAGGACCTGAAGGGACACACGCCCGAGGCGTTGCTCACGGTGCTGGCGCAGCGCTTCCCGATGTCGGCCGGTTCGCCGGTGCCGTCACGCAAAGGCGAATGCGGTGTCTACATCCGCGGCAAGTGGTACACGCTGACACTCGGCGATGACACGACCGATGCCGCCGATCCGATTCGCACGCTCGACGTCTCGCGGTTGCAGGAGCAGGTTCTCGCGCCGGTGTTCGGCATCGAGGATCCACGCACCGACACGCGCATCGATTTCGTCGGCGGCATTCGCGGCACCGGCGAACTTGAGAAGATCGTCAACGGCAAGAAGGCGGAGATCGCGTTCTCGATGTACCCGGTGACGCTCAGCGAACTCATGGCCATCGCCGACGCCGGCGCGATCATGCCGCCCAAGTCAACCTGGTTCGAGCCCAAGCTACGCGACGGGCTGCTCATTCACGAGATATAGGCAATTTCAGAATTTCAGAATTTCACGAGTTGCAGGATTGGCTCGCACACGTCGGAAGGTCGAAGGTTCGTGAAATTGCAGCCGCAGAGCATCAGGTGACGATGTAGCCGCCGACCTTCAGGTCGGCACCGCCGGACCGGCGTCATTGGTCGGCGCCGACGATCGGGAAACGCGGCGGGTCCGCACGCAGTACTCCGAAGTCAGGAATGCCATTGATCGCCGTCCGTCAGGCCGCCCTCCTCGCCCTCTGCACGCTTGGCTTCTCGGCCGTGGCGCTGGCACAGCGTCCCGCGGCTGACCTGCGCGTGCGGGTCTCGGACCCGCTCGGCGACCCGATCGCGGGTGCCAGCGCGTTGGTCGACACCGATGGCCACGGCAGCGGGCGTGCCGTCATTACCGGGCCCGACGGCGTCGCCGTCGTGCCGGTGCCCGAACTGCCGATGCCGCTGCTGCTGCGCGTGTCGGCGCCAGGGTTTGCCGAGCATCTCGAGAACCTGCAGCCAGGATCGGCGGCCTTCGACGTTCAACTCGCGCCGGCCGCTCGCACCGAGCAGGTCACCGTGACCGCCGGTCGCCGGGCGGTGCGCGGTGCCGAACTGCCAGCCGACTCCACCGTCATCTCGCGGCGCGACCTCGAGGTCGCCGCCGCCGGCACGATCGACGATGTGCTGCGCCTCACGCCCGGGTTTTCCCTGTTCCGGCGCTCCCCGTCACGGACCGCCAACCCCACGACCCAGGGCGTCACGTTGCGAGGGCTGTCGGCGTCCGGCGCCAGTCGCACGCTGGTGCTGGCCGACGGCGTGCCGCTCAACGATCCGTTCGGTGGCTGGGTGACGTGGGATCGCGTCCCGCAGGTCGCCATCGACCGTGTCGAAGTGGTACGCGGCGGCGCCAGCGACCTCTACGGCGCCGACGCAGCGGGCGGTGTGATCCAGGTGCTGTCGGTGGATCCCTCGTCGCCGGTCGTTCGCGCCCTCGTCGAAGGGGGCACCCAGGAATCCGGCCGCATGTCGGCGCTCGCCGGCACACGGCGCGGGCCGTGGAGCGGCGTGATGGCCGGCGAATGGAACTCCACGGAAGGAGCGATCCCGATCGCACCCGAGATTCGCGGGCCGATCGATACACCTGCGGGCGTCGAGTCCACCGTGCTCTCCCTCAGCGTCGGGGCCCACATCACGCGCACGTGGCGCACATCGCTGCGGGCCCAGGTCTACGACGAGGACCGGACCAACGGCACGCCTCTGCAGGACAACGACACCAATCAGCGCCAGGCAAGCTTCGAGGTCGGTGGCAGCGGATCCTGGGGTGACCTCCGCCTTCGCGGCTTCGGGGCCGGTCAGGGGTACGACCAGGCGTTCTCGGCGGTCAATGCCACCCGCACGGCCGAGACCCTGAGCTCGCGTCAGCGCGTCGCGGCAACCGTGGGCGGGGCGTCGGCCGAGTACGTGCGGCCGATCGGTCAGGTCGTGCTGCTCGCGGGCGGCGATGCCAGGCGGGTGGAAGGGGACATGATCGAGCGGCGTCCCGTGGGGGCGCCGACGGTTGCCGACGGACGGCAGGACATGCTCGGCGGCTTCGCGCAGGCGACCTGGGTCGCCTCGTCGCGTGTGGTCGTCGTCGGCGGCCTGCGCGCCGACGCCATCGATGTCGACACGACGCCGGGCGGCACGCGCGACATCAACGCGGTGTCGCCGAAGGGCTCGATTGCGTGGACGGCGGCGCACGCCATCACGCTGCGCGCCAGCGGCTATCGCGCCTTCCGCGCGCCGACGCTCAACGAGCGCCTGCGACCGTTCCGTGCCGGCAATACACTCACGCAGAACAATCCCGCGCTCGAGATGGAGCGCGTCACCGGCGGTGACGTAGCAGTGGCATGGGAACCGCATCGCGTGTCGTTGCGCGCCACGCTCTTTGCCGCCCGCCTCGAGGACGCCATCACCAACGTGACCGTGACCTCGACGCCGACGCTGATCACGCGGGAGCGGCGCAACGCGGGTGTGATCGGCGCGCGAGGGCTCGAAGTCGAGGGACGCGTGCAACTGCTGTCCTCGCTGTCGGTGGCCGGCACGCTGGCGTGGACGCGATCGCGTTTTGACGAATCCGACGAGCCCGGGCTCGAAGGCAATCGGGTGCCACAGGTACCGACGGCGCAGGGAGGCTTCGACGTCCGCTGGCAGCCGTTTGCCGCGTCCATGATCGGCGCGCAACTGCGCTGGACCGGAACGCAGTTCGACGACGACCGCAACCAGTTCGAACTCGGCAAGTCTGCAGTGACCGACCTGATTGGGGAACACCGCTTCGCCGAGGCCTTGCGCGGTTTCGTGGCGTTCGAGAACCTGTTCGACGCTGACTACGACACCGGCAAGACGCCCCTGCGCACCGTCGGACCGCCACGGCGCATTCGTGCCGGCGTCAGAGTCGCGTTCTAGGACAGGCAGGTGGTAGGGACCGCACTCCGAACGGTCCATCGCCTCGATTGCGATCCCCACCCGTCAGGCGAGGAGATGGACGCCTCGGAGAGGCGTCCCTACCGACGTCAGGGTCGCGTTCTAGGACACGGCAGGTGGTAGGGACCGCTCTCCGAGCGGTCCATCGCCTCGATCGCGATCCCCACCCGTCAGGCGAGGAGATGGACGCCTCGGAGAGGCGTCCCTACCGGCCCGGCGGGCGCCGGCGCCGCGGCCGGCGGCGTCGGCGCGGTCCTTCCTCTTCCTGCACCGGTGCCGGCGGTTCCTCCCGCAGCAGCGCTTCCCAGTGCTCGACGACGTCTGGATGTTCGCCGTGGATGTCCAGCCATGTCAGCGCGTCGCGGAATGCGCCGCGGTGCATCAGCGCCCGCTGGACACGCGCCGGTGCGTCGGTTTCGAGCAGGCGCTTCTGCAGCGAGAGCAGGTGCCGCAGCTTCTCGATGTCCTTGCGCGCGACCTGCATCTGTCCCAGCATGTGCGGCGCTTCCCGCTCCCAATCGTCGTGATACCGGTAGCGGTGGCCTTCATCGCGTAACAACCCGAGTGGCAACAGCAACGTCCCGGCGAGAATCGGGTTGCTCAACGTATCCGGCGCATCGTCGAAACGTTTCCGATAGTCGTCGACCGCCTCGAAGGCCTCGGTGAGCGGGCCGTCGTCATTGAGCAACTCCGGCGACATGTGCTCGAGCAGGCCGCTGTCGGCGAGGTGGTCGAAGCACGAGCGCGCGTGGCCGCTGCGCAGGATCTTGTAGTACTCCTCGAGCAGCCGCGCCGACGACGCCTGGCCGATGAGCGGCGCCTTCCGCTCGATGGCGTCCATCACGGCGGCATCGACGCCGAAGTCGAGACGGGCCGCGAGCACGAGCGCACGGAGCATCCGGACGGGGTCCTCGACGAAGCGCACGTCGGGATCGCCGATGCAGCGAATCAATCGCCGGTCGAGATCCTCGAGTCCGCCGGTGTAGTCGATGATCGAGAACGTGCCGATGTCGTAGAACAGCGCATTGACCGTGAAGTCACGCCGGAAGGCGTCCTCCTCGGGCGTGCCGTACTCGTTGTCGCGCTGAATCGGCCGATCGATCACCTCGGCGGTGACGTCGGTCCCCGGATCCGCGACGACAGGCAACTCGCCCTCGTCCGGATGGTCGGGGCGGAAATGCTGTTCCTGCGGTTCCGGCGTGCCCGTCACCTGCTTGCGGAACGTCGCGACCTCGACCGTCTTGGTCCCGAACCGCACGTGCGCGAGCCTGAAACGGCGCCCGATGATCCAGCAGTTGCGGAAGAGGCGCTTGACGTCGTGCGGATGAGCGCTCGTGCCGATGTCGAAGTCCTTCGGACGACGATGGAGGAGCAGATCGCGTACGCTGCCACCTACGAGATATGCCTCGAAGTTCGACGCGTGCAGGCGATACAGGACGCGGAGGGCATCAGGGTCGATGTCCTGCCGCGAGAGGCCATGTTCGCTCCTCGCGACGACAATTGGAGTGACCACGCCTCGGAAGTATAGCAAGCCAGCGGGGCACGATGTTTGGAAGTGGCTGACATGCAAGCACTTACTGATTGGATACGGATCTGGGCGGCGCTGGCGGTGGTGCTGATGGGCGCCGTGGCCGTGTCGGCGCAGCCAGCCGCGACCGATCCACTGGCCCGGGCACGACAGCTCTACAACGCCGGGCAGTACGACGAGGCCATCACCGCGGCGCGGGAGGCAGCGCCACGCGCGTCGTCCCAGAGCGAAGTCAACCTGCTGATCGGCAGGGCGCTGCTGGAGAGGCACCGGGCGAGCCGCGCGACCGAGGATCTGGCTGGCGCGCGTGCGGCGCTCGGGGCCGTCGATGCGTCCGGTCTCTCGGATCGCGGGCGCCTCGACCTCGTCGTCGGGCTGGGCGAGGCCTTGTACCTGGATGGGCAGTACCGGTCGGCGGCGTCCCTGCTCGAGCCGGCCCTGGAGCAGATGGGCCTGTTGTCGCCCGCGGCCCGCGAGCAGGTGGTGGACTGGTGGGGTACGGCCATGGACCGCTACGCCCAGACCCGGCCGCCGGACGAGCGTGTCGTCATCTACGACGAGATCTCGTCACGGCTCCGGTTGCACCTGGCCCGCTATCCCGACTCCTCGGCGTCCTCGTACTGGCTGCCGGCGGCGGCGCTGGCGCGCGGCGATCTCGATCTCGCCTGGGACCTGGCGCTGGCCGGCTGGGTGCGATCGACGCTGGCGCCCGACAAGGGCGTGTCACTGCGGACCGACCTGGATCGGCTCGTGACGCAGGCCATCATCCCGGAACGGGTCAAACGCCTCGTCGACGAGCCCGATGCGGATGCGGCGGCCGCACGCTTCGCGAGCGAGTGGGACGAGGCGAAGGGGCGGTGGCAGCGGTAATGCCTGATGCCTGATGCCTGATGCCTAATGCCTAATGCCAGTGGCGACTGTAGCCGTCGACCTTCCACCTTCGCCAAGGCTACGGTGGACAAGTCAGGTCGACGGTCAGTGATGCTCTGCGGAAGCCCTGGACTCCCTGAGCCGGAAGCCACTTTGGTTCAACGTGAACGCGATCTCGCGTGGGCCGATGCGCACCCAGGCGGATGCGCCGTCGCGACTCGAGGCCATTGACATGCTGGGCGCCTCGGTGGCGCCGGGCACGACAACCGTCGCGACCAGGTGACGCGTCGACGCTGGGCACTCGACCCGCAGGACTGATACCGGCCGGATCCAGCCATCCGCAGCGGCGACCGACATCGAGGGTATCCCGCTGGCGGCGAGCATTCGCATCGCACCCCGGGCAGCGCCGCTCGTCACCAGCGCGCTGCCGCCGTCGCCGATCGTCCAGTCTCCACCCGTATGCCACCGCAGCTCGATCGGCTGCGCCTCTGTTGTCTCGATCTGATCGATGACGAGGTACACCTGGCCGTCGTCGAGCGTGCATACATGGCGTCTCGCAACTGGTGCGGACAACTCGTAGGCATCATCGGCGACCCCGCTGAGGATGCGGAGGTCACCCCGCTCGATCAGCGGTAGCAGACGCCCCTTGCGTCCGTGAACCTGTCCGCGCCCGCCCACCAGCACCGTGTTGTGGCCACGCGTGCCGATCTCGTAGTAGCCGTAGCGGCGGTCGGCCCGGAAGTAGTCGGCTGGATACGGTCGATTGCCGAGTTCGATGAGCAGCATCTCGTCGCCGACGCCGACACTCACGTGATTCAGATCCAGGTGCGTGTGATTGGCTGCAAGCGATCCGTTCTTGAACGACAGGAAGTGCGGAGGGTCGGGTTGCCTCGGCGCGAGCAGCGCCCAACCGATGCCTTCGAACACCGCCGCGGCGGGCAGGTGCGGCGTGTAGTTCGGCGTGTTCTCAGGCAGCCACGGCTCGTCGACGGGACGCCAGATCAGCGCCAGTGCCGCGTCAGGCCAGCCGACGCGCTCGGTATCGAGTGGTGCCCGGTCCTGGTACCAGATGAACGCGGCATCGCGGTAGCGCGCGCCAAGGAAATAGAAGATCGGATCGTAGGCGCGACTGTTCGAATCGCCGAAGCCGGCCGCCAGTCGCGTACCCGGATTGAACACGAGCGGAAAGTAGCCGGTCCGGCGCACCCCCGCTCGCGCGAACACCGCGTCACCTGCCGGATTGCCGGATCGCCGCAGGGCCTCGGCCGCCATCAGCGCGTAGCGATGCCCATAACGCCAGTAGCCCGTCCCCTCGTCCCACCCGCCGTCGTCGCGCAGATGATCCCAGTAGTGCTCCATCGCCGGGACCGCCTTCTGCAGCACCCGCGCGACCTTGTCTGCGAGGGAGGCCTCGGCGGCTCCACCAGCCTCGTCGCCTGCGCGCCCGTAGGCCCCGTTCTCCGGGCGCGGCCTGTCGGCAATCGAGGCCTGCAGTGCCAGCGCCAACACGACCGCCCCACCGTTGCAGACGGTGTTCCAGTTGTGCGGCGCGGTGTGCCAGCCGGGTGGCGTCGGACGCTCGATCGCAGCCAGGTACGCATCGAGGCCACGTCCGACGACGCCGTTGACGATGGAGGCGCGGCGCGCGGCGTCATTGGCCTGCAGCAGCCAGTCGAGGGCGATGCCAAACGTCAGCGACAGCTCACCCGTCATCAGGTCGAACGGCGGCTGGTGCGCCGTGTCCACCCAGATGCGCCAGTCGCGGACGGCCTGTTCGAGTTGCACGGTCGCGTGCTCGAGATAGCGCCGCTCTCCCGTGATCTCCCAGGCCATCCCGAGCGTGAACACACGACCCTGCAGCGCTCGCGCGCAGGACAGGCCCTTGTCTTCGCCCGGTGGATCCGGCTCGCCGCGCATGGTGATCGACGGCACGAGGGGGGGAGCGGTCAGCGTCGCCGTCGCGCGGGCAATCACGGCGTCGCGGAAGCGTGACAGCCGCGGGTGGCCGGCCCGTGCGCGCATGCGCGACAGCTCGTCGCGCGTGAACAGCAGCCGCGGTGTGGTGGCGGCCGTCGCCTGGGAAGGCGGGCTGTCTTGGGCGTCAGCGCCGTCGTCGGCATTGGCCGGGCTCGGAGAGCCGGCCCTACCGTCGCCCGCGTCCATGGCCGCCGCGCGACCACGTGCCGGTATGACCATGGGGGCGGCGAGCGCGCCCAGGCACGTGCGACGATCGATGCGGCCGCGTGTCACGCCTTGGCATCCTTCCACGTGTGTCCGACCCCCACGTCGACGTCGAGCGGCACGTCGAGCGGTACGGCGTGCTCCATGTGGTGCTTCACCAGCGCGGCCGCTTCCTCGGCTGCTCCCTCCGGGGCCTCGAAGACCAGTTCGTCGTGCACCGTCAGGATCATCCGCAGGCCGTGGATCGAGGGGAGTGCCTGGTGCAGGTCGATCATCGCCCGCTTCAGGATGTCGGCGGCGGTGCCTTGAATCGGCAGGTTCACGGTCACGCGTTCGGCTGCGGCGCGGATCTGGCCGTTGCGGCTCGTGAGTTCGGGGACACGGCGGCGGCGACCGAACAGCGTGCTGACGACACCCGTGTCGCGGGCCTTCGCAATCGTCTCGTCGATGAACTGGCGCACCGACGGGTAACCCGCGAAGTACGCATCGATGAAGGCCTGGGCCGCCTGCTGCGTGACGCCGATGTCCTTGGCGAGCGTGAACGCGGTCTTGCCGTAGAGCAGTGCGTAGTTGATGATCTTTGCGCGCCGCCGCAACTCGTGGGACGAGAGGCCGCTGTTCTCGCCGAACACCTTGGCAGAGGTCTGGTCGTGGATGTCGTCGCCGCGGCGGAATGCGTCGATGAGACTCTGCTCCTGCGCCATGTGGGCGAGGACACGCAACTCGATTTGCGAGTAGTCGGCCGAGATCAGGACGTGGCCCGCCTCGGCGACGAAGGCGCCGCGAATCTCGCGACCGAGTTCGGTGCGGATCGGGATGTTCTGCAGGTTCGGGTCGCTGCTGCTCAGCCGACCCGTGGCAGCGACCGCCTGGTTGAAGGTGGTGTGGACCCGGCCGGTCGTGCGATGCACGAGCTGCGGCAGTGCATCCACGTAGGTGCCCTTCAGCTTCATCATCGCGCGCCAGTCGAGGATTTCACGCGCGATGTCGTGCGAGGCCGCGAGCTCCTCGAGCACCTCCGCCGCCGTTGACGCCGTGCGGTCCTTGCCGGTGCGCTTCAGGACCGGCAGGTGCATCTTCTCGAAGAGCACTTCTCCGAGCTGCCTGGGCGAATTGATGTTGAAGGTCATCCCCGCGAGCGCGAAGATGCGGGCAGACCGGGCCTCGAGCTCGGCGTCCATTCGTGTCGAGAGCCCGGCCAGCACACCGGTGTCGACGCGGATGCCCGCCTGCTCGATGGCGCACAACGCCGGCAGCAACGCGAGCTCGAACTCCTCGTAGATGTCGGTGAGGCCCTCACCGTCGAGCGTCGTCCGCAGATCCGTCGTCAGCTGCATGGCAAGGTCGGCGCGCTCGCAGGCCCACGTGGTCATCGCCTCCACCGCCACTTGCGACATCGCGAGCGCCTTCACGCCCTTGCCACGCAGCACCTCGCTGTCCATCGCCTTGTAGCCGAGGCGCTCGAGCGCGAGTGATTCGACCGCGTGTGCCGCGCTCGAGGCATCGTGCACGTAACTTGCGAGCATCACGTCGTCGTGCACGCCTTCGAGCGCGAGGCCATGCCTGGCGAGCACGAGCGTCATCGCCTTCAGGTCGTGGCCCGTCTTCTGCACGGATGGATCGGCGAGCAATGGGCCGATCACGTCGCGCACGGCCTGGGAGGCAAGGTTCGGGCAGGCATCGAGGGACGTGTGCGCGAGCGGGACGTAGGCCGCGCGTCCGTCACCGGTGCCGACACTCAGGCCGACCAGCGATGCCTGCATCGCCGGCGCCCCATCGGTCACCAGGTAGACCGAGCAGCGGCCGGCCTGCCGGATGTGGGTCGCGAGCTCGCGGAGGTCCTCGGAGTCGCCGCAGGTGCTGAACGTACGCACGACGTCGGCGGCCGTCGGTGCGAACTCCGTGACCAACGACTTGAAGCCCAGCCTGCTGAACAGCTCATAGCAGCGGCGCTGGTCAGGTCCGACGTAGCGGAGCGCCTCGAGATCGATCTCCACCGGCACGTCACAGTGCAGGCGCACCATCTCGCGACTGAGGCGCGCGTCCTCGGCGTGAGCGGTGAGCGCCTCCCGGTAGCGCTTCTGCGGCAGGCCCGCCGCCGCAGCGAGCAGCGCGTCGAGCGATCCGTGCTGGGCGATCAACTCACGCGCGCCCTTCTCGCCAATGCCGGGCACGCCCTTCACGTTGTCGATGGCATCGCCCATCAGGGCGAGCACGTCGACGACCTGGTCGGGGCGGACGCCGAACTTCTCCTGCACCCCGCCGCCGTCGTACCACGTGCCCTCGTCGCGCGGGTTGTACACGCGCACGTGGCCGTCGACCATCTGGAAGAAATCCTTGTCGCCGGTGACGATCGCCGCGTCGAAGCCATGCGCGATGGCGCGCGTGGCCAGCGTGGCGATCACATCGTCGGCCTCGTAGTCGGTGTGCGTGAGGATCCGCACGCCCATCGCCTCGCACGCGTCGTGCACCAGCGGCACCTGCTCCACGAGGTCTGCCGGCATGGGCGAGCGGTTGGCCTTGTAGTCGGCCTGCAGCGCGGAGCGGAAGGTCGGACCGGCGAGGTCGAACGCCGTCGCGACGTACGAGGGCTCGTGGTCGGCGATCAGCTTGCGCAGCATCGTCACGAAGCCGTAGACCGCGTTGGTCGACTTGCCGTCAGGTCCGGTCAGCCCGCGGATCGCGTGATACGCGCGGTACATCTGGTTGTTGCCGTCGATGAGGAACAGGATCGGACGTTCTGGCACTCGGGTCCTTTTTGAGCGGGCGCCTTCATTCTATCGAGCCTGCGGCGAGCCGAAGGGGCGGTACACTGTTCGGCCATGCCGTCGTTGCCCCGCCAGGCATTCGCGCTGGCGGCACTCGCCCTCCTGCTCACATCCTGTGCCCGCCCGTTCGGCCGTCAGTACGAATACGAAGAAGAAATCTACGTCAGCCTCGACGGGTCTGCGACGATGACCGTCAACACGTCGATGGCCGCGCTCGCCGCGCTGCACGGCCTGGACGTGGCGATCGATCCCGCGGTCCCGGTGGACCGCGATCGGATCCGCGCTCTCTATTCGACGCCGGTCACCACGGTGACCCGCGTCAGCCGGCCCTGGCGTCGAGACGGCCGCCGGTTCGTGCAGGTCCGCCTCGAGGTGGCCGACGTGCGTCGGCTGTCGCAGGCGCCTCCGTTCGCGTGGGCGCACTACGCGTTCACGCAGAAGGGCGACGTCGTCGAGTTCGTGCAGGAACTGGGTCCGTCGGTGGCGAAGAACGTCGGTGACGTGGGGTGGGACGGCGAGGAACTCGTGGCCGTGCGGCTGCACATCCCGAGCCGGGTGACCTACCACAACGCGCCGAGCCACCTGGTCGAGCGCGGCAACATCCTGTCGTGGGAACAACCGCTGAAGGCGCGGCTGGCGGGGGAGCCCCTGCGCGTCGAGGCCCGCTTCGGCGTCCAGCGCATCCTCGTGCTGACGGTGGCGCTGTTCCTGTCCGCCCTGGCCGCCGCCGCCGTGACTCTGGGCGGCCTCATCTGGTGGGTGGTCCGGAAGGGCCACCAGCGCGCCGCACGCCAGTCGTAGGCGCACGGCGCTGCGCTTCACGGCCTGCAAGCCTGTAGGCCGTAGGCCTATTCGGGCGTCTTGACCGGGCGCCGATCGTCCCGCTTCGTGCGGAACTGCTTCATCCGCAACTCGCGTTCGGCCTGGATCTTGGCCGCCTCCGCCTGCTGTTCCGGCGTGAGGATGGTCATGATCTCGCCGCGCACCCTGGATCGCAGCACCGCCGCCTCGGCGATGACCGCCCCGAGTGCCTGGCCCTGCTGTCCGGCCGCACCCTCGTCGACGGTGACCTCGGTGACCTTGCGCAAGGCCTCCAGCGCCGCCTGACCCCGCTGCATCAGGGCCTGGCCCTCTTCGCGGTGCCCTTGCAGGATGGTCCGCACCTGCTCGCGCTGGGCATCGGTCAGGTTCAACGCCGCCAGCGGCAGTTCCGGATGCAACCCGAGCAGTCCACCCAGAGGCCCGCCCATCCTGCCGGGCCCACCAGGGCCTCCGGGGCCGCCGGGACCACGAGGTCCGCCCGGTCCGCCTGGACCGCCTTGACCGAACCCAGGCTCGCCGGGACCAGGCTGAGCCCCAGCCGTCGCCGCCAGGCCCGCCGTCAGGGCCATCGCACCCAGCATGACTTTCACGCCCGTCATCAGTGTCGCCGCCTGCATCGTCATTTCTCCTTCGAGGCCGTGGAGCCCCGCGTCATTCTGTCTTATGTAACGGGCGGCCTGTGAACCGCCCATGACGCAGGTGTGAAAAATCGATGAGCACCCGGCGGGGTCACAGCGCGGCAGTGTCGCCAGAGGGTAGCCTGTAGGCCATGGCCCATGTCCTGGTCGTGGATGACGAACCCCATATCGGCGAACTCGTCTCGTTGCATCTCTCGTTCGAGGGCCACACCAGCGATCGCTTCCTCGACGGCCGGGCCGCCCTCGAGGCCGCACGCGCGCAGGCCTACGACCTCTTCATCGTCGACGTGATGCTGCCGGGTCTCGACGGCGTCGCCCTGTGCCGGGCGCTCCGCCAGCAGCCGTCCACCCGTCGCGTGCCCGTCCTCTTGCTGACGGCACGTCGCGACGAGACCGACAAGGTGCTCGGGCTCGACAGTGGCGCCGACGATTACCTCACGAAACCGTTCGGCGTGCGTGAACTCATGGCCCGCGTCCGGGCGCTGCTGCGACGCGCCTTGCCGGCGCCGCACGCTCCCGGCGAGATGCCGATGGCCGACGTCCTGCGTCGCGATGGCCTGGAAATCGACGCGTCGCGCCATCAGGTCACCGTGGACGGTCGCGTCATCGATACCACCGCGCACGAGTTCGCCGTGCTGAAGGTGCTTGCCAGCAATCCCGGCATCGTGTTCTCGCGCGAGGCGCTGATTCGCCGTGCCTGGGGGCCCGACACCCACGTCACCGAGCGCAGCGTCGACACCATCGTCAAGCGCCTGCGCCAGAAGATCGAATCGAATCCGGCCGAACCGGAACGACTGCTCACCGTGTGGGGCGTCGGGTACAAGTTCCGCGACGTGGCCTCGGCATGAGCCGATCGCGGGCCTGGCTCGGGTCGCTGTACTGGCGCATCGCGCTGGCGTGCCTGGGCCTGCTCGCCGCCGGCCTCCTGATCCAGATGGTGGTCGTGGTCGCGACGCTGTCGAGGCCCTCCGGCCTGCGGGCGCGGGTCACGGCGCAGCTACTGGCGAAGACGGTCGCCGCCGATCTCCAGGAGGCGCTGGAGTTCGACCCGGCGGCCAGCGTCCGTGCCGTGCTCGCGCGGCATCTGGACAATCCGCTGCCGGTCTACTTCGTCACGGTCGAAGGCAACGTCACCGGTGCGGATGTCGACGTCCCGGGGCCCGAGGCGGGGCGCGTGGCCGCCCTGGCCGCGGAGCATGCGGGCGGGCTCGATCGAACCGACCTGCCGGTGGGGGTCGCCGCGGTAGAGGTCCTCGGTCAGCCTGAAGGACACGTCGTCGTCCTGCCTCGCCGCCCAGGCTGGGCGGTGCTCCGCGAACTCGGCCCCTGGCCACTCGGCGGCGCTGCCCTCAGTGCGATCGCCATCGCCGCGCTCCTGGCATGGCTCGCCTTCGCGCCGGCGCATCGCCGGCTGCAGGCACTCGAGGGCGCGGCGACGCGCCTCGGTCAAGGTGACCTTACGGCCCGCGCGCCCGAGGATGGCGCCGACGAGATCAGTCGCGTGTCCCGGGCGTTCAACCAGACCGCCGATGCGCTCGCGGCGCAGATCCAGCGAGTGACGTCAGAGCAGGATGTGCGACGTCAACTGTTGGCCGACGTGTCCCACGAATTGCACACACCACTGACGACCATCCGTGGCTACATCGAGACGCTGCGGATGACCGACCTCCCGTTGAGCGAAGCCGACCGCGCCCGATACCTGGCGATCGTGGACGACGAGGCGGTGCGCCTCGAACGCCTGATCGGGGACGTGCTGGACCTCGCGAAGATGGAAGCGGGCGGCCAGGGCCTCAAGAAGGAGGTCGTTCCCATCGAAGCGCTGTGGACCCGCCTCAGCGATCGCTACGGACCCGCGGCCACTGCCGCCGGTGTGAGGCTCGTATTCGACGCGCCGATGTTCGACGTCGACGCCGATGCCGGCAGGCTCGAACAGGCGATCTCGAATCTCGTCGGCAACGCCATCCGGTTCACGCCGGTGGGTGGCGAGGTGGCGCTCTCTGCGCATGCCTTGCTCACCGGTGGCGTCCGTATCGACGTGAGCGACACCGGAGTCGGCCTCTCCGCCGAGGACCAGGCGCGGGTGTTCGATCGCTTCTACAAGCAGGATGCCTCACGCAGTCGCACCGGCACAGGCCTGGGCCTGTCGATCGTGCGCGCCATTGCCGAGGCGCACGGCGGCGAGGCGACCGTACGCAGCACACCAGGTCATGGCAGCACCTTCAGCGTCACAATTCCCGCCTGACGCCGGTCCGGCGCTCACGGCACTTCAGCGACACCGGCAATGCCGCAATGCCGCAATGCCGAAATGCCGGAATGCCGGAATGCCGGAATGTCGAAACTCGTTCCTGTGCTCCCTGTGCTCCCTGTGCTCCCTGTGTTCCTGTGTTCCTGAAAAAAAAGCGCCTCGACCCAGGAAGGAGGGCCGAGGCGTAAGGGAGGTAATCGGGTGACCGTCGAGACGGTCGGTTGGTCAGTCGATCTGCTCGAGTTCGACCTGTCGTTCCGCGTCTGTCTTCAGGCCGTTCTCTACCGAGAACTCGCCGAAGCCGATGGCCAGTGACTGCGCGAGCATCCGCTCGACGTGGTTGTTGACGGTGCCCTCGAGCTTCACCCGCCCCTGGTCCACGACGATGTGGATCGGCGGGTTGGCCATCGACGCGTAATGCCAGAAGGACGGGTTGCCGTAAATGGCCCGGGCGATGCGCAATCGCAACTCCTCGTCGAAGCGCGACACGGGCAGCACCTGGATCTGGTTGTCCACCTTGCGGACGCCCTCGACGCGCGAGACACGCCGCGTCAGGTCCTCCACCTTGAACGGCATCGTCACCTTGCCAGTGAGCGTGACCACGCCGTCCTGGACGGTGGCGTTCACGCTGTCGAACACGGTGAAGTTGACGTACTGCTGCACCTGGCGCGCGACGCCCTGGAATACCTGGAAGTCCTTGCGCTCGGGGATGTCTTCGGCGCGAGCCGCGCCCGAGAGCGCAAGGAGGAGAAGACCTGCACCTGCGAAATGAAGATGGCGAATCATTGCTGTTGGTAACGCACGACCCGGGGCGCTCGCTGGCTGGCTTCCCGGACGCTCGGTGCGTCCTCCGTGACCTTCTCTTGATCAAACCTCGTGCCAGTGGACATGTGGCTCAGGACGCGATATCGCACGTTTCGCCATGATTCCGCCTGTGCCCTGCAGGCGACTGCGAGCCGGTCCGCTGTCGCTTGCAAGTGACAGGTGGCAGAATGGCCGCCCGTGCCCAAGACGACGAGCTGGTTCGGGTGGTGGCGAGAGGCGCCGGTCGATGCCAGGCGGGCGCTCTGGGCCGCGGCGCTCGGCTGGATGCTCGACGCATTCGACGTGATGCTCTACGCGCTGGTGCTGACCGCGGTCATGGGTGACCTCGGCCTGACCAAGGCCACGGCCGGGCTCATCGGGTCGGTGACGCTCGTGGCTGGGGCTGTCGGTGGCGTTGCGTTCGGCCTCGTGGCGGATCGCCACGGTCGCACCAAGGCACTGATGGGCAGCATCCTCATGTACTCGGTCTTCACGGCGCTGTGTGGGTTATCGCAGACCGGCCTGCAACTCGCGCTGTTCCGGATCGGGCTTGGCCTCGGCATGGGCGGCGAATGGGCGAGTGGCGCGGCGCTGGTGGCCGAGACGTGGCCGGACGAGCACCGCGGCAAGGCGCTCGGCCTGATGCAGAGCGCGTGGGCGATCGGGTACGCGCTGGCGGCGGTCGTGACGAGTCTCGTGTTGCCGGTGTGGGGCTGGCGCGCGGTGTTCCTCGTCGGAGTGTTGCCGGCGCTTTTCACGGTGTGGATCAGGCGGTCGGTGCGCGAACCCGCGTTGTGGCGTGAGTCGGTGCAGCAGACTCGGCGCGGTTCGCAAGTCACCGTTCACCCTGGCAGTCCAGGTCCGGACCAGGGCGGACCGCTGGGTGGCCCGGCTCCCGGCGTGCGCGGCGGTGTTGGCGCCGCGCTGGCGGCGGTCGTGGCCGACGGACGTCTCGGCCTCACGGTGGCGCTGGCGCTGATGAATGCCTGCTGCCTGTTTGCCTGGTGGGGATTCAACTCGTGGATTCCGGCCTACCTGTCGCTGTCGCCTTCGCAGGGCGGCATGGGGCTCGACGCACGGGCCATGGCCTGGCTCGTCGTCTTCATGCAGGTCGGCATGTGGTTCGGGTATGTCACGTTCGGGGCCGTCGCCGACGTCTTCGGACGCAGGCGCACGTACGTCACCTATCTCCTCATGGCGGCAATGCTCCTGGGCCTGTACGCGCAGGTCCGGTCGCCCTTGGTGCTCCTGTTGCTCGGACCGTTCGTGGCGTTCTTCGGCACTGGCTACTTCACCGGGTTCGGCATCGTCACGGCCGAGTCGTATCCCACGGCGGTGCGGGCGACCGCGCAGGGGCTGACCTACAACACGGGTCGATTGGCGAGCGCGGCGGCGCCCTTCGTCGTCGGCTCCCTGGCGGATCAGCGCGGGTTCACGGCAGCCTTCAGCGTCGTCGCCCTGGCCTTCCTGGTGGCTGCGGCGTGGTGGATCGTGATCCCGGAGACACGCGGGCGATCGGTCAGAGCATCAGCAGCGTGAAGAGCCCGGCGCTGATGAGGAGTACCTGCGCGACCGGGTTCACATCGACGTGGCCCTGGTGCAGGCTGGGGATCAGATCCGACATCGCCACGTAGAGGAAGCTGCCTGCGGCAAAGGCGATCACGTACGGCAGCACGGTCGGCAACTGGTTCAGCGCCAGATACACGAACAAGGCACCGACCAGGCCCCCTAGTCCGGACAGGAGATTCAGGGCGAGCGCCTGCACGCGTCCGTAGCCCGCCTTGAGCAGGATGGCGGCGTCGCCGAGTTCCTGCGGAATCTCGTGGGCGGCGGCGGCGAGGGCCGTGGTCACGCCGAGCCAGGGCGAGGTCAGCGTGGCGGCGGCGATGATGGCGCCGTCGACGAACGTGTGGAATGCGTCGCCGACGATCACGAGGCTGGCGGCGCTGTTGTGCACCTCGCACTCATGCGTGTCGTGACAGTGCCGCCAGAGCACCAGCTTTTCGAGGATGAAGAAGGTCAGGATGCCGAGCAGCAATGCGCCAAGCGCGCGTTCGGACGGCAGCGTCTCGAGCGCCTTTGGCACCAGGTGGAGCAGCGACAGCCCCAGCAGCGTGCCCACTGCGTAGCTCACCAACCAGGAGACCAACCGCTCGCGCGCCTCGTCCCCGAACAGGTAGATCCCCGACGCCACCAGCACGCCGAGGAAGCTGCCGGCGGCACTGAGCGCCATCGCGAGGACGAAGGGAGACACGGACACGGCCAGCCATCATAGCTGGCCGGGCATTTTACGCATTCAGTCAATGCTGGAAGGCCGAAATGCTGGAATGTCGAGTTCCCACACTGGTTTCGACTCCGGCATTACGGGGTTCTATTGTGCCAAGTACCCCCGTCGCGCCCTCACGTGGTATTGCCCACCCGGCACCTCGACTTCGATCTGGTGCCAGCGGCCGTCTTTCGACCGCGGCGGGACATAGCCGATCGAGTACTGCTGCGACAGTTCGTCGGCGATGCTCGCAGTCGCCGGCTCGAGATCGTTGGCATACCGGATCACCTCGGTTCGTCCGCCGCTGTCGTCCGTGATGGCTCGCAGCACGTTCACGTTCACCGCATCGTTTGCTCCGGCATGGCGGCCCGGCTGGCGCGGCTGCGGTTGATTCCAACCCCCGCCACCGCGGCTGCCGGGGACCGGGAACGGAAACGGCAGCCGCACCCGCGGTTGTCCGGACCACGTGCCCGGGCCCGACCCGCCGTAATTGCCGGTCGACCCAGAGCCATCGATGCCGATCGCGTAGACGAGCACTTCCGTCTCGCGAATCAGGGACTGCAGCGCCTCGGCCTCGGTGCTGCTGTCGGTGTCGTTGCCATCGGAGATCACCACCACCGCCTTCTTCTTGTGCCGGCCGGTCTGCGCCACCGGGACCGCCTCAGCGACGGCGTCGTACAGCGCCGTGCCGCCCCGCGGCCGAAGCCGCCGGAGCGCGTTGGCGAGTTGCTGGCGGTCCGTGGTCCAGTCGCTCACCATGTCGCTGCGGTCGGAGAAGCCGAGGATGAAGACCTCGTCCTCGGGCTGCAACAGGTCGTAGAGGAAGCGATCGAGCGCCGACTGCGCGGCACGGAACTTCTCGCCGGCCATGCTGCCGCTGACATCGAGCACGATGCCGAGACTCACGGGCACGCGCTCGCTGCTGAAATGCGAGATCTGTTGTCGCTGGCCGTCTTCGCGCACGAGGAAGTCCTCCTTGCGCAGGCGGGACGCGAATCGACCGGTGCCGTCGGTCACCGTCGCGGTGACGTTGATCAGCTCGGTCGTGCTGCGAAACCGAAAGCCGTCCTGCTGGGCGGCCAGTGACCCTACGGCAAGGGACGCGATCAGGACCGGCAGCGCAATGCGAAAGCGGGAGATGGCGCTTGTGTTCATGGCAGTCACCAGGTCACGACGAAGTCGATGAAGCACGGGTGCGACGATCCGCATGCGCCACCAGGCTGCCGTCCGGCGCCCGGAACGTGACGCGGTAGCGGCGCACGTCGGCGTGCGAGGGCAATTCGACGGCAAAGGCCGTTTCCTGCCCGGGCCGCAGCTGCGTGGCTCGCAGGGGCGCGCGACCGCTGCCAAGCACGCCACCGGCGGTGTCGAGCAGCATCACGCTCGCCACGACATCGACGCGGTCCGATCCGGAGACCGGATTGCGGACGATGCCGCGCACGACGAGCGCGCCCTTGTGCTGCTCGTGGGCCAACGACAACAGCTCGAGCGGCATGCCTCCGGTCGCCGGTGCGGTGGCTTGCGCCGAGGAAGTGGCACGGGCTGCCGCCGGCGCCGGCGTGTCGGACGTGAACCACGTGTAGGCCACTGCGAGGAGCGCGGCGAGCAGCGCACCCAGCATGACGATCGCGAACCCGCTGCGTCGCTGCGGTTCGGGCGCCTCGCCGAAAAGTCCTGCCGGCCGCGGTGACGTCGCATCGACGCTGCCGAAGTCGTCGTTGGCGTCGCTGCCATCAGAACGGGTCGAGGCCGCACTTGCGCGCGCCGTCGGGCCGCTTGCCGCCCTCATCCAGTCGGAGCGCTCGCTGACGAAGTCCCGGCCAGAAGTCGGCTCGTCCTCCAGGAAGATGAGTTCCGGCACCGCCGGCACCGCCGACGCCCCGGCGACGACCGGTGTCGGCGCTGGAGCCGGCAACGGCGGCCTGGCGGCGCGAGCGGACACGAAGCCCACGTGTCCGGCGCGCGCAGGCGGATCCCAGCCCGAGGTGTCGTCTCCGTCGATGGCGGCGGTCAGCAGGGCCACGCGCGCGTCGGCGCGGCGCTGCTCGTCACGGAGCAGGCGGTAGGCGAACCAGCCGAGGCTGGCGGCCATCACGAGAGCGGCGATGGTGACAAACAACATGGCAGTTCCTCAGCGCAACGTGAATTCAACGGCGACTTCGACGATCACATCGACCGGGCGTCCCTTGCGTGTCGCGGCGGCGAACGTCCAGCGACGCACCGCCTGTATGGCCTGCTGATCGAGACCCGCGCCGAGCCCCTTCAGCACCCGCACGTCGCCGACGCGGCCGTCGTGGCGCACCACGATTTCGAGCACCACTTCGCCCTCGAGCCCTCGACGACGGGCGTCTTCGGTGTAGTCCGGCTTGACCTCGTTCAACAGGCGCGGTGGCTGGATGCCGCTGCCAGGACGGAACGGCCCGCCGCCCTCACCGCCACCCTCGCCCTCGCCGACACCAGAGCCGGTTCCTTCGCCGAGCCCGGTGCCCTTGCCGGTTCCCGCACCTCCGCCGTCACCGGGGCCGCGGCTGGGCGGTGCCGCAGGCCGCTGCTCGAGCACGCCTGGCTGCGTGACCGGATCATTGCTGCGGGCGGCGATCGGCGCTTCCACCGGCGGCAATGGCTCGGGATCCGGCGGCGTCGGCGGTGGTTCCTGGATCTTCGGCGCCGGGGCTTCTGGCGGCGGCTGACGTTCGGGAATCGGGCTCTTCAGAGCTGATGTCCCCGTCCGCTTCGCCTGAGAGGCGGGGCGTTTCATGCGTAGCCCGCCGCCTCCACCTCCACCACCAGGGCCGGGCAGGTTGAGATAAACCATCCGCAACTTCTCGGATGGCACCGGGTCGACGGTATTGGCTGCCGACGAGCCGAGGGGGACGAGCGTTGCCAGCAGCAGGCCACCCAGGACCATGCCGTGCACGGCGGCAGAGGCCGCGGCAGGCAGCCCGGGTGAACGCTCGGCTCCTCGTGCGCGGGAGAACAACGAGCCCGGTGTTGCCGTGATCGCGGGTGCAGAGGAGTGGGCCGCGAAGGGCCCTGCCCTCAGGCGTCGCGCGGCGTCCACGGCGTCCACGTAGGGCACGAACTCGCCATCGATGCTACGGATATCGCCCGATGCGATGAGATCCGAGACGACGTCGGCGCGCGCCCCCGAGGCGCGGGCGATGTCGCGGGCGGTGAAGACGTCGGGCAGCGTGCGCGGAGGCAATGGCATCTCGGAACCCCTGAGGGGCAAGTGGCGCCAGGCATATCCGCAACAACCGTGCCTGCCCCGAGGCAGGCCGAATCGGCGTAAATGGCTGATTCGGTGCGACCGAACGCCTGTCCGGTTGTGGTGGGTCAGGACATCCGTTGTCCACTCGCGTGGACAAAACGGGCGGACACGCCGCGTCAGGCCGAGGTGGGCTGGCCCTTCAGGGCTTCGACGATGCCGAAGCCGTCGCGCTCGAAGAGGACGCGCGCACCCCGGAAGTGCACGCCCGTGGCGGCCTGCACGGCGGCGGGTGGGGGAGCACCTGCCTCCTTCTGCCGCACGACCAGCACCACCCGGCCGCCCGGCCGCAGCACTCGCCGGATCTCCGGCAGGAGCGCCGCAAACGGGGCCGACACTGCGTCGACGAGCACCAGATCGAAGTCGCCTTCCTCGAACGGCAGGCGATCGACGGGGCTCTCGACCACTTCCACCAGCACACCTGCCGTCTCAGCGCTGGCCTCGAGGCGTCCCGCCTCGTCGGCCGACGCCGCATGAGCCACGGCTCGCCCGCTGAGGCCCGTCACTCTCGCCAGGGCAGCGATCAGGCCTGGGTCGCCGGCACCAAAGCTGAGGAGCCGATCGCCCAGGCGGGCGCCGATCATGCGCGTCAACAGCTCGTAACGGCCGGGATCGCCGCGGAGCCAGCGCACCAGGGCATTGGAGGCGATGACGTCGGAGAGTGACACGAGAACAGACTAATGCAGGTCGCACGGCACGCGCGGCGCGTGGAGGTCGTGCAAGAATCCTGCATCGTGACGAGCCCAGCTTTCGTGAGGTCGAGATCCTGATGCGCGCATCGAAGCTGCAGCCGGCGCTGCTCGGCGGGGTGGTGATCGGGACGCTGTCGGCACTGCCCGTGATCTCAATGGGGAACTGCGTGTGCTGTTTGTGGGTGATTCTGGGCGGGGTCTTGGCCACGTACCTGCTCCAGCAAGCGCAGCCGACACCCGTCGAGGGCATTGATGGCGCCATCACCGGGCTGCTTGCCGGGCTCGTGGGCGCTGTCGTCGGATCCCTCGTATCGATCCCCATCCAGATGGTCATGGGGTCGATGCAGGGGGACCTGCTGCGACGCATCCTCGACCAGGGCGGCGGCGACATGCCTGCCGAGATGCGCGACGCGCTGCAGTCGCTCGCGCGCGGCGGCGTGGGCGGTGCCCTGATGCTGCTCGGCTTCGTGATGAGCCTGCTGGTGAATGCAATCTTCGGCGCCATCGGCGGGCTGCTGGGCACCGTCATGTTCAAGCCGGCACTGCCACCGACTCCGCCGCCCGTGCCCGGCTTTGCCGACAGCAGCCGGCCGCACGCGCCCGAGTAGCGCGATGACCGGTTGTCAAAGTAGAAAGGGCGAAAGGTCGAGAAGGGCTAAACGGCACTACCGAAGGCGGAAGGCCGAACAATCCAAGGCGCCAAAGGCGACGACCGTCCTTCCCAAACTTTGACCTTCCTTGCGTGAGCCACTTCGCGCGATCCGCCTTTTGCAGTTCTTTTCGCCCTTTTCGCCCTTTTCGCCCTTTCTCCTTTGATAGGATTCCGCCATGTCGGAGTCCTCTCCTCCCAACATCCAGGCGCTGCTCGACGAGCAACGCACTTTCCCTCCCTCCGAGCAGTTCACGCGCACGGCGAACGTTCGCGATCGCGCGGTCTACGACGAGGCCGCCGCAGACCCTGAAGCGTTCTGGAAGGCGCAGGCGGAGCAGCTCGAGTGGATCGAGCCGTTCCACACGGTGCTGGAATGGAACCCGCCGCACGCGAAGTGGTTCGTCGGCGGCAAGCTGAACGCGGCGGTCAACTGCGTCGACCGTCACGTACGCAACGGACGTCGCAACAAGGCCGCCATCGTCTGGGAGGGTGAGCCGGGCGATCGGCGCACGCTGACGTATTTCGACCTGCAGCGCGAGGTCAACCTCGCCGCCAACGTGCTGAAGTCACTGGGCGTCAAGCGCGGCGACCGCGTCGCGATGTACATGCCGCTCATCCCCGAGCTGGCGATCGCGATGCTGGCCTGTGCCCGCATTGGCGCCATCCATTCGGTCGTCTTCGGCGGCTTCAGTGCCGAGGCCCTCGCCGATCGGATCAACGACTCGCAATGCACCCTGCTGGTCACCGCCGATGGCGGCTACCGCCGCGGCTCCCTGCTGCCACTCAAGCAGATTGCCGACGAGGCGCTCAAGCACACGCCGTCGATCAAGAACGTGCTGATCGTGAAGCGCGACTCGTCGGATCGCTTCCCGGTGCATGTCACCGAGGGCCGCGACCACTGGTATCACCGCATCGTGCAGGACGTGCAGGCGTGGTGCGAACCCGAGTCGATGGACAGCGAGGACATGCTGTACATCCTCTACACGTCGGGCACGACCGGTAAGCCGAAGGGGATCGTCCACACGACGGGTGGGTACCTGACCGGCACGATGGCCACCACCAGAGCGGTCTTCGACCTCAAGGACGACGACGTGTACTGGTGCACGGCGGACATCGGCTGGGTGACGGGGCACAGCTACGTGGTGTATGGCCCGTTGGCAGCGGGCGCGACGCTGCTGATGTACGAGGGCGCGCCGGACTGGCCGGAACGCGATCGCTTCTGGAGCCTGATCGAACGCCACGGCGTCACGATCTTCTACACCGCGCCGACGGCCATCCGGGCGTTCATGCGCTGGGGCACCGAACTGCCGCAGAAGCACGATCTGAGCAGCATCCGTCTGCTCGGATCGGTGGGCGAGCCGATCAACCCCGAAGCGTGGATGTGGTATCACGAGTTCATCGGCGGCCAGCGCTGCCCGATCGTCGACACGTGGTGGCAGACCGAGACCGGCCAGATCATGATCACGCCGTTGCCCGGGCTCACGACCACCAAGCCTGGCTCGGCGACGCACCCGTTCCCGGGCATTTCCGTCCAGATTCGCAACGAGCGGGGTGAACCCGTCACCGAAGGCGGGGGCCTGCTCACGATCAGCAGGCCCTGGCCCGCGATGCTGCGTGGCATCTACGGCGACCCGGAGCGGTACGCGGCGACGTACTGGAGCAAGTGGAAGGACAACGCCTACTTTGCCGGCGACGGCGCCCGCGTGGATGCCGATGGCTGCATCTGGCTGCTCGGCCGCGTGGACGACGTGCTCAACGTCAGCGGCCATCGGATCGGCACGATGGAGGTCGAGAGCGCGCTGGTCGACCATCCCGCCGTCGCGGAAGCCGCGGTCGTTGGCCGCTCGCACGACATCAAGGGACAGTCGATCACCGCGTTTGTCACGCTCAAGGACGGCCAGCGGCCCTCCACGGGCCTCGAGCACGAACTTCGTGGTCACGTCGTCAAGAAGATCGGCGCCCTCGCCAGGCCCGAAGAGATCCATTTCGCGGCCGACCTGCCCAAGACCCGATCGGGCAAGATCATGCGCCGCCTGCTGCGCGACATCGCCGAAGGCAAGGCGATCGGCGACACGACCACCCTGGCCGACCCCAATGTCGTGGCCAGGCTGAAGTCGCAGTACGAAAATCAGGAAGACTGACCCCTGCGGTCGGCCCGAACGCTGATACAAGAGAGGGCGTGAGCGAGGACGCCCTCCTCCCGTTCGTCGACGCCTGGAGCGTTGACATCGACGCGCCGCCCCGCATCGTGTGGGATGCCGTGCTCGCTTCGGCGCCCGGATCCAGGGCCGGGGTGATCCGGGGCGCCTTCGCGGTCCTGTCTGGCGCGGATCCGGCTGCCAGCAACGGCCTGGCGTCTCACGTGCTCGGCGCCGAACGTCCCGGATTTGCGGTGTGCGAGGTCGTGCCGCCAGTCACCTACGCCCTGGCGGGCCGCCACCGCTTCGCAACCTACCAACTCGTATTTCGTATCGATCAACGCGGCCCGGTGCAATCCCGTCTTACCGCAGAGACCTTCGCGACCTTCCCGGGAACGGCCGGTCGCCTCTATCGCATGTTCCTGATGGATGCCAAGCTGCACGCGCTCGTGATGTGGTGCATGGTGCGCCGGGTTCGCCGCCGCGCCGAGGCGGCTCTGCGCCGACAAGGTGCCAGGTCGTCGTGAACGCGCCTTCCCCGACGCCCATTCGCCGGCCGTGGCTCACCGCCGCGGCTGCCGCCCTGGTCCTGCTGCTCGGGTTCGGGCTGTTCAGGGCGACCCGCCTGGGTTCTCCGGCGCCCGTGACCCCTCCTGTGGCGGAGTCACTGCCGGCCACACCGCCGGTCCTCGTCGAGACGTCCGGCGAGGAAGGCCACCTGACCATTGGTGTCGTGTCGCTCGATCGCGTTGCACCGGACACGGTGGAGTTGCGCCTGGCCATCACCAATACCAACCGGCCGGCTTCACCCGGCCTCGACATCGCCCAGCGGTTCAGCACGGACGGCCCCGATCGCGGCACGCTCGCCGAGGTGTACCTCGCGGATCTGTCGCACGAACACAAGTTCTTCGTGCTCCGCGACAGCGCCAACGCGCCGATCGGCAGTCGCGACGTCACCCCGCTCGCGGCCGGCGAGCGCCGGGTGCTGTGGGCCCGGTACCCGGCCCCCGGCGATCGCGATGTGGAGGTGGTCGTCCACGTGCCCCACGCCGAGCCCCTCCCCAACGTGCCGGTGGGGCAAAAGACCACGGCGCCCTGACGGCGCCACCCGGCCCATGGCCTACGGCCTGCCGCCTACAGCCTACCTGCGGCCTACGGCCTACAGGCTGCGGCCTACCGCCTACCGCCTACGGCCGCTGCTTACGGCCTACTGCCCTACGGCCTGCCGGCTTCGGCCCTCGGCCTTTGCCCTTCAGCGTTCGGCGTTCGGCATTCGGCGTTCGGCATTCGGCGTTCGTCCCGGGAACCGTGCTGGCCGCCCGCCCGTACTAAGCTGATGCCATGCCCTTGATCGAGACCCGGGATCTCTGGAAAACGTATGTGATGGGTTCGGAGGAGATCCACGCCTTGCGTGGTGTCTCCATGGAAATCCAGCGAGGTGAATACGTCGCGATCATGGGGCCCTCAGGATCGGGCAAGTCCACGCTGATGAACCTCATCGGTTGTCTGGACACGCCGAGCAAGGGGACCTACCTCCTGAACAACAAGGAGGTCAGCAGCATGGACGACGATGAGTTGGCGCGCATCCGGAACGAAGAAATCGGCTTCGTGTTCCAGACGTTCAACCTGCTGCCGCGCGCGTCGGCGCTGCACAACGTGGAACTGCCGCTCGTCTACGCCGGGGTGAGCAGCCACGACCGGGCCGAGCGGGCCAAGGCCGCGCTCATAAAGGTCGAACTCGAACAACGTATGGGGCACAAGCCCAACGAGTTGTCCGGCGGCCAGCGCCAGCGTGTCGCGATTGCCCGGGCCCTCGTCAACAACCCCTCGATCCTGCTCGCGGACGAACCGACGGGGAACCTCGACTCGAAGACCGGCGTCGAAATCATGACGCTCTTCGAGCGCCTCCATCAGGCCGGCAACACCATCGTCCTGGTCACGCACGAGCCCGACGTGGCCGCGCACGCGCACCGCGTCATCCACATCCGGGACGGGCAGGTCGAGAAGGACGTCACCCGCGCCGCGTAGCCGGCTCGGTGCGTGGGCCGCGCCGCCTGCGGCATAATTTGAAGTTCGGAACCCGGAAATGACGACGACGTCGTACGTCGCCGCCCATTCCGCATTTCAAATTTCACATCACCGTGCCCCTGTCGTTGCGCGTTCCTGTCGCCGTCTCAGTGCTGATCCTGGCCGGGTGCGGGGGCGGATCCTCCGCGCCCTCCTCCACGCCGACCCAGCCAACGCCGATTGCGGCCCCGCAGTTGACCCTGACGTGCCCGACGCCCTTGTCATTGCGGACCACGACTGGTCAGCCCGTGCCGCTGGCGTATGGCCAGCCACAGGTTTCAGGCGGAACCGCCCCGGTGACCGTTGCGTGCACGCCTCCGGCAGGCGCGCCCGCGCCAGTCGGTCAGACGGCCGTGAACTGCACAGCGACCGACGCTCGCGCCCAGACGGCGACGTGTTCGTTCGCGGTGGCGGTGGCCATCGCCCCGACGCTGAGCGTGGAGCGACTCCTCTCGCTCGGCGACAGCTTCACGGCTGGTACCACGTCGCGTGCGGTCGAACGTGAAATCCCCGGCAACAACTACGTCCAGAAGCTGGAGTTCCTGCTGCTGGAGCGCTATCCGGACCAGCGCATCACCGTAACCAATGCCGGCGTGCCTGGCCAGTTCGTCGACCAGATCGAGGATCGCTACCCGGGCGCATTGCGACAGAGCAACGCGCAAGTGATGATGCTCGAGGGCGGCGCGAACGACCTGAATGCCGACGGGGCGCGGGCGATTACGGACGTGGTCACGCGCCTCGAACGCATGACCCGTGATGCGCAAGGGCGTGGCGTCGCGGTGATCCTGACGACCCTCACCCCGCAGCGTCCCGGCTCCACGAAGGGCACCTCACCGCAAGCCGTACGCGACCTCAACGTGCGTATCCGCGACCTGTGCCGTCGCTACAACACGGGGTGTGCGGACCTCTACGCCGCCTTTGGCAACGAGCAATCGCCTCTCATCGGCAGCGACGGTCTGCATCCGACGTTGGCTGGCTACGACCTGATCGCCGAGACATATTTCGAGGTCATCCGGCGGATGTTCGAGCGGACGGCGGCGCCCGCGTCGTGAGCAAGCAGGCGCCCGTGCCCCGCCCACAGGGCCGCGTCGACCTGAAGGTCGACGCCTACGTTACCGACGGGGTCACCGCCGGACACTCCGGCGGCTACACGGTCCTTTCCGGTCCCCGTTTCCCGGTCACTGAGTTCGGTACCCCGGCACCCGGTACCCGGTACCCGGTTCCCGATCCGGTGCCCGGTACCCGGTACCCGGCACCCGGCACCCGGTAAACTGTCCCCCATGTGGCGCACGATGCCTGCCCGGTTTGCCCTCCTTTTGCTCGTGGGGTCCTCGCTCGCCGTGGCGTGCGGAGCATCCTCGTCTGCTCCGCCCGAGGCACAGGCGCGACCCGCCGCGTCGGCGCCGGCCGGGCCCCTGATCGAGCGTTACGGCTACGAGATCGTGCGCAGTCACCCGCATGATCCGGCGGCGTTCACCCAGGGCCTGACGATCGCCGACGGTCAGCTGTACGAAGGGACCGGGCTGCACGGACAGTCCTCGTTGCGGCGCGTCGACCTGATCACCGGCGCCGCGCTGCAGCGGATCGCCCTCGACGGACGCTACTTCGGCGAGGGCGTCGCCGTCGTCGGCGACCGCATCGTCCAGCTCACGTACCAGACCGGCGTCGGGTTCGTGTACGACCGCAAGACGTTTGCAAAGCAGCGCGAATTCACGTACTCGGGTGAGGGCTGGGGGCTGACCTACGACGGGCAACGGCTGATCATGAGCGACGGCTCCGACACGTTGCGCTTCTGGAACCCGGAGACGATGGGGGAGATGGGCCGCCTGCGCGTGCGTGACGGCGACCGCGCCATCGAGCGCATCAACGAGATGGAGTACGTGGACGGGGTCATCTACGCCAACATCTGGCAGGAAGACCGGATCGCCCGCATCGACCCGAAGACGGGCGTCGTGACCGCCTGGATCGACATGTCGAACCTGCTCACGGCCACCGAGCGCTCGCGCGGCGTCGACGTCCTGAATGGCATCGCCCACGACCCGAAGACCGGCCACTTCCTGATCACGGGCAAGCTGTGGCCGTGGGTGTTCGAGGTGAAGTTCGTAAAGAAGAGCTGACGAACGCTGAACGCCGAACGTTGAACGCCGAGGAGTTAGACCGCCGGACGCTGAACGCCCCACGCCGAACGCTCTCGACATTCCGGCATTGCAGCATTCGGCATTCTTACCGAGCAAAATGTCCCGGCGAGATTTCAAGCAGCGGCGCGTCGGGATCGACTGTCGCGGGATCGAATTCGATCCGCTGCGGGAGCACGTCGGGATCGGGCACCGGTACCGCTGACAGGAGCGCACGCGTGTAGGGGTGCCGTGGCGCCTCGAAAAGCGATGCCACGGGCGCGAGTTCGACGATCCGGCCTCGATACATCACGGCCACGCGCGTGCAGATGTGGCGCACCAGCCGGAGGTCGTGCGAGATGAACAGGTAGGTCAGCGACAGTTGCTGCTGCAACTGGGCGAGCAGGTTGACGATCTGCGCCTGTACCGAGACGTCGAGTGCAGACACCGGCTCATCGGCGACGATGAACGAGGGCTCGAGCGCGAGCGCCCGGGCGATGCCGATGCGCTGCCGCTGGCCGCCGCTGAACTCGTGCGGATAGCGCGTCATGGCATCGCGGTCGAGGCCGACCAGTTCGAGCAACTCGGTGGCACGGGCGTGGCGCCATGTCGGCGTGCCCACCGTGTGGATGTCCAGCGGTTCCTCGAGGATCGTCGAGACGCGGTGCCGCGGATTCAGCGACGCGTACGGATCCTGGAAGACCATCTGCATCTGCCGCCGCCGGTGGCGCAGCGCCTTGCGATCCAGCGACAGCACGTCCTCGCCCTTGAACCGCACTTCGCCGACGGTGGGCTCGATCAGGCGGAGGACGCAGCGCCCGGTCGTGGTCTTGCCCGAGCCGGACTCCCCAACGAGGCCGAAGGTCTCGCCCTCCTCGATCGTGAAGCTGACGTCGCGCACGGCGTGGGTCACGCGCGGCGGCCGCCACAGCGCGCGCTGCTCGTACCGCTTGCCCAACCGCCGGACTTCGAGCAGGGGCATCACTCGGCGGGCAGCTTCGCGGCGGATCCGGAGGCGAGCCGGTGCGCCTCTTTCACCAGCACGCAGCGTGACCCGTGGGTGTCGGACACGGGATACATCGGCAGCGGTTCGACGTCGCAGGCGTCGTGGTGCCACGCGCACCGGGGGCCGAACGCGCACCCGGGCGGCATCCGCTGCAGCGACGGCACCTGGCCCTCGATGGGCTCGAGTCGCCGCGCACTATGGGTGGATCCCGGCATCGCGCGCAGCAACGCCTGCGTATAGGGGTGCGCCGGCATCTTGAAGAGGGCCCGTACCGGCGCCTCCTCCACGATGCGGCCGGCATACATCACGGCGACGCGGTCGGCGGTGTGCGCGACGACGCCGAGGTCGTGGGTGATGAGCAGCAGGGACAGCCCGAAGTCGTGTTTCAGCTGTCGCAGCAGGTTGAGGATCTCGGCCTGGATCGTCACATCGAGCGCCGTCGTCGGTTCGTCGGCGACGATCAGCGACGGCCGGCAGCAGAGCGCGAGCGCGATCAGGGCACGTTGGCGGAGGCCCCCCGACAGCTGGTGCGGGTACTCGCCGAAACGGCGCGCCGGGTCGTCCATCCGCACCGTGGCGAGCAGGTCGATGGCGGCGGCCTTCGGGTCGGCGCCACCGAGCCCGTGCACCGTCATCGCCTCGACGAGCTGACTGCCGATCGTGAGCACCGGGTTGAGCGCGCTCATCGGCTCCTGGAAGATCAGCGAAATCTTGGCGCCGCGCACTCGCTCCATCTCCGCTTCGGGGAGGTCCATGAGGTTGCGGCCCTCGATGTGGATTTCTCCCTCGAGGATGCGGCCGGGCGGCGGCACGAGCCTCAGCAGCGAATAGGCGGTCAGCGACTTGCCGCTGCCTGACTCGCCCACGAGGGCCAGGGTTTCGCCCCTGGCGATGTCGAAACTCACGTCCTGAACGGCCGGCACCCAGCGGTTGCCGATGGGAAAACCGGTCGAGAGATGGCGCACGGAAAGCAGAGGCATCGGCGGGTTCCGCGCATCGTACCATCGGCCCCTGGGAGGGGTACCTTGCCTTGCCGCAGGCCGGACCGATACAATCGGCCCAGATTCCGTTCAATCACCTCCAGACGCCTCCTCTAATGAACAGCAGCTGGCGCTCGACCGCACCGATGCTCCCCGCAGATCGCGTGTGCCTCGTCGAGCTGCATGCAGGGTTGCGGTCTGCGTGCCGGAAGGGAGATCAGTGTGGACGACACCGTGAATCGACTGGCGAAGGAACTGGCCGATGCCATGGCCGACGCCGTGGCCTCTGATCCACGCGTGGAAGCCTGCCGCGCACGTGCGCGGGAGGCCGGGTACGACCTGCGGGTGACTCTCGACGCCGAAATCGGGTTTGCCGCCCGGTCCGGCAAGAAGGCCAGGAGGATGGCGGTAACCCGCGCCTCTCACGCCACGAGACACGTGGCGATGACCGACAACGACCGACGTTTCCTCAAGTCGCTCCGCATCGCTCCTGATGCGGCGACCGAAGAAGTCTAGAAACGAAAAGGCCGCTCGAGATTCTCGGGCGGCCTTTTCTCGTAGGCTGCAGCCTGCAGGCTACAGCCTGCCTGAGCCGTTAGTCGATCAACGTCTTCCCCGTCATCTCCTTCGGCTGCGTGATGCCGAGCAGGTGCAGGAGCGTGGGAGCGACGTCGGTGAGGGCGCCGTCGCGGACCGTCTTGCCTGGCGTGTCCGGGCCGACCACGATCACCGGGACCAGGTTGGTGGTGTGGGCGGTGTGGGGGGCGTTGAGCTCGTAGTCCCACATCTGCTCGGCGTTGCCGTGGTCGGCGGTGACGATGGCGGTGCCGCCGGCGGCGAGCAGGGCGTCGATGCACCGGCCGAGGCAGGCGTCGACGGCCTTGATCGCGGCGATGGCTGCCGCAAGCACGCCCGTGTGACCGACCATGTCCGGATTGGCGAAGTTGCAGATGATGACGTCGTGCTTGTGGTGCGTGACGCTGTCGACGAAGGCGTCGGCGACGCCGGCCGCGCTCATCTCCGGCTGCAGGTCGTAGGTGGCCACCTTGGGCGAGGGCAGGAGCACGCGCTCCTCGCCCTTGAACGGCGTCTCGACCCCGCCGTTGAAGAAGTACGTGACATGCGGGTACTTCTCCGTCTCGGCCAGGCGCATGTTGGTCAGGGCGTGCGCCTGCAGGACCTCACCGAAGTACTGCGTCGCCGCCTGCGGCGGGAACGCGATCGGGAACGGGTAGGTCGCGTCGTACTCGGTGAATGTCGTCAACTGCACCGTCGGACGACCCGTTGTGGGGAAGCCGTCGAAGTCCTCGAACATCAGCGCGCGGATGATCTGCCGGGCGCGATCGGCGCGGAAGTTGAAGAAGATCACCGAGTCGCCGTCCGCCATCGGGCCGACCGGCTGGCCGGCGGCGTCGACGATCGTGGCCGGGAGGATGAATTCGTCGGTGACGTTCTTCGAATACGCCTCCGCGATCACGGCCGAGGCCGACGAACCGAACGGCGCCGTGCCGCGGACGATCGCGTCGTAGGCGAGCGTGACGCGCTCCCACCGCTTGTCCCGGTCCATGGCGTAGTAGCGGCCGGAGACACTGGCGATGCGCGCGCCCGTCTCGGCGGCGACCGCCTCGAGTTCCTTGACGTATCCGCGGCCGCCCTGCGGCGACGTATCGCGGCCGTCGGTGATCACGTGTACGAACACCTTCGGCGCGCCCATCGCCTTTGCCAGCCGCAGCAGCGCATGCAGATGGGCCTGGTGGCTGTGCACGCCGCCATCGGAGAGCAGCCCGAGAAGGTGCAGCGCGGTGCCCTTGTCGATCGCGGCCTGCACGGCGGCTCGCAGCGCCGGCGTCCCGGCGAAAGTGCCGTCGCTGATCGCCTTGTCGATGCGCGTCAGGTCCTGGTAGACGGTGCGCCCGGCTCCGAGGTTGGTGTGCCCAACCTCGGAGTTGCCCATCTGGCCGGCCGGCAGGCCGACGGCTTCGCCCGAGGCCTCCAGGGTGGCGTGCGGGTAGGATGCCCACAACTTGCCGAAGACCGGCGGTTCGGCCAGTTTCACGGCGTTCTGGTCCACCTCCTCGCGGAGGCCCCAGCCATCGAGGATGATCAGCGCCACGGGGGCGCGCTTGCTCGTCATGGTGCGGTGTTACTTGAGGGCGGTGATGGCGGCCCTGCCGGCGTACTTCGCGTTGCTGCCGAGGGCCGATTCGATGCGAAGCAACTGGTTGTACTTCGCGGTGCGGTCGCTGCGGCTCGCCGAGCCGGTCTTGATCTGGCCGGCGCGGGTGCCGACGGCGAGGTCGGCGATGGTGCTGTCCTCGGTCTCGCCGGACCGGTGCGACGCGATTGTCGTGTAACCGGCGTCCCACGCGGTCTTCATCGCGCGCAGGGTCTCGGTGACCGAGCCAATCTGATTGAGCTTCACGAGCAGCGAGTTGCCCACGCCCTGGGCGATGCCCTCGGCGAGGATCTTCGGGTTGGTCACAAACACGTCGTCACCCACCAACTGCACCTTGTCGCCGAGTTCCTTCGTGAGCAGCTTCCAGCCGTTCCAGTCGCTCTCGCCGATGCCATCCTCGATCGAGCAGATCGGGTACTGACGCACCCAGTCGGCGAACATCCCGACCATCTGCTCGCTCGAGCGGTTGGCTTCGCCCGACTTCTTGAAGACGTACTGGCCGTCCTTCCAGAGCTCGCTGCATGCGGTATCGAGGGCAATCCAGACCTGCTCGCCGGCCTTGAGGCCGGCCTTGGAGATTGCCTCCATCACGACGTCGAGCGCTTCCTGATTGCTCTTGAGGCTGGGCGCGAAGCCGCCCTCGTCGCCGACGCCGGTGGACAAGCCGCGCCCCTTCAGGATGCCGCGCAGCGTGTGGAAGATTTCCGTGCCCCAGCGCAGGCCCTCGGAGAAGCTCGGCGCGCCGAGGGGCATCACCATGAACTCCTGGAAGTCGACGCTGCTGTCGGCGTGCGCGCCGCCGTTGAGGATGTTCATCATCGGCACCGGGAGCAGGTCGGCGTGACCGCCGCCGGCCAACGCATGCCGCAACGCCCCGATGTACTCGTACAGGGGCACCTGCTTCTCGGCAGCCCCTGCATGCAGCGCGGCCATCGAGACGCCGAGGATCGCATTGGCGCCGAGCCGGCTCTTGAACTCGGTGCCGTCGAGGGCAATCATCGCATCGTCGAGCGACGCCTGATCGAACTCCTTACCGACGATCGCCTGCGCGATTTCGCCGTTGATGTTGGCGACGGCCTTCTGGACGCCCTTCCCGAGATAGCGGCTCTTGTCGCCGTCCCGCAGTTCGAGCGCCTCGCGCTCGCCCGTGGACGCGCCCGAAGGCACTGCGGCCCGGCCGAATGCGCCACCCTCGAGGGTGACGTCGACTTCCACCGTGGGATTGCCGCGTGAATCGAGAATCTCGCGTCCGATGACCTTCTGAATCTTCACTGCGCTGTGCTCCTGGGATATCGAATGACGAAAACGCTTAACGCCTAACGCTTAACGCCTGACGCTTGACGAATCAGGATTCTGGAATCGGGCACCGGGCACCGGAAATCGGGCGCCGGGACCGGGAGTTGACGCTTCCCGAGGTCCAAGGCCCTATGGATGACCCCGGGCGTCCGCTTCCTGCTCGTGCTGGCGCCGCGTGCTTTCCGGTGGCGCGACGTACGGTTCGTCGTCGGTCGTGACCACCACCACGCCCTTGGCGGTCACCATGTGCCGCCTGCGATCTTCCTCGAGGTTGTGGCCGATGATGGCGCCCCGCGGGATGAACACGTCGCGATCGATGATCGCGTTGCGGATCCGGGCGTGTCGCCCGACCCGCACGCCGGGCATCAGGATACTGCGGTCGATGTCGCAATAGCTGTGGACGCGGACATTGGGGCAGAGGATGCTGCCGCGCACGGTGCTGCCCGACACGATCACACCCGACGAGATGATCGAGTCGAGCGCCTGGCCGCGGCGGCCTTCGTCGTCGAACACGAACTTGGCCGGCGGTGCCTGTTCCATCCACGTGCGGATGGGCCATTCCGGATCGTAGAGGTTGAAGTCCGGGTTGACCTGGACGAGGTCCATGTTGGCCTCGTAATAGGCGTCGAGTTCGCCGATGTCGCGCCAGTACTTGTTGGCCTTCTTGTTCTCGTCCGAGAACCGGTAGGAGTACACCGGCGCATGGCCGATGAGCGATGGCAGGATGTCCTTGCCGAAGTCGTGCTTGGTGTCGCGGCCCGCGTCTTCCTCGAGTGCCTTCACGAGCACGTCGGCCTCGAAGACATAAATCCCCATCGAGGCGAGGGCCACGCCGGGCATGCCCGGGATCGGCTTGGGCTCGGCCGGCTTCTCCTCGAAGCCGACGAGCCGCTCCTCCTCGTCGACCTGGATCACGCCGAAGCGGCGCGCCGCTTCCTGCACCGGCACTTCGTAGGTCGCAACCGTCGCGGCGGCACCCTTCTCGATGTGCCAGCGCAGCATCTTCGAGTAGTCCATCTTGTAGATGTGATCCCCGGACAGGATCACCACATGCTTGGGCGCCTCCCGCACGACCGAGTACAGGTTCTGGTACACGGCGTCGGCGGTGCCCAGGTACCAGTTGTCGCTCACGCGTTTCTGCGGCGGCAGGATCTCGATGAACTCGCCGAGTTCCTCGGCGACGACGTTCCACCCCATGCGGATGTGGCGATTGAGCGACAGGCTCTTGTACTGCGTGACGATGAAGATGCGGCGCAGGCCGGCGTTGATGCAATTGCTGAGGGTGAAGTCGATGATCCGGTAAGGACCGCCGAAGTACACCGCCGGCTTGGCGCGTTCTCTGGTCAAAGGGGCGAGGCGTTCGCCGACCCCTCCGGCCAGGACGATGACGAGCGAGTCATTGAGCATGGGCCACCGGTCCCTTGCGCGCGGCGGCCGCCTCGGCGACCGGACGACGCGCCAAAAGCCCCTGCGGGGGCGCGGCAGTGGGGGCCCGTGGCGGCAGGCCTCACGACGGCCCCCGACGCCGACCCGTGTCAGCGACTTCGGATTCTATCCCCAGCCGGCACTGTCGCGCTTTCGGCGCATTTGGCGTGTTTTGCCCTTCCGAGTTTGCACCACCGGTCTTATGATCCGGAAGCTTGGGCACGCCGGAGCGTGCCGGGGGACTTTGACGTATGCGACAGACTCAGATGACCTGGCTCACCGCAGGGCTCTTCGCCCTCGTGTTCAGCGCGGGCCCGGCCCTGGCCCAGAAGAAAGACGACAAGGCTGGCCCGGCTGCCGATCCGAAGCAGTTACTGATCAACGGCATCGTCGGCGCCACCAACGAGGCCATGAAAGCCGCGCCGGGGACCACCGTGTACGCGGCCGACCCGGCCGCCCGCACAGTCACGGCCGACCCGTCGACGACGGTGGCGATGACGCTGACGGTGGACTACCTGAAGGCGTCCGACAACAAGATCTACGCGCCGTTCACCGTGACCGTGCAGCCTGAGGTCCTCGGCAAGGGCGCGAACCTGGGCGCCTACGTCCGACTCGCGCCGAAGGGCGCGGTGCCGCCGGAGGCACCGCCGCCGCCCGATCCCAAGGCGCAGAAGGAAAAAGAAAAGCAGGACAAGAAGAAGAAGGGCAAGGAAGCCCAGGATCTCGCGGGTCAGGCCGTGTCCGGGGTCGAGTACCCGTGGGAGGACTATTACGACCTGACCGCGGTGCCGCGCGGCCCCGGTGGTCCGCTGACCTTCGCCCGCCCGTTCAGCGTCGCCGCCGGCGAGTACGACGCCTACGTGGCGGTCGCGGTCAAAGACCCCGCTGCCGCGCCGGGCCCCTTGAAGATTGCCGTGCACAAGGCCACCCTCACGGTGCCGAACTACTGGAGCAATGACTTCCAGATTTCGACCGTCTTCCTCGCCAACAAGGTCACGCCGCTCACTGACGTTCCCGCCGGTGAGGCCCAGAAACTCAAACCCTACGTGATCGGCAACCTGGAAGTCTCGCCGGCCGTGGACGGCAAGTTCACGAGCGCGGAGGAACTGTCGGTGTTCTTCATCATCTACGGCGTGACGCTCGGCGATGACAAGAAGCCCGACGTGATCGTCGACTGGCAGCCGTTCAAGAAGGGACCCCTCGGCGAGGCGAAATTCCGCGGCGTCGCACCGCAAAAACTGAACAGCGAGACCCTGCCGCCCGGGTTCGACGTGGCCCAGGGACATCAGCTGGTCGGGAGCCTGAACGTCCCCATCTCGGCCTTCGAACCGGGGGACTACCGTTTGGCCATCAAAGTGACAGACAATAAGTCTGGCAAGTCCCTGACGCACGACGTCGTCTTTACCGTCGCCGGCTCCTAGCCGACGACGGGGCAGGCGGGGCGCCCTGCGGGAGTTCACCCGCAGAGTGTTCCTGTGCGGACCTGCCACTGGAGTTCTCATGACCCGATCGGTGACGCTGACGGCGCTCGCGCTCGGCCTGAGTCTCGCCTCCACGGCGATGGCACAGCCGCTTGTGCAGGCGCGCGCACACAGCGGCGCCGGGTCGGCCGTGCCGGGGGCCGACCTGGTGTCGGGCAAGATCGAGGGCGTGGTCACCGACGAACGCGGTGCACCGATCGCGGGCGTGGCCGTCTCGGCCCTCGGGCCCGACGCCCTCTTCGGCGTGACCGACCAATCCGGACGGTTCGTGTTCTCCGCCGTGCCAGTGGGCACCTACCTCATTCGCGCACAGCGGGCGGGTTATCGCGCCTCCATGCGTGAGTTCGTCGATGTGTCGCCGGCCGCGAGTGCCCGTCACATCGTGCGCCTCGCCCGCCTCGCGGGCACGCCGAGCGATGCCGAGCCGGAGCCAACCGAGCCGGCGCCGGTCATCGCGGCTGGCTTCGGCGGAGCCGCGGCCACGATCGCCCCCGCTCCCCCCGCCTCGCGCATCGACGACGACAGCGCCGATCACGATCACTCGCCCCGCCTGTGGCGTTTGCGCCACATGAAGCGGTCGGTGCTCCGGGATGCGCAGGACCAGCTCGCACTCGACGCATTCGACGACGACATCGACTGGATCGAGCAGCGTCTCGGCGCGCCGACTGTCGAAGCCACGGCCCGCGGCACGACGTCGTTCTTCGGCGGCGATGCGTCCCTGTCGGGGCAGGTGCAGTTCCTCACCGCCACGGCCTTCGACGACGGCGGCAAGGGCGAAGCGACCGCGTGGGCGCAGGGTCCGGCCGGCGTCGCATACGCAACCGTTGGCGCACCCATCGGCAACACCGGCCAGTGGTCGGTACAAGGCGCCTTCGGTCGCGGTGAGCTCTCGTCGTGGATCGTCGCGGGCAACTACCTGCGCCCGACCGAATCGCTCCACCAGCTCGATCTCGGCGCGTCGTTCGCGTTGCAGGGATTTTCAGAGGAGACGCCCGCCGCGCTCATGAGCGTGCCCGAGCGTCGCCGCGTCGCCGGCACCATCCATGCCTTCGACACGTGGCGCCTGCATCGGCGCGCCGTCGTCACGTACGGCACCCGTTACGCGTACCACGACTACCTGGATCGTCCGACGCTGATGAGCCCCAGCGTCTCGATGTCCGTGTCGCCTCTCGAGAAGACCTGGGTGCGCGTGGCCGTGACCCAGCAGATGCTCGCGCCCGGCGCCGAGGAATTCGATGCGCGCAATCTGTCGGCGTTCTCGATGCCGCCGCAGCGGACGTTCACGTCCGCGTCGGCGAGCGGGCGCTTGAGCGCGGAACGCACCCGGCACCTCGAAGTGGGTGTCGAGCGCCAGGTCGGCCAGTTCCTTCTCGGCGTGCGTCGGTTCGAACAGGCCGTCGACAACCAGTTGGTGGCGATGTTCGGCGTCGGTCCGCGCGATCTCGCGCCCGACCTCGGACACTACGCCGTGGCCAACGGCGGCAACGTCGACGCCGGCGGCTGGGTTTTCGGCATTGCACAGGACGCAGGGCCACGCTTCCGGGGCTCGGTCGAGTACACGATCGCCCAGGCGGAGTGGTTCGGCACGGGCGATCGCGGCGTGATCGCGGTGATGGCCCCGTCGGCCGATCGAACGGGCAACGAGCGAATTCACGACGTGACCGCGCACGTGGTCACCGACGTCCCGGAGACGGCCACTCGCGTTGCCGCGACGTGGAAGGTGAACTCGGCCTTCGCCCGTCGGAGCCCGCTCCTCGCCGAGGCGAGCAGCGACGCACGGTTCGACGTGCAGGTCTCGCAGCGGCTGCCGTTCCTCAGTTCGACCGGTGCCGACTGGGAGTTCGTGGTCGCGGTCCGCAACCTGTTTCGCGACGGCGAAGCGGTCGGATCCATCTACGACGAACTGCTCGTCATCCGACCGCCCAAGCGTGTCGTCGGCGGCGTCCTGGTCAAGTTCTAGTTCGCCTCCGCGCGCTGACGCGAGCTCGGCTCACAACGCTCATCGTCGGGGCCCTCGGGTCCCGACGCAGTTCTAGTTCGCCTCCGCGCGCTGACGCGAGCTCGGCTCACAACGCTCATCGTCGGGGCCCTCGGGCCGCGACGAAGTTCTAGCCGGGCTCCGGGCGCTGCGCGGCCTCGCACAGCAACACTCGCCCCGCGACGCAGTGCGTCGCGGGGAGTTCTAGACCCGGCGCGGGATCGTCTTTCCCGGGTCTCGTCGCCTCGCGCGACAGGCACGAGCTATCGACCTCGCGGGTATCGTCAGCGGCGTCGATGCAACGACACCTCCCCCATATCCAAAAAGACGTCGCCGAGATCCCGTTTGTTGGAAATGGGGTGGGACATGCCCGCCTGCACGCGGCATTGTCGATTGAACACGCCACTTTGTGTGCCTGCGCGCAATTGCCCGGCGCCGGCCACGTGGAACACCGTTTGCTAAACGGGAGGGGATAGCGATGCACGGCGCCGGTCCCCGGCCTGTCGCTTCGTCGACCGACCACCGATGACCGAGGGTTTCTGGGCAGCATCCGCCGACGGGCCGCGCCGCGTGCAGTGGGGCCGTGCTGCGCTTGCCGTCACCGTGACGGCGCTGCTGCTGACTCTCGTCGTCGCCAATATCGCCGTCCGGTTCTCCTGGGTCGAAGTCGAGGACGGCATCCTGTGGGAGGCACGGGCCGAGGGCGTGGTTGCCGCCCGCGTCGGGCCTGAGGCCTCGGGTGCGCGCGCGGGAATCCGCGCCGGCGACGTGCTGGTCGCCGTCAACGGGCGCGGCATCGATCGGGTCGAGCAGGTGCTCGACGCGCAACACGGCACCCAACGGGGCCGTCCCCTTTCGTACGTCGTTTCCCGCTCCGGATACGAGCGCCCGCTCCGGCTCGAACTCGAGCCCGTGCCCGAGGGCGCCCGCCTGCTGTACTACGCGCTGGCCGCCGTGGCCATCTTCGCGCTGTTGGTCGGTTGCTCGGTCCGTGTGCAACGACCGCGCGACGTCGCCACCCTCCACTTCTTCTGGCTGACGGTCGCCTTCTTCGGCGTGTGCGGATTCTCGTACAGCGGCCGCCTGGACCGGCTCGACTGGACCTTCTACTGGGGTGACGTGGTGGCAATGCTCGCCCTGCCTCCCCTGTTCGTGCATTTCGCCCTCGTGTTCCCGGAACGTCAGGACGCCTGGGCGAAGACGCCGCGTGCCCGGGTGTTGCTGCCGTTGCTGTACCTGCCCGCCCTGGTGCTCGGCCTGACGCGCATTTCGGTGCTGTCGGCCGGCGCCATGCCCGGCGACACGCTCGAGAACTGGGTCGTCGCCCTCGATCGCGCGGAGATGCTGCAGTTGGTCGCGGCGCTGGTCTTCGGCCAGGCGATCATGACCCGCACGCTCGGCCGCCTGCGCTCGGTGACGGCGCGTCGGCAGTTGCGCTGGATCGTCTGGGGCACACTGGCTGGGGCGTTGCCGTTCGCGCTGCTCTACGGCCTCCCGTACGCCCTCGGCTACCAGCCCTGGGAAGTGCTCGGCGTGCTGGTGGTGCTGCTCGCCCTGGTGCCCCTCGCCTTCGCGTCCGCGGTGGTCCGGTATCGCCTGATGGACGTGGAAGTGATCATCAAGCGCACGGTGGTGTACGCCACCGTCCTCGCGGCGATTGCGACCATCTACACGATCACGCTGCGCTTCGCGAGCGAGATGTTCCTCGGCGGATCCGAACAGCACAACTCGGTCATCGCGATCCTCGCGACGCTGCTCGTCGTGCTGCTCGCGCCGATGGTCAAGAGCGCCATCCAGACCGCGCTCGACTACGCGCACTACCGCGACCGTTACGACTACCGCCGCGCCTTGCTCGCGTTTGCGCGCGAACTGAACGCCGATCTCGACCTGGACCGGCTCACGGAGCGGCTCGTGCAGCGCCTGGCCGACACGTTCGGCGTCGACCGCATCACGCTCTTTGTCGCCTCGGCGCCGGGCGCGGCCGACGGATTTGCCGCGCATCGCGCCGTCGGCGCGGCGCTTGCGACGGTCCCGCCCCTGAAGCGGTTCTCCGGCATCGGCACCCGCCTCGAGAGCGGCCAGGTGGTGAGCCTCGACGATCCGTTCACCGTCCGGCGGTTCTCGGCCGAGGAAGTCCGGTTCTGGCGGGATCATGGCCTCCACTACTTCGTGCCCTGCCTCGCCAAGGACGGCCCGATCGCAGTGATCGGGCTCGGGTCGCGGCCGAGCGGCGAGCCGCTCAGCACCGAGGACCTCACCCTGCTCAACGCCGTCGCCGCGCAGGTCGCCACGGCGATCGAGAACGGCAGGCTGTACCAGGCGCTCCGCGAGAAGGCCGACGAGCTGAATCGCATGCGCGAGTTCAGCGAGAACGTCGTCGAGTCCCTGCAGGACGGGTTGCTCGTGGCCGACCTCGATGGCGTCGTGCTGCACTGGAACCCGGCGATGGAGCAGATCGCCGGCGTCGCCCCGGCCCAGGCTGTCGGGCGTCGCCTCGACGAGCTGTTCGACCCCGAGTTCCTCGCCGCCATCCGCATGGCCGAGCGCGGCGGCACCGAGACCGCGACCATCTACCGGACGCCGCTCGTCTCGCGGCATCCCGATGGGGCGCACAAGCGGCTCGTGAACGCGGCGATGCATCCGCTGCGGACGTCGAGTTCGGCGCAGGCCGGATCGGTGCTGATGATCGAGGACATCACCTCGCGCGTGCAGCTCGAGGAGCAGTTGCAGATCTCCGAAAAGATGGCGTCCATCGGCCTGCTCGCGGCCGGTGTCGCGCACGAGGTCAACACGCCGCTGACGGGCATCTCCAGCTTCACGCAGATGCTGCTCGAGCAGGCCGACCCGGAGGATCCGCGGACGCGGCTGCTGGAGAAGATCGAGCGGCAGACCTTCCGCGCCGCCAAGATCGTCAACAGCCTGCTCCACCTGTCGCGTCCCGTGCAGAGCGAGACCGGTCCGGTCGACCTGCACGTCGTCATCAACGACGTGCTCTCGCTGCTCGAGCACCAGTTCCGTTCCGCGAGCGTGCAGGTGCGCAAGGACCTGCAGGCCGAGGGACCGATGGTCCGTGCCGTCGAGCACAAGCTGCAGCAGGTGTTCCTGAACCTGTTCCTCAACGCCCGCGATGCGATGCCGAAGGGGGGCTGGGTGACGGTGGCCTCCCGTCGCGAGGGCGACCACTTTGTCGTGCTGGTGAGCGACACCGGCGCGGGGATCCCGAGCGAGCATCTCGCCCGCATCTACGACCCGTTTTTCTCGACCAAGCCCATCGGACAGGGCACCGGCCTCGGCTTGTCGATCACGTATGGCATCGTGCAGGAGCACGACGGCACCATCGTCTGCGACAGCCAGGTGGGCCAGGGGACGCAATTCACGGTGTCCTTCCCGGCGCTCGCGCCGTCGCGGACCGAGTCCGCGGGATCCAGCGCGGGCTGACCCGCCAGAAAGTCTGCAATGGCCACTGCCAGGGGAACGATTCTCGTCATCGACGACGAAGAGGTGATGCGCGAGGTGCTCGAAGCCCTGCTCGCGCGCGAAGGTTACGACGTGCGCCTTGCCGTGAACGGCCTGGAAGGACTCGAGCTGGCCCGGGCCCACTCCTTCGACGCCGCCATCGTCGACGTGATGATGCCGGGCATGGACGGCCTGACGGTCCTCAACGAGCTGAAGGCGATGGACGAGGATCTCCCCGTCGTCATGGTGACCGCGTACCAGTCGGTGGAAACGGCACTCACGGCGATGAAGCGGGGCGCCTTCGACTACATCGCCAAGCCGTTCAAGAACGATGAAGTCGCGGCCGTCCTGCGCAATGCCGTCGAGCGGACGCGGCTGTCGCGCGAGAACCGCATCCTCAAGCAGAACCTCCAGACGCACGGCAGCAAGTTTGCCAACATCATCGGCCGCAGCAGCAAGATGCGGCAGGTGTTCGACCTCGTGATCCAGGCGGCGCCGAGCCGATCCACCGTGCTCGTCAACGGCGAAAGCGGCACCGGCAAGGAACTGGTGGCGCGCGCGCTGCACAACAACTCGCTGCGCGCGGAGAAGGCCTTCGTCACCGTCAACTCCGGGAACCTGCCACCGGATCTGCTCGAGAGCAACCTGTTCGGGCACGTGAAGGGCGCCTTCACGGGAGCCGTCGCGCCGAAGAAGGGCCTGTTCGAGGTCGCCGACAAGGGCAGCATCTTCTTCGACGAGATCGGCAACGTCCCACTCGAGACGCAGGCCAAGCTGCTGCGCGTGATCCAGGAGCGCGAGTTCATGCGCCTCGGCGGCGTGGACACGATCAAGGTGGACGTGCGCATCATCGCGGCGACCAACGTCGACCTGCGCACGATGGTGGACGATGGACGGTTCCGCGAGGATCTGTACTACCGCCTGCACGTGATCACGGTGAACCTGCCGCCCTTGCGGGCGCGCAAGGAAGACATCCCGCTGCTGGTCCAGCATTTCCTCGAGAAGTACGGCGAGGAGAACAACCGTCGTGAGCTCGAGTTGGCTCCCGAGGCGCTCGACCTGATGCTCGACTACGACTGGCCCGGCAACGTCCGTGAACTCGAGAACGTGATCGAGCGGGCTGTGGTGCTGTGCCCCGGATCCCGGATCGGGCCGGACCTGATTCCTGACACCGTCCGCATCACGCGCCGCTTCCAGATCCCCAACTTCGTGCTGCCGCCGGAGGGCATCTCCTTCAAGGAGGTCACGGGTGATTTCGAGCGCCGACTGATCGAGACGACGCTCGAAGCTGCCGGCGGCGTCCAGAAGCGGGCCGCCGAACTGCTCCACATCAAGCCCACCACGCTGAACGAGATGATCAAGCGCTACGACATCCGTCCCCGGCGCAAGAAGGGCCAGGCCGACGAGCCGGAACCGGTACGGTAGTCATTGGTCATTGGTCATGGGTCATGGGTCATGGGTCATGGGTCATTGGTCATTGGTCATAATTGGTCATTAATCATTGGTGTTCGTCATTAGTGATGGGTCATCGGTCACGGGTCATTGGGCATTCATCATGGTCATGACGCATGACGCATGACCAATGAGAAGTGACGGAGCTTGCGTTGCTATTCCGCCAGATCACCGACCCCGGGCTTTCGCAATACACCTATCTCGTCGGCTGCGAGCGCACGGGTGAGGCGCTGCTGATCGATCCGGAACGCGACATCGACCGTTACGACCGCATCGCGGCCGAGGAGGGCATGCGCATCGCGGTGGTCGCCGAGACCCACATCCACGCCGACTTCCTCACTGGCGTGCGCGAGTACGCCGAACGTCCCGACGTGCGGGTCGTGCTCTCGAAGGCCGGGCCCCCGGACTGGCAGTACGCGTGGATCGGCGCCGGCCACGCGGCCTACACGCTGGTCGGCGACGGCGATCACTTCACCGTCGGCTCGATCGACGTGGAAGTGCGGCACACACCAGGCCACACGCCCGAGCACATCGTGTTCGTCGTGACCGATCGCGGGAGCGGGGCCGACATCCCGATGGGCGTCGCCAGCGGCGACTTCCTCTTCGTGGGAGACGTGGGCCGACCCGATCTGCTCGAGTCGGCCGCGGGTGCTGTCGGCTCGATGCGTCCAGCGGCCGAGCAACTGCAGGTCTCGCTGGGGGTGGTATCGACCTGGCCGGACTTCATGCAGGTCTGGCCCGGGCACGGGGCAGGCAGCGCATGCGGCAAGGCCCTGGGCGCGGTGCCGTGGTCCACCATCGGCTACGAGCGCCGCTTCAACGGCGCGCTGACGCTTGCCGCCGAGTCCAGGACCGGCTTCGTCGAGGCGATCCTGTCGGGCCAGCCGGAACCCCCACCCTACTTCGCGCGGATGAAACAGCTCAATCGTGACGGCGTGCCGCTGCTCGGCACGCTGCCGAGGCCGCGCGAGCTGAGCGTCGCCGAGACTGTCGCGGACCCGTCCCTGCTGGTACTCGACACCCGCGCCGACCGTGTCGCGTTCATGGACGCACACCTGCCCGGCAGCCTGCATGCACCCGCGACCAGGCAGTTCACGACCGCAACCGGCGCCTTCGTCGAACCGTCGGCGTCCATCGTGTTGGTGGCCCTCGAGGACCAGCTCGATGACCTCGCGCGGCAACTCGTGCGGATCGGCCTGGACCGCATAGAAGGCTGGATCCCCGTGGACGCATTCGACGCGTGGCACGCGCATGGCGGGGCCACGTCGTCAATCGTAAGGATAGGCTTCCCGGAAGCCGTGCCTCCCGGGACGGACAGCGTCTGGGTGGACGTGCGCGGGGCCGAGGAGTTCGCGGCCGATCACGTCCCCGGCGCGATCCAGATCGCCCAGAGTCGGCTGGCGGTGGAATACGGTCGCATCCCGCGCACACATCCCGTCACGGTGCACTGCGCGACGGGTGGTCGCGCCGCACTGGCGAGCGCCTACCTGCAGCGGCTCGGCTTCGACGTGCGCTACGTGGACGACGACTTCAGTCGATGGCGCACGTCAAACTAGAAAGGGCAAAACAACTTTTCGCCCTTTTTACCTTGCTGGCGCCGGTACGCGAGCGGCCGGCGCTCCGCTCCCCGTGAGGCCGCCAACCAGGCGATCGTACTTGCCGAGAATCACGTCCCAGCGGTAGTTCGCCTGCACGTAGTCGCGGCCGTTGCGCCCCATGGCGCCGCGCAGGCCGTCGTCGGCCATCAGCAACGACAAGGCCTCGGCGAACTCGTCGCGGTCGGCGTAATAGAGGCCGGCGTTGCTGCGGCGGCAATGCTCCACGAGCACATCCGCGCGCGCATTGCACAGCACCGGCGTGCCCATGGCCATCGCTTCGAGCGCGAGCAGCGACAGGCTTTCGAGTGGTGACGGCACCACGACCACGTCGGCCGCATCGAGGGCCTGCAGGCGTTCGGCCTCGGGAAGCATGCCGGCGAAACGGATCCACGGAGTCTCCGGGATCGGCATCAGCTTCGCGCCCATCAGTGCGAGCGTGGCGTCGCCGCCGGTTTCGCGGTAGGTGGAGAAGTACTCGAAGAGTTCCTCGCAGCCCTTGCCCGGGTCGATGCGACCGCCGTAGAGCGCCACGCGGCCGAACAGCCGGTGCCGCCGGCGGAACGCCTCACCGATGCCGCGCTTGCGGTCGGCCACCGGGCGCTCCGGCCGCGGCCCTCGTCCGCGCCTGCCGCGCGCCACGCCCTCCTTCTGCGTCTGCGGGACCGGTTGCTCGTCCTCGGGCACGAGGGGACCTTCCAGCGGCGCGTCGACACCGCGTCGCGGCTTGCCCTGGCCGTCGGTGTCGAGCAGGTCGACGCCACAGCCCACGGTCTCCTCGACGATCGTGCGGATATCGAACGTCTGCTGCAGGAAGGCCTTCTCGCTCTCGGTGTTGAAGGCGACGGCGTTGGCGGCGGCGAACAGCTCGCGGTAGATCCCGAGGTGGATGGCCGGTTCGTCGTGGGCGGTCGGGACGAGGATGCTCTTCGCGGGCGCGATCTGCATGCCCAGGACGGTGGGCGCGTAGAGATACGTGAAGAAGATCAGGACGTCGTACGGTTGATGCGACCGCTGCAGGTACTCGAGCAGCGCCGGGCACCACGGACCCTGTTCCTCGAGCCAGCGCAGCTCGTCCTCGCGGCTGTGCGGGTAGTTGAAGATCCAGTCCGAGAGCGTGTTGAAAGCCTCCAGGTCACGCGTCCGGGCGTTGGGAAAGCGCCGGACGTTGACGCCGCGGACGCGGTCGATGCCCTCGGGATACTCGTTCTTCCAGGTCGTGTATTCACGTGCGCAGGTGGTCAACACGTCGACCTGGTGGCGCACGGCCATGCGTTCGGCGATGAGCCGGCAATGGTATTCGGATCCGCCGAGGATCTCGGTGCCGTAGCGCTGGATGATGAACGCGATCTTCACGGGTGCATCCTGTGTGATCCGGACCGATCACGCAAAGGGCGCGAGCAGCGTGTCGAGGTGCGCCTGCATGCGGGCCTCGCTGAACGCGTCGAGCCGCGCGTGCTGGCCGCGGATGATGTCGGCACGCAGCCGATCGTCGTAAGTGAGCCGTCCGAGCAGTTCGGCGGCAAGTTCCAGGTCCTTCGGCGCGAAGACGACGCCGGCGCCTCCCATCGTCTCGGGGACGGCCGTCGCCCCGTAGGCGAGCACCGGCACGCTGGCCGCCATCGCCTCCAGCAGCGGCACGCAGAACCCCTCGTGCTCGCTGAGTGAGATGTAGACGCTCGCGCACCGGTAGAAGGCCGCCAGGTCGGCGTTGGGCACCGGTCCAGTGAACCAGAACCGATCGGCCGGCATCCGGTACTTCTCCATCAGGGCGCGCATGGTGGCGTAGTACGACGGCACCGCATCGTGTCGGCCGACGAAGATGAACCGGTAGTGGCTGTCGACATACCGCTTGTAGTGCTCGGCCAGCCGGATGTGATCCTCGATCTTCTTGTTCGGCGCGATCCGCCCGACGAACAGGAAGTTTATCAGCCCGTCGCCGAGGACCTTCTCGAGGGCCGGCCGGCGCGGTGCCCGCGTGATCCGATCGAGGTCGACGGCGATGGGCATCACCCCGGTGGGCGCGAAGCCGAGCGCGTCGAGTTCGTCGCGGTTGTACGACGAATCGCCGAGGGCCAGGTCCGCGTGGCCGACCAGCGTGGCCAGTTCCTGGCGCCCCAGCATGGCGAGCCGGTAGATCTGCGGCGCGTAGTCGGCAAAGAAGTGCGCCGGCGTGATGTTGTGGTACTGGAGCACCCGCCCGCCGGGCAGCGAGGCGAACGCCGCGGTCATCGGCGAGGGCAGGGCGAAGTGGAAGATGGTGACGTCGCCGCGCCGCGCTGCCGGATCGGCGAACGGCCGGATCTCGTGCCGGAGGTCATCGTCGATCGTCAGCGCAAAGATGTCGGACTCGTGGCCACGCGCGCGCAGCAGGTCGCGGACCCGCCGGGCCGAATCCCCGATGGCATCGCCCTTGTGCGCTGCCGGCACCCACTGGTGCACGCTGAGCATCACGCTCCCGTTTCCGGGTGCCGGGTGCCGGGTACGCCTTCCACGGTCTCCAGAGACTCAGGGGCTTGCCCCGCCGGAGCGTCACGTCCGGCCGGGCTCGGAGAGCCGGCCCTACCTTCAGACTCAGGGGCTTGCCGCGCCGAAGCGGCGTCGTCTGCCGCGAAGGCGGGCAGGGCGCGCAGTGCGGCCGGCCGGTACTGCCTGACCTCCTCGAGCTGTTCCTGCAGCTCGAACTGATCCCAGAAGTCGAACGACACGTGCGGGGGGCGGCACGGCGGCGCCGCCAGCGCTTCGTCGACGAACCCAAGCAAGGTGCCGTCGAAGTCCCGGGCGACAAGCCGCGCGAGCGCTGCATCCTGTGAGGCGATGATGCCGTCGAGCAGATCCTCGTCGTCGAGGATGGCCGCCATCAGCGAGGCGACGTGTGCCGGCGACTTCGTGTCGTACAGCACACCGCCGCCGTCCATCGTCGACGGCACCGCGGTGGCCGCATAGGCCAGCACCGGCACTCGCTTGTGGAACGCCTCCATCAGCGGCACGCAGAAGCCTTCGTGCTCGCTGGCGCAGAGGAACAGATCGGCCACGTCGTAGAACGCCGACAACTCCTCGTTGCTGACGTGGCCCATGAAGAACACGTCCGGCACCTTGAGCGTCGCGACCAACTGCTGCAGCATCGCGAAGTAGAGGTCGAAGCCGCCATAGGATCCGACCAGCAGCAGCCGCGACCGCGGATTGCTGCGCGTCTTGTAGGCGTGGAAGAAGCGGATGAGATCGTCGATCTTCTTGTTCGGGATCATCCGGCCCACAAACAGGATGTTGGTCCAGCCGTCGTCGAAGCTGTCGGCCATGGTGCCCGTCGCCGTCGCCTCGAGGTGCGTGAAGCTCGGTACGACCGGAAGGACGCCGGTGCGAGGGAAGCCGGCCTCGACGAGTTCTTCGGCGTTGAACGCCGAGTCGCCGAGGGCGAGCACGCAGCGATCGCGATAGGCACCGAGTTCGCGCCGGCCCATGAAGCACAACTGCACCAGCAACGGATGCACGTCGACGAAGAACTGCGGCGGCGTGATGTTGTGGTACACGAGGACCATCTTGTCGGGCAGCGCGTAGGCGACACGGCTGGCGCGCGATCCGATCGAGAAGTGATGAATCAGCACGTTGTCGGGCGAACTCGCCTCGATCAGGTCGCGATAATCGCGCGTCAGGTGCTCGACATTTGGATCGGCCGTCTGGACGAAAATCTCCGAGTCGTGACCGGCGGCCCTGAGCACGCGCTGGATGCCGATCACCTCGTGGCCGATGGCGTCGCCATAGCCGAGAGTCGCCAGGATCTGGTGGACAGCGGCCATTTTCAGCGTCCCTGCCTCGTCGCCACCGGCCGCCCGCTACGGCGCTGCCGCATCCCCCGACGAGCGCCGCGAGGAGGCCCTTCGGGCCTGGTTCGAGGCCCGGTGGCGGCAGGCCGCGGTGCCGGCCCCGCGGGCAGGGCATCGAGGATCTCGCGACCCGGCGGCACCGTGCCGCGATGGCGCGCAATCCAGCCAGGCAGCGCCTCGATCGCGCCAGGAGTCGGCGCCGCATTGCGGAGCTGCTGGAGCGTGGCGTCGTACTTGGCGTCAATTACCGGCCACGCGTAGTTGTCGCGGAAGTACGTCCGGCCGTTCTCACCGAGTGCCTGCGAGAGCGACCTGTTGCTCGTGAGGATGTGCAAGGTCTCGGCGAACTCGGGATAGTCCGCGTAGAACAGGCCGGCATTGCTGCGCAGGCATTGCCCCTGCAGGACGTCGCACCTGGCGTTGGCCAGCACCGGCTTGCCGAGCGCCCACGCCTCGATCGCCACCATCGACAGGCTCTCGAAGAACGACGGCATGATCAGCGCCTCGCAGCCTGCCAGCGCGTCGTACTTGTCCTGGTCCGAGATGAAGCCGACGTGCCGCACCAGCGGATGGTCCGGGATCGGCAGCAGGGCCTTGCCCGCGAGCACGAGGTGCAGGGGACGGCGCTGGTTGAACAGGTACTGCTGGAAGAACTGGAACAGCTCCCGGCAGCCCTTGTTCTCGTCGATGCGGCCGACGTAGAGCACGAACGGCCCGCGGATGTCGTACGTCCGGCGGAAGCGCTCTGCGACGGCGTTCTGCGGGATCTCGGAGCCGACCCCCACCACAACGCCAGGCACCGCCTCGTTGCCCGCGACGGCGTGGATCATGGCGCGCTCCTCATGCGAGTTGTACATGACGGCGCGCACGCCGCGGAAAATCGGCGGGAAGATGCCCAATCCGATCGCCGGGTCGCGTTCGGCCGTGGGCACGAGAATCGCGCGATCCGCGGCGGCGCGCACGCCGTGATAGGCGTGGTGGTACCGGTAGCTGAAGAAATACAGGTAATCGTATGACGACGCGTGTCGCTTGATATGGGCGACCAGTGCCGGGCTGGTGGGCCCTTCGGCGTCGAGCCAGGCCAGTTCGTCGGTGATCGAGTGCGGCGTCTCGAACACGGCGAACGACTTGCGGCCGAACTCGTCGGGATCGCGTTCGCGCGACACCTCGAAGCGCCTCACCAGCAGCGGCCCGAGGCGCTCCTCGCCGGCGGGGTACTCATTGCGCCACGTCACATAATCGTGCGCGCACGTCGTGAGCACCTCGACCTCGTGCTTGCGGGCGAGACGTTCGGCGATGTAGCGCGCATGCAGCTCGGCGCCGCCGTTGATGTCGGCGCCGTACCGCTGGACCACGACCCCGAGCCTCACGATTGCGCTGGGTCGGCGCCGCCATCACCGGCCGACGAGGGTCGCGTGTCGTCGCCGTCCTGTGGCGCATCGTCGCCGGGTGCGTACTCGGCGCCGCCGTCCTGGCTCGCCCCGGCCTCGCCGCCCTCACCTGCGGCACCGCGCCGTCGGCCGCGGCGCCGCCGGCGGCGACGTCCCGCCTTGTCGGCATCCTCCGGCGCGAGGTTGGCATCGGCCACCGGGTCGAGTGTCGTCAGCGACACCGGGGAGGCGCCCTGCTTGTACTGCACCACGCCCTCGAGGGCGCGGCCGCGCCGTTCGGCGAAGTCGAGGCGCGTATTCAGCGACTCGACGCGCATCTTCAGGTTGCGGTTCTCGATGCTCAGCCGCGTCAGCTCGACAACGATATTGTTGAGCACCTCGAAGTTGAGCGCCTCGCGCCCGCTGACCCGGGCGATCGACCGCGTGTAGTAGCCGTTCAGCGCCGTCTGCATGTTCAATACCCGGATCAGTGGATTCGGGTTGAAGAACAGTTTGAGGATCGGATTGAGGATCTTGCGCAGGGTGCGCAGGAAGCTGCGCGACGACGCGTAGATCGACTCGTCGTCGAAGCCGTACAGGTCGGGTGCCGGTTCGATGTCGACCAGGGTCGTCACCGCCCGCTGGCTGCGGTACTCGTCGAGCAGACCGGAGCGCACCGCAAGCGGATCGAGAAACCGCTCGAGCTTCACGCCGGCGAGCTCCTTGATCTCCTCCTCGGTGTAGTCGGCGCCGCGCTTCTCCTTCACGCGGGCGCGGATCTGCCGCATGATTTCCTCGACGTTTACGGAATCGGCGCGCACGGAAAACTCGGGCATGGCTGGTGACGCTCAGGACTTCCCGGCCGGGCCGCCGCGCAAGGCGCGGGTCATCGGGCGAGTGTCCACGGATGGTAGATCAGCGCGATGGTGGTCGCGCCCCAGAGGGCCACGCACAGCAGCAGCGGCCGGTCCGCGAGCAATAGCTCCGTCGGACTGCCGCCCTGGCTGCGGCGATGGACCAGGTAAAGGTACCGGAAGATGCCGTACAGGGGGAACGGCAGCGTCAGCCCGAGCCACTTCGTGCCGAACCGCTCGGTCGTGTCGCTGCTGACCGTGTAGAACGCATACCCCATCAAGGTGGACGCCGTGACCACGGAGATCATCTGGTCCACGAGGTAGGGCGTGTATTCCCCGAGGATGGCGCGGTGTCGCGCCGCGTCCTCGCCGAGGAGGGTGATTTCGTGGCGTCGCTTGGCCAGCGCCAGGAACAGCGCCAGCAGGATGGTGCAGACCAAGAGCCACTGGCTGACCGGCACGTGGATGGCCGCGCCGCCCGCAGACGCACGGATCACGAAACCGAGCGCAATCGAGAGCACGTCGAGGATGACCTGACGCTTCAGACCGAGCGAGTAGGCGACCTGGAGCAGGACGTAGGCCGCGGCATGGACGAGGAAGGCCGGCCCCAGCCACAGCGACGCGAGCAGGGCCCCGGTCAGCAGCACACCCGCCGTGGTGAGCGCGAGCGTCACCGACAGGTGCCCGGCGGCAATCGGCCGGAACCGCTTCAGCGGATGTTGGCGATCCGCCTCGCGGTCCACCACGTCGTTGAGGATGTAGACGACGCCAGACAGTGCGCAGAAGGCGAGAAACGCCACCGCGGCGCGCACCACGGAATCGACGTCCAGCAGCCGCTGGCCGAAGATCAGCGCGGCAAAGACGATGAGGTTCTTGGTCCACTGGGCGGGACGAAGGGCCAGAAACAGCGACGCCGCGACGGAGGGTCGCGGCGTGCCGGGTGCGTGCGAGGTGGTCAACGCGATGCGTCGCTGGGCGTGCAAGTCGCCCGCGAACAACCAGATCCGGCCTAGGCCGCGTAACTCTGGATGGCTTCGGCTTCGCTGTCGAAGGTCTCGAACACGGTCAGCAGCTTGGTAATCGAGAGGAGATCTTCGATGCGCTTGGTGAGGTTCAGGAGCTTGAGCTTGCCGCCCTGACGACTCACGGTCGTGTACGAGCGCACCATCTCGCCGAGGCCCGCGCTGTCGATGTAGGGCACGCCATCGAGGTTGAGTAACAAACTCTTCTGGCCGGCATTGACCAGGCTCGCGATCTTCTCGCGCAGCAGTTCGTCCCCTTCGCCGAGCGTCATCTTGCCCGAGAGGTCCAGAATCGTCACTCCGCCGACGACCCGCTCTTCAATCTGCATCGCGTCTCTCCCGCTCCGTGTAAATCCCTTGCAAATTCAGGGAAATCTTGCCGCAAGAGCGCTGACAGTAGCACCAAGCCGAGCACAGGGTCAAGAAGCCCCGCCGAGCGCGTCGCGGCATGAAAAACGGCGGCGAACCGGAATCACTTCCAGCCGCCGCCGACTGCCATTCGGACGAGGCGAAGGGCGGGTCCCGGTTGCTACTCCGTCTCGCGGCGTTGCTTCTTACGGCTCCGCTTGCGGGCGAGGGCCTGCTTGGCGCGACGCTTGTCGCCCGGCTTCAGGTAGAACGAGTGTTTCTTGATGTCCTTGATGATATCTTCCTGCTGCACCTTGCGCTTGAAGCGTCGCAGGGCGCTTTCGATCGATTCACCTTCCTGCACCTTGACTTCGGCCACGTCGACTCACCTCCTCCCGCATGGCGATGGGGTCGGCCGTTCCCGGCCGACGAAACCGAAAGCGTAACACATGAAGGTCCTGGTCCTCGGCAGCGGGGGGCGTGAACACGCGCTCGCCTGGAAGCTCCGGCAGGAGGCCGGGGTGAGCGAAGTGCTATGCGCCCCTGGCAACCCCGGCACCGCTGCCTGCGCCCGAAACGTGGCGATGGACATCCTCTCGCCGGCCGACGTCACCGCGTTCGTGCAGGCCGAAGCGGTGGATTTCGTCGTGATTGGTCCGGAACAGCCGCTGGCCGCGGGAGTGTCCGACGCGCTCCGGGATGCCGGCGTCGCGGTCTTCGGGCCGTCGCAGGCCGCCGCCAGGCTCGAGACCAGCAAGGCGTACTCGAAGGCTTTCATGGAACGGCACGGCGTACCCACCGCCCGGGCCCGGATCTGCACCACGGCGGAGGACGCCGACGCCGCCGTCGCCGCATTCGGCGCCCCGGTGGTGATCAAGGCCGACGGTCTTGCCGCGGGCAAGGGCGTCACCGTGGCCACGACGGCAGCCGAAGCCCTCGCAGCGGTCGACGCGGCGATGCGACAGGGGGCGTTCGGCTCGGCGGGCAGCATCGTGGTGGTCGAGGAGTGCTTGACCGGCCCGGAAGTCTCCTTCTTCGTGCTGTGCGACGGCGCACGCGGCCTCTTCATCGGATCGGCACAGGACCACAAGCGGGCGTTCGACAACGACGAAGGGCCGAACACGGGCGGCATGGGCGCCCTCGCACCCAGCCCCCTCGTCGACGACGCGCTCATCGATCGGGTGATGCGGACCGTCGTCGACCCGGTGCTGACCGGCATGCGGGTCGAGGGGACGCCCTTCGCGGGCATCCTCTACTGCGGCCTGATGCTCACGGCCGAAGGCCCGAAGGTGATCGAGTTCAACGTGAGGTTCGGCGACCCGGAAGCGCAGGTCGTGCTGCCGCTGCTCGGCGTCGACCTGGCGCCGCTGCTGGTGGCCGCCGCATCTGGACGACTCCCGAGCGACCCGCTGCCGCGGCCGAGCGGCACGCGTGTCGGTGTGGTCCTCGCCTCGGGCGGCTATCCCGGCCCGATGACAACCGGACACGCCATCACCGGCATCGACGCCGCGGAGCATCTGGAAGGCGTGCTCGTCTTGCACGCGGGGACCCGCCTTCGCCAAGGCTCCCGCCTCCGCCAAGGCTCCCGCCTCCGCCAAGGCTACGGCGGGCAAGTCGGCGGGCAAGTCCGCGGTGAGAGCGCCAAGTCCGGCGAGCCAGCGCAAGACGCAGTGGTCACATCTGGCGGGCGGGTGTTGACCGTCGTCGGCGCTGGCGGCACGCTGCGCGACGCGCGCGATCGCGCTTACGCCGCCGTCGCCTGTATCTCGTTCGAGGCCATGCACTTCCGGACGGATATCGCGGCCAGATACGTTTGACGCTTGCGAATCGGGACGTAGCGGTCGAGCTTGCTCGACCGTCGCCGGTGACCGTCGACCTGAAGGTCGACGGCTACAACTGCGACGCGGGTTCCTCCACGGCCAATTGCCCACACGCCGCCCTGATGTCCCGGCCGCGGCTCTTACGCACCGAGACGGTGATGTGGGCGTTCGCGAGCACCTGCGCGAAGGCGTCGACGCGCTCGTCCGACGGACGGGAATAGGGGATGCCGGCGGCTTCGTTCAGCGGCAGCAGGTTGACCTTGGCCTTCAGGCCGTTCAGGAGCCGCACCAGCCGTCGCGCGTCCTCGATGGTGTCGTTCACCCCGGCCACCATCACGTACTCGAAGGTGATCCGGCTGCGCTTCTTCAGCGGGAACTTGCGGCACGCGTCCATCAACTGCGCCAGCGAGTACTTGCGGTTGATGGGGACGAGCAGATCGCGTTGCGCCTCGGTCGTGGCGTGCAGCGAGATCGCCAGGTTGGGCATGTACGCCTCTTGCGCCAGCCGTTCCAGCCCCGGGAGCACGCCCACGGTGGAGAGCGTGACCCGCCGCGGCGACACGTGCAGCCCCTCCTCGCTGCCCACCAACTGCAGCGCCTTCATCGTCGCGTCGTAGTTGTGCAACGGCTCGCCCATGCCCATGACGACGATGTTGAAGGGGGTGTCGAGGAAGCCGAGTTCCGCGGCGAGGACACGGACCTGGCCCGCGATCTCGCCCGCCGTCAGGTGCCGGGCGAGGCCCATGGTTCCCGTCAGGCAGAACCCGCATTTCATGGCGCAGCCGACCTGCGTGGAGATGCAAAAGGTCTGCGACGGCGTGTCGGGGATGAAGACGGCTTCGATCTGGCGGCCGTCGCGCAGGCGCAGCAGGAGCTTGGTCGTGCCGTCGGAGGAGACGTCCTTGCGGACCACCTCGGGCGTGCTGATGACGGCCTGCCCGGCCAGCCTGGCGCGAAGGTCTTTCGGCAGGTTGGTCATGGCCGCGAAGTCGGTGATCCCCTTTCGGTGAATCCACCTGAAGAGCTGCCGCCCCTGGAAGGCCTTGCCGCCCAGCTCGACCACCAGCGCAGACAGCTCGTCCGGAGTCAGCCCGGCCAGGTCGGTCAACCCGGTGGGCGAGGGGGACGGCACTGGGGCGTCGAGGTCGGACATCTGTAGCCTACAGCCTACAGCCTACAGGCTATGGAGCAGGGAGGGATGCCTCTCCGAGGCGTCCATGTCCGCGACGGCAGCGCGATGAGGGATGGTGCTCGCAAACGGCGGTGGACCGCTCGGAGAGCGGTCCCTACCAATTTATCCTGCTATGATCAGGGTTTCTCGGCTGTGCCGCGCACCCTGACGGGGCACGGGCACTCCTGACGATGATTGTTCACGACACACTCCCGAACGGCGTCCGGCTCGTCACCGAGACGATGCCCCATGTCCGCTCGGTGAGTCTTGGCGTGTGGCTCGCGCGCGGCTCCCGCCACGAAGACCCCGAGCAAGGTGGCATCGCGCACTTCATCGAGCACATGCTCTTCAAGGGCAGCGAGCGGCGCAGCGCGCAGGAAATCGCGCAGCAGTTCGACTCGATGGGCGGCAACCTCGACGCCTTCACGTCCAAGGAATACGCCGGCTACTACATCAAGGTGATGGACGAGCACCTGCCGCGGGCCTTCGACATCCTGTCGGACCTGGTGCTGCACCCGGCGTTTCCGATCGACGAGATTGAACGCGAGAAGAAGGTGATCCTCGAGGAGATCAAGATGGTCGAGGACACCCCCGACGATCTGGTCCACGAGCTGTTCACCGAGCAGTACTGGCGCGACCATCCGCTCGGCCGGCCGATCCTCGGCACGCCCGAGACGGTCGGGGCATTCACCCAGGACGTGCTGTTTACGTACTTCCGGCGTGCCTACGTCGGCCGCAACCTGATCGTGTCGGCTGCAGGCAACTTCGAGCACGCGCGTCTTCGCGCGATGGTCGAAGAGGCGTTCGGCGCGGTGCCCGACGCCGGGGCGGACTGGCAGGAAGAGGCGCCGTCGCCCCGTCCTCCCCAGATCGAGCGCATCAAGGATCTCGAGCAGAGCCACATCGTCATCGGCACTCCGGCCTTTCCGCAGGCGCACGTCGACCGCTATCCGGCCTACCTGCTGAACGTCATCCTTGGCGGGTCGATGAGTTCGCGCCTGTTCCAGACCATTCGCGAGCAACGCGGCCTGGCATACGCGGTGTTCAGCGGCGTGTCGTCCTACCGCGACACGGGGATGCTCTCGGTCTATGCCGGCTGCGCCGCCGAGAGCGTGCCCGAAGTCGTGGAACTGGTGGCGCAGGAACTGCGGACCATGCGCGCCGCCGTCGTCGGCGAGGACGAACTGCGCCGAGCCAAGGATCACCTGAAGGGCAGCCTCATGCTGAGCCTCGAGAGCACCTCGAGCCGCATGACGCACCTCGCGCGGCAGGAGATGTACTTCGGCCGCCACGTCACGCTCGACGAAATCATCGCCGGCATCGAGAACGCCACCGCGGCGGACGTGCAGCGCGTGGCCGGCGAGTTGTTCACGCAGGACGCCGTCGGGGTGACGGTGCTCGGGCCGGCCGGGCCGGCCGCGCTCGACTTCACGCGGCTCGCGGTGGCCTAGGCACCGATCGGCGGCGGCACGGGAGCCGCCAGACCACACGATGATCCGACGCTACGCACAGCCGGCCATGTCCGCCATCTGGGCCGAGCAACGCCGCTTCGAGACCTGGCTGGCCGTCGAACTCGCGGCCACCGACACCATGGCGGAGGCCGGCATCGTGCCTGCCGATGCCGCTCGCGAGCTTCGCGAGAAGGCCAGCTTCGACATCGCCCGCATCGACGAGATCGAGCAGACGACGCAGCACGACGTCATCGCGTTCACGACCGCCGTCGCCGAGCACGTGGGTCCGGCGGCGCGCTGGCTGCATTTCGGCCTGACGTCCTCCGACGTCGTCGACACGGCGCTGGCCCTCCAGATGCGCGAGGCGTGCGACCTCATTCTCGAGGACCTCGACGCGCTGGCCGCGGCCATCAAGCTGCGCGCGTTGGAGCACAAGCGGACGCCGATGATGGGCCGCACACACGGCGTCCATGCCGAGCCGATGACGCTGGGACTCAAGCTCGCGCTCTGGTTCGCCGAGGTGCAGCGCGATATCGTCCGCGTCCGGCGGGCGCGCGAGGCGGTCAGCGTCGGCAAGATTTCCGGCGCCGTCGGGACCTTTGCCCACCTGCCACCGGAGATCGAAGCCGGCGTATGCCAACGGCTCGGGCTCGTGCCCGCGCCAATTGCCACACAGGTGATCCAACGCGATCGCCACGCCGAGCTGATGACCACGCTCGCGATCACGGCGGCCTCGCTGGAGAAGTTCGCGCTCGAGATTCGCGGCCTCCAGAAGACGGAGCTCGGCGAAGTGGAGGAACCGTTCGGCAAGGGCCAGAAGGGTTCCTCGGCAATGCCGCACAAGCGCAACCCCGTCGGCTGTGAACAGGTGTGCGGCCTCGCGCGCGTGGTCCGCGGCAACGCCGTCGCCGCCCTCGAGAACGTCGCGCTGTGGCACGAGCGCGACATCTCGCACTCGTCGGTCGAGCGCGTCATCCTGCCCGACAGCTTCCTCGCCCTCGACCACATTATCCGGCGCTTCACCCGCATCGTCGCCGGCATGGTGGCGTACCCGGAGCGGATGCTCGAGAACATCGCGCGATCGCGGGGCGTGGTCTTTTCCGGCCAGATCCTGCTCGAACTAGCCAGGCGTGGACTGTCGCGTGAGCAGGCGTATCTGTGGGTGCAGCGCAACGCGATGCAGTCGTTCCACCAACAGCGGGACTTCCGTGAGCTGCTGCTGGCCGATGCCGACATCATGGGCGTGCTGACCCGCGACGAGATCGACCGCACCTTCAGCCTCGACGAGCAACTGCGCCACGTGGACACGCTTTTCACTCGTGTCTTCGGCGCCGAACCGGCCCAGACTCCTGAGTTCCTGAGTTCCTGACACTCCCGACTCCCGATTCCCGACTCCCGATCCCGCTATGGCCCTCTTCACCGTCCGAGTCTTCGTCACCCTCAAGCCCTCCGTGTTCGATCCACAAGGCCGTACGATCGTCGAGTCGCTGCACGGCATGGGCTACCCGGCCGTCGCCGATGTCAGGCAGGGCAAGTACTTCGAGGTGCAGGTCGACGCCGCCGATACGGCTGGCGCCGAGACGCTCGTACGTGAGGTCTCGGGCAAGCTGCTCGCGAACCCGGTCATCGAAAGCTTTCGGATCGAAGCGCCGGCGCCGGTCGCCTGAAAGGGAGCACGCCCATGAAGTTCGCGGTCGTCGTCTTTCCCGGATCCAACTGCGATCACGACGCCTATCACGCCGTGAAGCACGTGCTCGGCCAGCCGGCCGAGTTCCTGTGGCACAAGGACACGTCGCTGCAGGGGGCCGATGTCGTCATCCTCCCCGGCGGCTTCTCGTACGGCGACTACCTGCGTACGGGCGCCATCGCGCGCTTCTCGCCGGTGATGCAGGCCGTGACGGCGTTTGCCGCGCAGGGCGGCCCCGTGCTCGGCATCTGCAACGGCTTCCAGATCCTGTGCGAGGCGGGCCTGCTCGAGGGCGCGCTGATCCGGAACCGGCAGGTGCAGTTCCGCTGTGAGCACGTCAACGTGCGTGTCGAGCAGGTGGACACGCCCTTCACGCAGGCCGGCACCGCTGGACAGGTGCTCAGCCTGCCGATTGCACACGGCGAGGGGCAGTACTTCGCCGATTCCGACGTGCTCGATCGGATCGAGACGCAGCGGCAGGTCATCTTCCGCTACGCGACGGCGGCCGGTGAGGTCACGCCAGAGGCCAACTGCAATGGCTCGATGAACAACATCGCCGGCGTCTGCAACGCGACCCGCAACGTGGTGGGCCTCATGCCGCACCCGGAGCGCGCCTGCGAGCAGGTGCTCGGCAGCGACGATGGCCTCGTGCTGTTCGAGTCGGTGCTGCGCCGCCTGACGGTTGGCGCCGTTTAGGTGGCCCGGAGACGCAACCATGGCCGAGTCGAAGATGACGGTGGTCCATGCGGTGCTGGCGTCGTCCGCGCTGTTGCTCGTGTTTGCGGCCCTTGTCTGGACGGGCACGATCGACCTCGGCATCGATCCGATGCCGCTGACGGCGGTTCTCGTGCTCGCCGCGGTCATGGACGTCGTGGTCGCCGCCATTTTCCTTCGCCGGTTGTCCCGTTGACGACCCGGCGTCCGAGTCTCGACATCTGACCATGCCCATCACGCCCGACGTCCTCGCCCGCCACGGCCTCAAGGAAGACGAATACGCCCGCATCGTTGGCATCCTCGGCCGCGAGCCGAACATGACCGAGCTCGGCATGTTCTCGGTGATGTGGTCCGAGCACTGCAGCTACAAGAGTTCGCGCATCCACCTGAAGACGCTGCCGACGCAGGGACCGCGCGTGCTGCAGGGCCCTGGCGAGAACGCCGGCGCGGTGGACATCGGCGACGGCCTGGCCGCCGTCTTCAAGATCGAGAGTCACAACCACCCGTCGTTCATCGAGCCCTACCAGGGCGCGGCGACGGGCGTCGGCGGGATCATCCGCGACATCTTCACGATGGGCGCGCGGCCGATCGCGCTGCTCGACTCCCTGCGCTTCGGCGATCTCGCGCAGCCGGGCACGCGCCGCGTCGTCACCGGCGTGGTCGCGGGCATCGCCGGGTACGGCAACAGCATCGGTATCCCGACTGTCGGCGGCGAGGCGTTCTTCGATCCGTGCTACGCGGGCAACCCCCTGGTCAACGTGTTCTGCCTGGGCATCGCTCCGGCAGACGGCATCGTCAAGGGCAAGGCCGAAGGCGTCGGCAACTCCGTGTACTACGTCGGCGCGAGTACTGGCCGGGACGGCATCCACGGCGCGACGATGGCGTCGGCGGAGTTCGATGACGCGTCGGCAGAGAAGCGGCCGGCGGTGCAGGTCGGCGATCCGTTCATGGAGAAACTGCTGCTCGAGGCCTGTCTCGAGGTGTTGAAGACCGGGGCACTCGTCGGGTTGCAGGACATGGGCGCGGCCGGCCTCTCGTGCGCGACTTCCGAGATGAGCGCTCGCGGCCACATGGGCATGGACGTCGAGGTGACGACGGTCCCGCAGCGCGAGACCGGCATGTCGCCGTACGAGATCATGTTGTCGGAGTCGCAGGAGCGCATGCTCTTTGTCGTCCACGAAGGGCGCGAGGCCGACGTCGAGCGAATCTTCGAGAAGTGGGACCTTCACGCCGTGTGCATCGGCCGGGTCACCGATGACGGACTCGTGCGGGTGCGCGAGAACGGCACGGTGGTCGCCGAGGTGCCGGCACGGGCGCTGGCCGACGAGGCGCCGCTGTACGACCGGCCGTCGCAACGACCCGACTGGCTCGACGACATCCAGCAGCTGCAGCCGTCGCACTTCAAGACGTTCCCGTCGACGGCCGATGTGCTGACGACGCTGCTCGCGTCGCCGACGATCGCCAGCAAGCAGTGGATCTACCGGCAGTACGACCACATGGTGCGCACCAACACGTTGTGCCTTGCGGGCCGAGGGACTCCGGTCGTGCGCGTGAAGGGGACCAACCGGGCCCTGGCGATGTCACTCGACGGCAACGGGCGCTACGGCCAGACCGATCCGAAGCGGGGCGCGATGCTCGCGGTTGCGGAAGCGGCACGCAATGTCGCGCTGGCGGGAGGCGTCCCCATCGGCGCCACCAACAACCTGAACTTCGGCAACCCCGAGAAGCCGGAGATCATGTGGCAGTTCGTGGAGGCCGTGGCCGGCATCGGCGAGGCCTGCCGGGCCTTCGACGTGCCGATCACCGGCGGCAACGTCAGCCTCTACAACGAGACCGATGGCAAGGCCATCTATCCCACGCCGGTGCTGGGCATTGTCGGCCTGATCGAGGATGCGTCGACGGTGGTCGGCCAGACCTTCCCCTCGGACGGTCTGAAGATCGTGCTGCTTGGCGAGACGCGCGCCGAACTCGGCGCGACCGAGTACCTGCAGCGGATTCATGGCCAGGTCCGCGGCTTGCCGCCGGCGCTCGACCTCGCGCACGAATGTGCGCTGCATGCGCTGCTGCCGCAGCTTGTCGGCGAGAGACTGGTCGCGTCGGCGCATGATTGCTCGGAGGGCGGGATCGCGGTTGCGCTCGCGGAGTGCACGTTCGGAGACACGCCTGTCGGCGCCATCGTCGAGGTGGCGGGCGTGACCGGGCCGGCGGGCGTGCCCGTCGCGCATGCGACGCTGTTCAGCGAATCGGCGGGCAGAGTGATCCTGGGCGTCGAGCCGCGGTACCTGGCGGCGGTGCTGGACAGGGCGGCCGCGGCGGGGGTCGAGGCGACGGTCATCGGCACGACCGGCGGCGGTGTGTTGACGGTCAACGTGGATGGCGACGCGCCATTGACCATGGCCGTGGGCGAACTGCACTCGGTGTGGGCGCATGCTCTCGAGGACGCGTTGGCGTCGCCAGCGCGCGCATGAAGGTTTGTTGGAAGGCGGAGGTCAGGTGGACGAGCTCAAGGAAGAATGCGGCGTCTTTGGCATCTTCGGTCATTCCGAAGCAGCCAACCTGACGTACCTGGGGCTCTATGCCCTGCAGCACCGTGGCCAGGAAAGTGCCGGCATCGCCGCCGCCGACGGCCATCATGTGACCGTGGCGCGCGGCATGGGTTACGTCGCCGACATCTTCGACGATCGCACCCTGTCGGGCCTGACCGGTTCCAGCGCGATCGGCCATACCCGGTACTCGACAGCCGGTGAAAGTCGTCTCGAGAACGCGCAGCCCTTCCTCATCGACTGCGTGCACGGCCAGATGTCGATCTGCCACAATGGCAACCTGGTGAACGCGGGCGAGATCCGGCGCGACCTGGTCTCGAAGGGCTCGATCTTCCAGACGAGCAGCGACACGGAGGTCGTCCTTCACCTCTATGCCCGCACCCAAGCGCCGTCGCAGGAACAGGCGGCCATCGAGTCACTTGCACAGGTCCAGGGCGCCTACTCGATTCTCATGATGTCGCCCGATCGCCTGATCGCGGCGCGAGACCCGCACGGGTTCCGCCCGCTCGCGCTCGGCCGCCTCGGCGAGGCGTGGATCGCCTGTTCCGAGACGTGCGCGCTCGACCTGATTGGCGCCACATACGTTCGCGACGTCGAACCGGGCGAGGTGGTCGTGATCACCGAGGCAGGCCTCGTCTCGCACAAGCCGTTCCCTCCGGCCGCGCGCTTGCATTGCGTGTTCGAGCACGTGTACTTCGCGCGCCCAGACAGCTACGTCTTCGGGCGCAGCGTGAACGAGGCGCGCACGGCCATGGGCCGACAACTGGCCCAGGAGTCGATGGTCGAAGCCGACGTGATCGTGCCGATTCCCGACTCCGGCGTCTGCGCGGCGATCGGGTTCTCCGAGATGTCGGGCATCCCGATGCGAATGGGCCTGATCCGCAACCATTACGTCGGCCGCACCTTCATCCAGCCGCAGCAGTCGATCCGCCATTTCGGCGTGCGGGTGAAGCTCAATCCGGTCCGAAGCATTCTCGAGGGCCGCCGGGTCGTGCTCATCGACGACTCGATCGTGCGCGGCACGACGAGCCGGAAGATCGTCCGCATGGTGAAGGCCGCCGGCGCGCGTGAAGTGCACATGCGCATCAGCTGCCCGCCGACGATTTCTCCATGCTTCTACGGCGTCGACACGCCACGGCGCTCCGAACTCATCGCCGCCACGCACACCCTCGAGGAGATCCGGACCTACCTCGATGCCGACTCGCTTGCGTACCTGAGCCTCGATGGCATGCTCGGCGCCGTGACACCGGAGCGCACGCATTACTGCACGTCGTGTTACACGGGCACCTATCCCATCGAGTTCCCGAAGGATCAGGATGCGTACCTGCAGCTCGCGCTGAAGCTCGACAAGCCGGGTCTGGTGCTCGAGGAGCAGGTCTGACGTGATCCGCGTCCGTTCGTCAGTCGTCGCGCTGGCCACGCTGTTCGCCCTGGGCACTGGCACGACGCCGCTCTGCGCCCAGACGCCACCCGTGGCCGGCACCCAGCCGGTCCGACCGCCCACGCCGAAGGGGCCAACTCCTGCCGCGCCGATAGCGCCTGCGACGACCAAACCGGGGACGCCGCCGGCGGCGCCGACGTCGGACCGCGCGGTACTGCAGGCGGCGATCGACAAGCTGGGCAAACTCGATTATCAGACGCGTGCCGAGGCGTCGGCGACGCTCCGCCGCGCCCCTGCCGCCGCCGTCGTGCCGATGCTCGTCGAGGCCGCCCGCCGCCACGCCGACGGCTACGTCCGCTTCCGCGCTCTCGTCCTGCTCTCGGGCTTCAACGACCCGAAGACGAGGCCGGTGTTCCTCGACGCGCTCGCCGACGAGAACGACCGCCTGCGCGAGGTCGCGTACGCGTACGTCGAGGACCATCCCGATCCAGCTCTCGCGCCAAAGCTTCTGCAGGCGCTCGATCGCGAGCAGGCCGAGTTCGTGCGTCCCTCGCTGATCCACGCCATCGCCGCGCACGGCGCGGATCCGAAGGTCCAGGCGGTCCTGAGGCGTGAGGTCATGCGTGGCGTCGATTTCTTCCGATCGGCGGTGATCGAGGCCCTTGGCGCTCACAAGGCGGCGTACGCGCTCGACGACCTCGCGAAGATCGCCCAGCTGGAAGGCCCGCTGCAGGACGACGCGGTGAGGGCGATCGGCCTGATTGGCGACAAGCGCGGGCTGCCGACGCTCGTGGCGGTGCAGCGCGCCGGGAGTCGCGAACTGCAGCCGACGGTCGCCGCCGCCATCTGCGGCCTCGGCAGCAACTGCGACGGGCACGCCCGCTTCGTCAAGGAGTCGCTCGAGTTCGCGGCGAACAACCTCGGTTACCAGGAACTGGCCCGTTCGTCGGCCACCGCGCTGGCCGATCTCTCGGCCATCGGTCGCGCCGAGGCCCTGCCGGCGCTGTTTGCGCTGGGCATGCCCGCCAACGACCCTGTACGCGCACCCATCGCACTGGCCACCGGCCGGGCCGTGATGCGCAACCCGGGACAACTGCTCGCCATCGTGCCCGACCTGCCGCGGCAGGGTGCCACGCTCCTGCTTCGTGACGCCTTCGATATGCTCGAAGAGGACTACGCGGAGGAGCGCTTCTTCGCAACGGTGCGACGGCAGTACTGGGAGGCCTCGCCCGAGGCGCCCGTACGCGCCGCGGCGCAGGTCCTCATCACCGCTCTGGAATTCTGAGTTTCGGCAACCGCGTCGGTCTGCGCGACGTGCGCGGCCGCGGCGGAGGAAAGACGCATGGACTACAAGTCGGCAGGGGTGGACATCGACGCGGGGCATGAAGTGGTGAACCGCATCCGCGGGTTGGCGCAGGGGACCTTCACCCCTGGCGTGCTCTCCGATATCGGGTCGTTCGGCGGGCTGTTCCACATGCAGGCGGCCGGGGCGTCCGACCCCGTGCTCGTGGCCAGCGCCGATGGAGTCGGGACCAAGCTGAAGGTGGCGTTCATGCTGAACCGCCACACCACCATCGGCGAGGACCTCGTCAACCATTGCGTCAACGACATCCTGGTGCAGGGCGCGCGGCCGCTGTTCTTCCTCGACTACCTCGCGACCGGGCGCCTCTCGCCCGATATCGCGGTCGACATCGTCGACGGCCTGGCCCGCGCGTGCAAGGCCAACGGCTGCGCATTGCTGGGCGGCGAGACGGCGGAGATGCCGGGCTTCTACGCCAACCGGGAGTACGACCTCGCCGGGTTCATCGTCGGCGTGGTGGAGCGGCCGCTGGTGCTCACGGGCGACCGCATCCGTGTCGGCGACGCCCTCATCGGGCTGCCCTCGACCGGGCTGCATACCAATGGGTACTCGCTGGCCCGGCGCATCGCCTTCGACACGCTGATGCTCGGCATCCACGATCACATCCCGGAGCTCGGTGTCGGCATCGGCGAAGCGTTGCTGCGGCCGCACCGCTCGTACCTGAATCCGGTGCTGCCGCTCGTTCGCGACGGCCTGATCAACGGCATGGCGCACATCACCGGCGGCGGGCTCACCGACAACGTTCCGCGCGTGCTTCCGGAAGGCACGTCAGCGCGTATCGACCGTTCGTCCTGGGAAGTGCCGGCGCTGTTCACATGGCTCGTGCGCAGGGGGGACGTCCCCGACGCCGACGCGTGGCGCACGTTCAACATGGGGATCGGGATGGTGCTGGCCGTGCCCGCCCAGCAGGTCAATCACGTGCTGGAGCGCTTGTCCGAGGCCGGTGAGTCCGAAGGCGCCGTCATCGGGGAGATCGTCAGTGGCGATCGCAGCGTGCAGTACGTGGGTCATTGACGCCTGACGTCATGCCTCATGCCTGATGCCTGATGCCTGATGCCTGATGCCTGATGCCTGAGACCTGAGACCTGATGCCCGGTGCGAGCAGGCGGGGCCGGGCGATCAGGTTCCGGTCAGGAAGACGCGGGGGAGCCGGAGCACGAGGCGATTGGTGAGGTGATCCGGTTGCTCGTGCACGAACTCGGCGCCGAGTCTCATCACCTGGGTCTGCACGGTGGGTGGCACGACGACGGGCTGCAGTCCGTAGCCCTGCAACTCGATCGCGATCACGATCTCCGGCCTGGCGCCGCGGCCGTCTTCGCTCGTGCCGTCCTGCACGGTCGCGGTGAGCGACAGCTTCATCTGTCCGCCGAGCGGCAGCGCCTCGCGCCCCTGCGTGACGATGGCGGTCATGCACTGTTCGAGTTCGGACGAATCCAGCGATGCGTACAACGGCTCATCGCCGGTGGACATGGTCCACGTCACGTCATCGCCGATGACGTGCACAAGCACCGGGCTGATCTGGTCGAGCAGCGCACGCAGTTCGCGGAGCGACGGTCGTCGTGCGCGGCGCCGCGCGAACCCCGCGAGCTGTGCCAGCACCGCATGCGTCCGCGACAACGCGTGCATCGCCTGCTCGACGTCGACATCGTCGGAAATCTTCGAGCGGGCGGTGGACAGGGCCCGGCTGCCGGTATCGAGGAGCGTTGCGCATTCCGCTGTCGCTGCCGACAGCACGTGGGTCAACGCGTCCATGCGCCTGAGGAAGCGGGCACGTCGTGCCTGCAGGCGCTGCTCGCTGACGTCGATCAGGAACCACGTCACGGTCACCGGCGCGCCACCCTGCGGCAGGGCAAGGCCGACGATCCAGTGCAGCGGGCCATCCGTTCCGTGCTGCAGGCACAGCTCGAAGCGTGAGGGTCGCTGCGGGTACGCCCCTGCCGCCTGTAGCAGCGGGCGTGGCATCTCACCGACGGCTTCGAGCGCATCGGGCGAGAAGTGCCCGAGCAACTGGGCGGCGATATCGTTGGACGCGAGGATGTCGCCCTCGAGTGTCGTCGACACGTGACCGATGGATGCCACCTCGTAGAGCAGCCAGCGGGTCTCGGCGTCGAGGGCATCGGTCACGCCGCCGCGCGCGAGCGAGTCGAGTTCCTCGCGCGCCTCCGCCAGGGCCGCGTTGGTGATGTGGATCTCGGCTCCCGGAGATGGACGCGTCGTGTCGGGCGCCGAGCGGGTCAGCACGTCGACGTCGATGTCGGTTGTGGCATCGGTGCCGTTGTGCTCGACGGCAACCTGCGCGCCACCGGCATTCACGGACTGGTCAGCGGACTCGTCGAGCCCGGAGGGCGGAGCCACCACCACGATCGGGACTCCCGGGCTTCGTGCCTGCAGCCGACGCACCGCGTCGCCCGCGTCGCCTTCCGGAAGGTTGACGATCACGAGGTCGGGCGGGAACGTCTCGAGCCGCGTCAGTGCGAGGTTCACGGAGGGACACACGTCCAAGGCCGACGGGTTAAGACCCGACAGCAGCACGCGGTCGATCTCGGCCGCGCCCAACGGGCGCGTCGACAGCAGCAGTACCTTCATTTGAACCGCACGACCTGCGTGACTGTCCCTGTCATGCAGCTGGGCCTCCGGAGCGACGAACAAGGCCCGTCGCGCATCGTCTGTCTGCGTTCCCCGGCAGACATGGCCGCCGCCCCGGGTTTGCTCACCGCAGAGCGTGGGCTCATCGAAGGCGAGGCTTGTATGGTAGCGCGGGAATCGGCCGCTGCCGTTCTATCCTTGAGCGCCCATGACCAACGGACCGGCCATCCCTCCCATCGATAGCGCCGTGCCGGTGCTTGGCGTCCTCATCTCCGGCCGCGGCAGCAACCTCCACGCGATCATCCGCGCCATCGGCGACGGCCGGCTCGCCGCACGGGTCGGCGTGGTCATCTCGAACCGGCCGGACGCAGGCGGCCTCGAGCATGCACGTACCGCCGGCATTCCAACCGCCGTCATCGAGCACAAGCGGTTCGAGTCGCGCGCCGCTTTCGAGCAAGCCCTGGTGGCACGGCTCGTCGAGGCGGGCGCCTCGGTCATCTGCCTCGCCGGATTCATGCGCATCCTGAGCCCGTTCTTCCTGGAGCGTGCGCCGGGGCCGGTCCTGAACGTACATCCATCCCTGCTGCCCGCCTTCCCCGGCGTCGACGCCCAGCACCAGGCATGGACGCACGGCGTCAAGGTGGCGGGGGCCACGGTCCATCTCGTGACGCCGGAACTCGATGCCGGCCCGATCGTCGCGCAAGCCACGGTTGCGGTCCTCGACGACGACACGCCCGCCTCGTTGGCGGCGCGCATCCTGGTCGAGGAGCACCGCATCTATACCGAGGCCATAACGCGCGTTCTCGACGCGACGTGGCATGTCGAGGGGCGCCGCTTCGTCTGTCGCTCGCGGTAGGACCGGTGCCTCTCCGACTCGCCGGACTCCAACGAATCTCGTAGGCGCCGGACTCCAACGATATTCGCCGCCTACGGCCTACAGCCTGCCGGCTACCTGGGCCGCGTATCGTGACCGGTGGTGGCGCTGGCGCCATAGACCACTTGTCCGGCGCGTTGCGCGGGACGACTTGTCCGCCGTAGCCTCGGCGAAGGCGGAAGTCCCGCGGCTACGCGGAGGTGGAGCCCGGCCTCGGTAGCCTCAGGCAGCCGGCGCGCGGCGCAAGGTGACCACGGCCACCTCCGGCGGGCAATCGATGCGGCAGGGCAGAAGGACGGTGCCGACACCGCGGCTCACGAACAGCGAGGTCTCGCCCTTGCGGCCGATCCCCGCCGCGACGGGGAACTTTCGCGCCGCGACCGCGCCGATCACCGGCATCGAGACCTGTCCACCATGCGTGTGTCCCGAGAGGACGAGGGGCAGGCGCAGGGCCGCGGCTTCGTGCAGCCGTCGCGGGTCGTGCGCCAGCAGGATCGAGAACGGGGCGTGCCCGCGGGCGACGCGCCGGATGTCGTCGATCCTGCGGGTCCAGTAGTCGATGCCGATCAGGTCGACGACCTCTCCGCGCACCGTCAGGCGCGTCCTCGCGTCGTCGAGGACCGCGACGCCGGCCCGGCGCAGGACGTGCGGCATTTCGACGCCGTCGTCGTGGTTGCCGAGAATCCCGAACACGCCCTGCGGCGCGCTCAGGCGCGCAAATGGTGCCGCAGCATCGGGAATGTACCGCCGGTTGCGAAGGGTCACGTAGTCCCCGCCGAGGACCACCATGTCCGGTGCCTCTGCCTGCAACAGGGTCACCGCTTCATCGATGAACGACAGCGACGTGAACGTGCTGTGGTGAGTGTCGGTGATCAGGCCGATCCGAAGTCCGTCGAGCGCCTGCGGCAGTGCCCCGCATGGCACCTCGGCGCGCGTGACCCCGAGATGAAGCCGCCCGTACAGGCTCCCGTAGGCGAACTCGCCGACGACGAGACCAGCCGTGACGCCGGTCGCGACGCGGAGCACGGTACGGCGGCTCACGCCACGCGAGGATCGGCCAACCATCGCCCTATCCTACGCCGCAGACGGCGTGGGGTCAGGCCGCGTGCGAGACGACTCGAGATCCTGCGAGGCGAGGCCGACGAGCCCCTCACCGGACAGGCCGACACACGAACGCGTGTGCCGAGAGCGCCGCGCATGATCGGGTTACCAGCTGTTGTTCTGGAGGCCTTCGAGCAAGGCCGACCTATCCGGTCCGCCGCGCACGATCACGGTGTAGTCGACGATCGCGCGGAGTCCGTTCTGGGTAGGGGTGGGTGGCCCGGCATCGGGCGACTCGGGTTCCTGCATTGCGGCTTCGTGCAGTTGGTCGCAGAGGAGGAGGTCGCCGGCCAGCGACAACGCCGTTTCGTAGCGGATCCCGTCCGATTCGACGTGTGCCACCGTGGCCCGGACGACCGCCGCCGTCAGGGTGACGGTGGCATCGGCGGCGACAAAGCGGATGCAGACCCTCTGTCCCGGCCGCATGTGCAGGTTGGTCTCGAGCCGCACGCCACGCCTGGAGACGTCGAGCAGCTTCACGGCGGCTCCGCCGCTCATCCGTGCCGTCAGGGACGGCAGCGACGTGGCAGGTATCCGGCGATGCTGACGGCGATTCTCGGCGTCCTTCTGGGACACGGCGTCTCCTGTGACAAGCGGGCGTTGGCCCGGCACGATGGTCGTGTTCCTCAGCGGCCTTCGAGGCTGGCGGGCCGCTCGGTCCGGTTGCCGGAGAGCCACCAGCCGCGACTCGAATCCACGTGTCCCGCCGCATTCTCGACTGCCGCGAACACGAACGGCTCGGGGCACGCGACGTCTTCGGGCACGCTCGACTCGTTCGTGCCTTGCTGCTCGACAAGGGCGACCTGCAACTGATCGCAGGAGAACTCGTCGCTCAGCCGGAGGCCCGTCTCGTAACGCACCTCTTCGGCGCCGACGCGCACGATCGAGGCTCGAACCACGGAAGCGTTGATCGTGACGATCTGGTCATCGATGGAGAAGCGCAAGCTCACCATCTGCCCGGGCCGCATGTGTCGCGTCGTCTCGAGGCGTACGCCATGCTGCGACAGGTCGAGCAGCGTCACCTTGGAGCCGCCGCTCAATTGGGCCGACAGCGTCGGGAGCAGGCGTGCGGGAAGGCGCGGATGGCTGCGGCGGTCGTCGCTCTCGTCGCTGGTGTCGTCACGTCTGATCATCGGTTCCTCGGAGAGACGGCGGACAGGGGGCGCGCCATCGCCTGTCATGGGGAAATCGGCTCGCGACGCACGCCCTTGAACCAGCGATCGAGGCGCCGGGGTGGAGGCAAGGGGCGGCTATAGTACGTGCCGATGGAGCTCGAGGAGCATCTTGCCTATCTGACGCGCGGCTGCGTGGACGTCGTGCGTGCCGCCGACCTGCGGTCGCGGCTCGCGGAAGCGCAGGCGAGCGGGCGTCCGCTGGTCGTCAAGGTCGGTTTCGATCCCACTGCGCCTGACCTGCACCTGGGCCACACCGTGCTGATTCGCAAGATGAAGCACTTCCAGGAGATGGGCCATACCGTGGTGTTCCTGATCGGCGACTTCACCGGACTCATCGGCGATCCGACCGGGCGATCGAAGACGCGACCGCCGTTGACGGCCGAGGCTGTGCAGGCCAATGCCGATACCTACCGGCAGCAGGTCTTCCGCATCCTCGACCCGGAGAGGACGATCGTCGATTTCAACAGCCGCTGGCTGGGCACGCTGACAAGCGTCGACTGGGTGAAGCTGGCGGCGCAATACAACGTCGCGCAGATGCTGGAACGCCGGGAATTCCGCCAGCGGTACGACAGCGGGCAGCCGATCGCGTTGCACGAGTTCCTGTACCCGTTGAGCCAGGGCTACGACTCGGTGTTTTTGAAGGCCGACGTCGAACTCGGCGGCACCGATCAGCTGTTCAATCTCAATGTCGGCCGCGACATCATGCCCGCGTATGGCCTGCCGGCGCAGATCATCCTCACGACGCCGCTGCTGATCGGTCTCGACGGCGTGGAGAAGATGTCCAAGAGCCTCGGCAACTACGTCGGGATCAACGAGCCGCCCGAGGAAATGCTGCGCAAGATCGTGGAGCAATTCCGCGGCACCGACGAGGTGATGTGGATGTACTTCACGCTGCTCACCGACTTGACGCCGGCGGCGATTGCCGAGCGGCAGCGTCGATTTGCGTCCGGGGAGACGACCTCGTCCGACCTGCGGTACGAGCTGGGCCGCCGGATCGTGGCCGACTACCACGGCGCGGCGGCGGCCGACGCTGCCGAGCA